>JAKABJ010000008.1 GCA_021801905.1 Microcaldota archaeon | reverse complement strand
CCTGAAGCCCAAGCCGATAAACGATATGCTTCGGCAAGCGATGTATAACTACTTGATGGACTTCCGCAAACTTAAAGTAAACAAGAGGGAGTTTCCTATTCTTACGCCCAGCCTCAAGTAAATGTGCCATCCTTTGAATTGAAATTTTAGCCTGCAGATTAACTCGCAGCCTATACAACCCTGTTTAAAATCTCGCCAGATATCCGTTCGCCTGCTGTTATGCCTGGTATTACTATGAGCGAAGCTCCGGATTTATAAAGTTTCTTAATATTATCCTCTTCTATTACCCTAGAAATTATCTTTATATTTGGATTTATGCTCTTAGATGTTATTGCTATGAGCGCATTTTCCACATCGCTATCTCCGCAAGCTATTATATGGTTTGCATTATCCAGCCCGGCAATCTTGAATGACTCCTTGTTCTTAACCCCTCCCACTATCGCAAGCATATGTTTGTTGTAAAGTTTCGCAACCTGAACGGGGTTTTCCGCCATAATAACGAATTTGATTTTCTTCTTCTGCATCTCCTCAGATAGTGTTTTTGAGAAAGAGTTATACGGCGCTAGAATTACGTGCCCTCTCAGCCTTTTTATCTTAATGGAGGAGAGGTACTCCGATATGTTTATTCTACGTATTATGCCCATAAACCATCCAGCAAGGAAGACTGTTAGCAATGCAAATACGAAAGCGTCCAGCAGGCTTGCAATCAATATGGCTGGGCTTGACACTATGCTTGTTTGTATAAGGCTATAGTATATGTACAAAGAGGCGAGAAGGTTCCATATTATGGCGGTTTTCAAGTCCACGTTTTCGCTTACTGTCAAAGCTACAGCAATAGAATAGAGTATAATGGCCGCAGCAAGAAGAATATATCGTGCATCTTCTGATTTCATTTTGCCACCCTAGACCTTATCGCCTCGCCCATTCTTATCCCTCCTAGTATTTCAGGAACAACGCAGATATCCGCGCCCCCTCTCTGCATCTTTGTCACAGAAGACTCATCAGATGCCCTGGAAATTATCTTTATATTGCTATTCAAATGTTTGGCTGTGATTATCCCAATAAGGGTGGCAAGATCATCTTCAGCTGCAAATAATATGGCGCGCGCATTTTCCACCCCTGCGCTTTTCAATATCTCTTCAGAAGTGAAGTCGCCATTGACTATCTTATATCCGAACTCAAAAAGAGTCTCGGCCGTCTCTGCTTTCTTGTCAACTATGACGACATTATGCCCCTCTTTCTTAAGCTCCATAGCAACGTTTGCTCCTATATCCGAGTATCCGCATATTATTGTATGATTCTTCAGCCTTTTCGCTGTAAAAGAATTGACTTTTGTAATTATGTTGGTATTTGAGAGTATCTCAACTACAGCCGCAAGAGCTATACCTACAGCAACAATCTTTACAAACCCGTCTATTATTGAGAGTGCAATTAGTGCATCAAATTTTCCGCTGAATGGAGGGGCATATGCCTGAAGGGTCGGCATTACATTGATTCCAACAGCATCGAAAAGAGTTCCTATGGTGTAATACGCAGATACATAGAAATTATGCGACAAGTTGTATACAAAATAAAGAGTTACAAGTGCAACAATCACTGCAATAGCCCCCAGTGCGATAAGGGTCCTACTAGCAATGCTCTTTCTCTCTATCTCAGGAACATTCAACTACGCACCTATTTTACAAGTTCATCTACTATTTCCATGCTGGCGGTCTTTTGCGGCATGACTATGAAGTCTGCCCCAGCATCAACTAACTTCTCTCTCATAAAATCATCGTTTGACCTAGTGGCTATGAATATTTTTTTGTTAAGGTCTCTTGCCGTAAGCACTGCAAAAAGGTTTTTGGCGTCATTATCCATCACAACGGCTATGGCTTTAGCAGATAAAATGCCGGCACTCTTAAGTACGCGGGAAGATGTAGCATCTGCCAGTATCACGTTATATTCCAGCTCTTCGATGACTTTGACTACATTAGGGTCGTTTTCTATTATTACAAAGGTTATGCCGTGCTCTATAAGCGATGAGACTACCTTGCTGCCCACAATCCCATAACCGCATACAATTACGTGCCCGTTAATATTAGCAAACTTTTTTTCAGCCAAATAACCACAACACTATATTTAATCAACGCTTTTTATAAGCATTGCTGAGATGGAGGTAAGGAAGGTATTTATAAAACACAGAAGCAGCATATTCCCTGTAAAATTAGGAAACAACATCAATCCAATAAGTTAGCTCCACCCAGATTCGAACTGGGGTCCCCAGGTCCAGAGCCTGGTATCCTTGACCACTAGACTATGGAGCTACAAAGATATATTCAATGCCTCCATTATTTATATTTGTTTCTGGGAATTCTATATCATGCGAGACAATCTCTCAACTATGGTCGAGATAAAAAATATATTAATGTCTGACATAGTCCTTATTGTTGCAATGTCGCTCACTCTTTCAGGCGGGCTTTTCGGTAACGGTTCGCCTGGCGGAATCCTCAGCAGTTTTCTTTACTTTCTGCCTATAGCTGCACTTGCAGTCTCGCTTAGCTTTATACTGCATGAACTTATGCATAAGTTTGTTGCGCAGCATTACGGTGCAATAGCAGGGTTCAGGAGTTCGATGAGCGGGCTGCTAATAACGCTGGCTACAGGGGCCTTTGGATTTCTTCTCGGCATACCTGGCGCTACAGTGATATTTGCCCATAGTTTTAACAAAAAGCAATATGGCATAGTCTCTCTTGCAGGGCCTCTTACCAACTTTGCAGTTTTCGGAGTATTCCTAGCAATGCTTACAATAATCAACCCGCCCCAAAGCTCATACCTGTTCGCAGTTCTGTATATAACCTTATTTATAAGCATAATCTTGGCATTTTTCAACATGCTCCCTGTATTCCCTCTCGATGGCAGCAAAGTTTTGGCCTGGGATAAACGTATATATTTAGGAACAATGGCTGCAATATTCCTTCTGATGCTGTTCTTTACTCCAATACCTCTTACTACAATAATATTCATGATAATAATTGCAGTGTTCTTCTCATTATTCTATAAAAATTTGATATAAATTAAATTAGCAAAGCATCCGCATTTCCTATAAAATTAAGGCATTTTCATCTCTTTTTCCAGACTTTTTAATTAAAACTTTCAAAGCCCTAATGTATTTTAAGCTTATTAGTATAACTTATATAAAGCGTGATTTTGATGGCTACGCAGCCCGACCCAGAAACAAAGACCACCATAGATGCCTTAATAGAGACTCTTAAGAGCGGCGGAAAGACAGATCTCAATACCCTCGCCAGCGAGTTGAATACCGATACTCGAGTGGTTGAGAACTGGGCTAAAATATTAGAGAAAGGAGGAATGGTAAAGATAAGCTATGAAGTTGGAAAAATGTTTATCTCTCCTTTAAATTTGACTGCAGAGCAGGAGAAAGTCGTAAAATCAAGCATTCAACTAAAAGCAGCAGCCCTTCAAGAGACAACATCCTCGCAGCTCTTATCCCTACAAAATCTTGAAAATAACCTAAGAAGCATGCGCGGAGCCATAGTTGAGGCTGAAAGGGTTGAGACCGAAGAGATGCCTCAGATGAAGAAAGCCATAGGCGTGCTAAATAACATATACAATACAGTAGAGCACAATAGCAAAATCATAGAGAATCTGTATAAAAACCTAGAGAGCGAGTATGATTCTGCCAACAAGAAAGCGGATGAACTCTCTTCAAAAATTGCAGCCATAAACTCATCAGCATCTCCAGAAGCGGCAGTACCTGATGATATAAAAATAAAAGTAGCCAATCTTCAGAAAAATATTAACTCATTAAATGATGAACTGGCCCAGGCTAGCAGAAATTCTAGCAGTTCCATAGAACAGCTTAAGAAGAATGTAATCGAGCAGACAAAATTAATAGAGAAAGAGATAGAACAGAGCAAGAAGGTAATGAATGACAAGGTGAAAGGATACAGGAATGAAGCAAAGTCCATACAGAATGCGCTAAAGGAAAAGCTCAGGAATCTGAGTGCAGCCTCGCAAGAAGTGGAAAATCAGATTAAAAATAAGGAAGAAAGCATAAGAAGAGTAAAGCATCTCAAAGACGAATTTAATAACGTATACTTAAAGTCTATGGAAAAGATAAAGCAGCAGAACGCCGAAGCGAAAGCACTGTCAGACAATCTAATAAACAAGATAAACGAAATCAAAAGCAAGTTCGGTGACGCGTTGGAGATTGACAATGATCTTGTTAAAACCAAAAATGATTTCTCAGATATCGAAAATGAGATAGGAGAGACAAGGAAAGAGTTGGAAAAGATGCAGATTGAATTGAAGGGAATCGTTACCATGTCTAATCTCACAGCTGAGCAAAAAGATTCTGCGATAAAATCCCTGCAGGTCAAAACCCAAAAAAGTGCGGCAAAGATATCCGGAACAAAGAAAAAATTGGATAAAACTTCCGCCGATGCCAGGAACATAGGCAAGCCCAAGAAAAAATAATGGTTGCATAAAATGGAGGATGCAAAGAATAACGGTGTAGAAAGCCAGGTAAATAAGCTGGTCGAATACAGTTTTGACGCCAACGGCATGCCTGTAGATATAGAAATAATCGAGACTCCCGATCAATATACCCCATTATACCAGGTAACAATACCCGGAATAGGGGCAGCAACAAGAGTCCTTCTGCTCTCATTAAGGGGAGACCTGGTATCCAGCGTGCCTATAGATACAACCAGGATACAAGACAAAAAATACCAGGCAGAAATGAGGTCTAAATACAAGGATGTTAGCAGCCTGCTTATTGATAAATACCTTCCCGGGACTGACAATAAAACAAAAGAGCTGCTAATAGCGTATATAGTCAACATGATGCTAGGCCTCGGAGATATTGAAGCCCCTTTAGCAGATGATGATCTAGAAGAAATAACCATCAATGGCGCAAACAGCTACATATGGGTCTTCCATAAAAAATTCGGATGGTGCAAGACAAACCTTAAGCCAACTAGTGAAGACCAGATATACGACCAGGCTGCGCAAGTGGGCAGGCTTGTGGGCAGAGAGATAAACACGCTATCGCCTCTTATGGATGCAACTCTGCCAGACGGCTCCAGGGTAAATGCCACGCTATACCCTATCTCGGAGCAGGGCAATACAATAACCATAAGGAAATTTTCAAAGAATCCATGGACAATGCCTCTTCTTATAAAGAACATGACAACAAGCGCCGAAATAGGGGCGATGATCTGGCTATGCATACAGAACGAAATAAGCATTATAATAGGAGGCGGAACCGCAAGCGGAAAAACAAGCCTTCTAAATGCAATGAGCATTTTCTTCCCTCCCAATAGGAGGGTTATATCTGTAGAAGAGACAAGAGAACTTACTCTACCAGATACCCTTCAATGGGTGCCCATGGTAACAAGACAGCCTAACCCCGAAGGCAAAGGTGAGATTACTCTGTACGATCTTACCATAAACGCATTGAGGCAGAGGCCGGATATAGTCATTGTTGGAGAAATAAGGACAAAAAAAGACGCAGAAACGCTCTTCGAGGCAATACACACAGGACACGCTGTATATGGAACTTTGCACGCAGATAATGCTCAGGATGTCATAGTAAGAATGACAAACCCGCCAATAGATGTTCCAAAAATAATGCTTAATTCGATAGGCAGCATAGTTGTTGCGTTTAGGCATAGGTCCAAGGGAATGAGAAGAATACTCGAATACGCAGAAGTATTAAGGTCTGGAGATGTAAACATAATATACAAATGGAACCTCAGAGAGGATAAGTTCGGGCAGCTCAGCGAGATGACAAGGCTTGGCGATACCCTTATAATGTATTCAGGATATACCACGAGCGAGATAAATCAAGAATTGGTTGAGAAGACGGAGATACTTAAATGGATGGTTGAGAATGAGGTTTTTAGCGTTAACGATGCAGGTAAAGTAATCGCAAACTATTACAGGAACAAAGAAAAGGTAATAGAAATTGTAAGGAATAAGCTAAAATTTTCAAGCGATATGTTTGTAAGTTAAACAGAATGTGTGATAATTATGCAGGAGCAAGGGCATACGCCCAGTAAATATGAAAATACGCTTAAATTGATAGAGGAGATAGAGCAAACCTCTACCAAAGCGCAATCTGCAGAGATAGATATGTCTGGAAGCTTTGTTTCAGAATCCGCTCAAGCTCCTCAGAATTATAAGGACCTAATTTCATTAATAAATGAAATTGAAAGGAAGGGAAGAATCTTCTCGCGACAAAAGCCAATCCAGACTGAAAGAAGGGTGGCAGAGCAGCAACTCCAGCCTAAAAATGAAATCCAAGAAATCCAGGTTAGCAAAGGCCCAGCCCAGCCCATCAAGGCAGAAAGGAGCGCAAAGGAAGAGCTTGAGCATCTTACAAAAGAGCTTCCTCTTAACATCCCCTTGTTTTCAGACAGCAAACTTAAAAGAGTGAAAACCTCTGAACTTGTACTTCCAAACCTCTCCATAATGGACCAGGTTGCAGAGCTTGAGAGGATTATAGAAGGAATAAAGGGAGGTGCATTCAACAACGAAGACATATACATAGTTAAAGAAGAGCTCTATGGCCTGGCGAGGGAGATTAACTACGAGAACAAGAAGCTCAAGAAAAATAAAGCCTATGATGATAAAGACTACCAGCTTAAGCTTATGAGAAAAGAGAGGCTGGCCCAGTCTATAGAAATGCTTTCTAGCAGGGTAAATTCAAACTGATTCAGATGTTTTTCAAAAAAAATAATAAAAAAATAATAACCGTTGGCGGTAAAAAGATAGAATTGGAGCCCAAGCCCAGTAAATTAGGCTCGATCTTCTCGCGAAGTAAATCAAATTCTTTTAAGCCAAGCCAGAAAGACATAAATTCAGAATCTTTCGAAAAGATAGACATAAACTATGATAAGCCTACAGATTATCTGCGACAGCAGAAAAACCCATCACCTCCAAAGCATGGCTTATTTCAATTCAAAGCAGCGAAGCAGCCTCCTCAGCAACCCCCACAGCAGCCTACCCCAGCGGCGCAGCCTCAATTTAGACCTGCAGATGCTAATCCGAACCAAGGAATTGGCGTCCAGCCGCAGCAAAAAAGGCCAGTAGCGCCTCCTTTATCTTCAAGCCAACCCGGAAATCAAAACAAGCAGCCAGCACAGGGCCAAAAAAATAGCCCGTTTAATTCTTACATAAGGAAACTCGCCATAAAAAACAGAAAGGTAGAGGATGCGCTTAAAGACCAGCAAGTAAAAGGCACGATTTACGATTTCATAAAGCGCATGCTAATAACTTCAATAATCATCTCGGTAGTGCTGGCAATTACAATATTCCTGCTTTTTATCCGTTTGGGGCTTAATCCTGCCGTAGGACTGCTGCTCGCATTTGCAATAGGTTTCGCAGTCAACCAATTCGCATTCAAATCATTTATGGGATTTCCACTCAAGAAATCAAAAAAATCATCAAAGAATGTGGAGCGTGACATACTTTTTGCAGCCAGGGATATGATAATCTCTTTGAGATCCGGAATGCCTCTCTACAACGCAATAGTGTCGGTTAGCACAGGATATGGGGATGCAAGCAAAGAATTTGCTAGAATCACCCAAAGGGTTCAGCTAGGAATGCCTTTGGAAGAGGCGATAGATCAGACAACCGCAGGAACAAAAAGCGAATCATTCAGGAAAATAATGCTGCAGGCTTCAGTCAGCATAAAAGCCGGCGCAAATGTTGTAAGCTCCATGCAGAGCACCATAGATGAACTTTCGGAAGAGAGGGTTATAGCCCTTAGAAAGTATGGGCAAAGGCTAAATGCGATAGCAATGTTCTACATGCTTTTCGGAGTAATACTGCCCAGTATGGGCATAGCAATCGCAACAATATTGACCACATTCATTTCAATATTCACTGTCAATGTTGCAATCCTTGAAGGCGCAATTGTCGGATTGATTTTTATGCAGGTAGTCTTCTTGCAGCTCATAAGGGGCTCAAGGCCTGTCTTCGCTATGTGATGGTATGGCAATAAATTTCGAGAGGTTGGTTTCAAGAAGCGTTGCCATATGGCTATCCAGGGAGATAGACCTGGCGGGCCTTAAGATAAGCGTAAATAAATTGCTAGAATATGTAATAGTCGGCGGAGTTGCCATACTCGTAATCTTTACTTTTGCTTTGTTTTTTATAGGGATACCTTCTATAGAGGCGTTCCTGATAGGTCTGGGCGCAGCTGCGTTCTTTGTGGCTTTCTCATACGTATATCTGGAATACCTTATAGATAAAAGGAAGTCCAAAATGGAAGAGATACTCCCTGATTATTTGCAGATAACATCTGCCAACTTAAGAAGCGGAGTCGCACTCGACAGGGCGCTCCTTCTCGCATCCAGGCCCGAGTTCGGCTTCTTTTCTGAAGATATAAAAGACATGAATAGGAGGGTATTCGGAGGAGAAACTATAGATAAGGCGCTTATCGCAGTAGGGCAAAAATATAGGTCATATCAGCTGACCCATTCTATAAGGATGATACTTGAAGCGCTTAGGTTTGGAGGAGGCCTTGCTGACCTTATGGAGCAGATTGCTAAGGAAGTGAGAGCTCAGCAAATGGTTCAGAAAGAGGTATCGGGGCAGCTCTTCATGTACAGCATCTTCATAGCGTTTGCAGGGGTGATAGCGGCTCCAGTCCTGTATGGGCTGACAGGGCAGATGATAACTGTGACAGATACTGTGTGGAAAGGCATACTCGCATCCAACCCAGGAGGCCTGCCAACAGTCGGAGTCTCTTTCCTTAAGCCTTCCCCGCCCCAAATAAGCCCAGGTGCATACAGGGACTTTTCTCTTATAGCGATAGCTGTAATAACCGGCTTTGCAAGCCTGATAATGTCAGCAATATCTTCGGGAAGTCCTGTTAAGGGGCTGAAATACCTCCCTGTTTTCATACTCGCAGGCTTTCTGATATATTTCATCGTGTTAAAGGTGTTAGGACTCCTGTTCTCAGGCATAAATACTGCAGGATAAGAGCGTAAATAAAGCAACATCGAGCTAAACAGGATTTATGGCAACCCCGCACTCCCCAGATATCACATTCGAGTCGCTGCATACCTGCCCGTTTGAATTGTAGATTATTCCATTGTTGCCTATGGCAGTGTCTGCAGTCTGGTTTAATGTTCCGTATATATATTGTGAAAGGGGCCAATAGCCTATGGGCTGTTTGCCGCTAACGCTGTTGTTCTGATATAGCTGCTGCACCTGCGCAGAGCTAAGGATGCTGTTATAGATCTGAAGGTCCGATATCTCTCCGCTAAAAGAGTTCCCTATGCTTATGCTAGATGCCGAAGTGCCAATAGAATTTCCTGTGACTGGAGAAGCTGCAGTGCCGTTTACATAAAGCTGAAACGAGTCCGGAGAGTTGGAAAAGACCCCTGTAATAAAATACCAATTATTTGTTTGCAGCGTTGCAGCTGCGCTAGCGCATGATGATCCGACTCCGCAGGGACCAAAGTCTAGAGTTGTACCTGAATACTGAAACGCCCAATTATTGCCGTTTGATACAACGGTTGAATGGCTGCCGGAAGAGGTTGGGCGAACCCAAAAGCCTATGCTAAAAGCCGAGCTGCTTTCGCTGTATATCTGGTTAGCCGGAGTTTCAATAAAACCTCCGTTAAAGTAGGCAGCATTCGGAACAGATCCGTTAACAAGGCCAAGTGCGGAAGTCTCATTAAGCACGTTGCCATTATCTACTGAAAGGCTGCGCGATCCAAGATAAAGATGAGGGATGGAAACATTGCTGCACTGGTCAAGGCTGCCGCAGTTCAGAACTCCTTTTACTACTGAAGAATGGTACCTGTTAAGAAGTGTTTTGAATATCGGGTCCTCAGTAAATCCCGGCATTGCTGTATAGATAACGTTTTCAGGAGTTCCGTTGTTATTGTAACCGCTATAGTCGTTTGCATTGCCGTTTAGCGGATACCAAGCAACAAGGCTGGAATTAGATAGAGGCGGCGCATCTATGCCGTTTATATACGCTAAAGATATTTGGGCGGGTAAGAGCGAGGTGTTGTATATCTCTATGTTTGACAGGAAGCCGTCAAAATATTCTCCATTTTGGTTATTTGCAATATCTCCAGCCTGCGTGGTTCCCAAAGTTCCAGTAGAGGCGCTGCTGCCAATAGTGTAGCTTATTGGCTGCTGTATTCCGTTTATGTAAATATTCTCCCCGTTTCCGCTGCTCCATGTTGCAGTAACATAATACCATCTGTCAAGCCCTATCGAACCTGTTGGGGTTGTTGCTGTATTAATCCAGCTTCCATCTCCGAAGTCTGCCTCTAATTGCCCATTGGTGTTTACAAACATCTGGAAAACTTCTGAAGGTGAGGCTGAGTCTTCAGAAATGATTATCTGGTCATTCGCCAAGGAGCTCAAATAGATCCATGCTGACATAGTTAAAGCACTTCTTCCAGCAACGTTCTTTATTGCCGGCACTTGAATATATTCTGTGCTCTCTCCGTTAAAATTTGGCACCTGCCTATTCAGCAAGTTGAAAGAGAAAAGCCCGTTTCCAGATCCTCTTACTGCAGAAAGCTCTGATGTTTGCAGGTAAGATGGCGAGGAGTTTGATCCGAAGTAATAGCCTTGCTGTATGCCCTTCTGTATTCCATCCAGTCCCAGAACAGACAAGCCAGCTCCGTTAAGCAGTACATATGCGCCAGAAGGTATGTTAGTAAATATACCTGTTCCGCTGTAGATTAAATATGGTACAAGAGGAGGCGATGAAGCCGAATCT
This sequence comes from Microcaldota archaeon, assembly GCA_021801905.1. GTDB lineage: Archaea > Micrarchaeota > Micrarchaeia > Micrarchaeales > Micrarchaeaceae > JAJZAB01. Next base: position 16,564 of record JAKABJ010000008.1, on the reverse strand, counting down.
GTAACTAATCCTACCATATTTGTGCATGTGCTGCTGGACCAAGTCTCTGTGAATAGAATGTATTTGAAAGAGGGTGTGGTTCCAGGGCATCCAGATGAGCTAAATATTGCTGGCGCGTATGCAAACATATAAGGGCTCCTGCTTCCCGAGACTGCTAAAGTATTTCCTATAAGGGTGGTAAACTGATAATTCGGCATGCTCTTTATCGCTATCGGGTTGCCGTTCTGAACACTCAGAAGGTCTTTTGTCCCGTTCAGGCTTAAATTCCCAACCACGTCTATAGGGAAGGTTGTTGTACCAATGCTTGAATTCAGAACAGCACTGCCGATAAGCCGCGCATTAAGGTAGAATGGGCTTGATTGAAATACGCTTACAGAAAGATTTTGCAATGAGAGTTTTGCCCCGATGCTGGCTGCCTTATTATACAAAGTGTTTTCATAAGTCTGCAATGTCTCTCCATCCATATACGAAGATACTGAATTAGAACCATACAGGGTCCCATTATACATCAATCCTGATAGGGCCAAGGCGGTGTTGTTTATGAAGCGATACTGCCTCATAGATGGCGTGCCCTCATATACCGTCAAAGCGCCAACTGCGCTCGAAAGGCTTGTTGAAAGAAAGCTTGGTGCGCTTCCTGATATAAAATTCAGAAATGTGGAAGAGCCCAACGCAGCAGCGCCAGTTGAGCTGAGCTGATTATAATTTATGTTTATAATTACATAAGTTATCAGCTCTCCAAGCATAAGTATGAAAAGAACAAGAGTCACAAGAGTGAGCAGAATTCCCTTTTTATTTTTCCCCCCAATCATCTCCATACAACCACGCTTACGTTATACAATCCTCTCAGGCCCGACAGAGGAAGCGGGAAGCCATAAGCTCCTACATCATATGCCGATGAAAGAGATGGAGGCGTAAAGTTTGTTCTTCCATAAGTTATATTGTATGGATATCCTACATTTCCGTTGCCAGAGTAATCGTTTGCATTGCCGTCAAGAGGCCACCATCCCACAAGACTATTGGATAGGTTTGCAAGAGGCAAGCCCCCAATTCCCTCATAATACAATGACTGTATCATCGAAGGGCTAAGTACGGTGTCGTACATCTGTATGTTCTCTTCGCTCCCATACATTGTAGAACCAGCACCCATGCATGTGGGGCAGTATGTCCCGATGTCCGGCAGCGAAATTGAGCCGGCATCATTTATAAAATTAAAATTGCAGTTATACTCATTATTGTTTACTGTCATATTCACATTCGTGCCGTTGATCCTTGCAACGACAAAATACCATTTATTGATCTGTATGTTTCCAACCCCGCATCCCGATGTAGCATCTGTAGCGTTATGTATCCACAAAGTAAATCCCGTGTAAGTATAGCCTGGATATGCGTTCGGATACGACTGCAATCCTATCGTCGGAGACTCATGGATATTTGTCCACCACTCCTGCACTCCATTGCCAGAGTTAAATCCGCTTACATAAAACCATCCTGCAATGGTGATTTTTGATATTGGGTATTTCTTGCTGGTGTTGGTCGCTATTATGGCGTTGACTCCATTGAAGTTTGCAGCCGCAAGGCTTGGCGCATATGTTCCGTTTATTAGTATGGCAGAGTCTTTTGAATTATAAGAAGCGTTCAGAAGAAGGGCTGCACACCCTCCATTTCCATTAAGGTACATGCTTGCGATTGCCTGCAGCATGCTCTCATCAGGATTGCCTTTGCATGTGCCGAATGCATATAGCGTTCCGCCTCCGCTTATATAAGCATTGCCATATGCGAGAGCGATGTTCTGGTATCCCAATATGCTTGGGCTCAATACGTAAGAATCCCAGGATGGAGCTTCACTTCCTGAATAAGGAAGGGCTAGGAATTGGGTATTATTTGCAAATATATACACTCCTTGTGATGTTACGGATGGCGTTGTATTGTAGTTTGTGTAAGGTATCTTGAAAACATTTTCAACGCTGCCTGTGCTCGAATTAATTTCCATAATGCTCCTCACAGTGCTATAAAAATAGTCTCCGCTGTCAGCAGCAGCTCCGCCGCCAGTAACATTTGAACTTGTTGATGTTGCCCATAAAAGGCCGCCGCCCAGGCTTAGTCCATATAGTTCCCCTCCGCTTCCTACGCTTACCAAGTTATCATAAACTACGGGGTTTGTGGTATTCCATTCTTTAAGGGTGTATTTCCAAGTCTGATAGAGGCTTCCCCCATAAAAAGTAAGCCCATAAAGATAGTTACTCAAGCCAGGCTGCGAAGTTGTGGCAAAAAATTCTCCAGAGCTATATGCCGGGATTTTAGCAGTGCCTGCAAGATTAAAAGAGGTAACCTCTGTGCCATTGGTTGGGTTTATCAGATAGATGCTGTCTCCAGATCCATATGCTATATAATTGTCCTCTATGGCTACCGGAGTTGTTGGAACTGGGTCTGAACTGCTCCATAAAACATTTCCAGCATCGTTCCTTGCTGTCATATATCCTGTGCTGTTTTCATAGATTATGTTTGTCTTGTAGAATACTGGGTAAATCACGTTTCCAGATATTGTGAGAGGGTAAGGGCTGACTGTATTGCCTGTGCTTGCATTTATCAAGTATATCATGTCACCAGCTGCGAAAACAACCTTTCCGTTTGCCACAGATGGTGTAGATGTTATGCTCTGCAGTGCGGTATACTGGAACAGGAGCTGAGGCATTAAGGGCCCGTAAGCCGCGCTAGATGAAAGCCCATATCCTTCTGCATAATAGGGCCAAGGTCCAGCACCAGTGATGGATGCCGCCTGTGCAACAAGCGATGTAGATACCCTTAAAGGAGTCTGTATCAGGGCTTGGGCAACGCTCAGCGCCTCTGTGCCTGTTACTTGAAAGTTAGTTGGTTCTGAGAAATGCGCATATATCAATATGCCTACAGCCGCAGCTGCTACAATCAATGCAAAAACCGCATCTATTGTGAATATGAATCCTTTGGTTTTCATCTAATCAAATCTCAACTTGCTGAGCTGGTGCTGCTGCTCCATAAATACACCTTTATTATAACAGGTATGCCGTTAATAAATGCACTTCTAGTGCTTATAAAAGTGGTAACCGCTCCGTTTGTAATAGGATTTCTGCCCATAGTTATGTTGAAAGGCCCGCCATTGATTATTATGTAATAATCATACGTGGCTCCGAAAGTAAGCCCGGCTTCAGAATAGTTATTATTCACCATTGAAAGCAATGTGTAGAGCTTTTGGGATGACAAGCTGGATGAGCCCTGAGAGGACGCAAGCCCAGCTGCTATATTGCTGTATGTGGAAGGGAGTGAGGAATTAACCACGCTATCCCAGTTTCCCGGGTTTCCTTGCGATACAAGGTTTTTCCCTATCTGCTGGGCTTGCAGCTGCATAAGTGTGGCAATCCCTCCGTTAGATACTGAGAGCTGATTGCTTATATTCAGCCAGGTTATTGCGAGTATGGTTATAGCTGCCATAAAAATTATCATAGCAAATACAAGGTCAAAGCTCCAGAACTGAGCTTTAAGCTTGCCTCTCTCTTCTATTCTCTTAATTTGCATTTCTCATCCCAACGAAACATTCATAGATTCAGGCACCGGAAGCCCCTGGAGATAGAGCTGCTCTATCTGGGCGGGGGTGAGTGTGCTGTTATAAACCTGCACTCCAATTATGGATCCATTAAAAAAGCGGAACGGCGTTCCGGTTCCTAATTCTGCACCTATCCCCAAAGGTACTGGGGTTAATGGCACGCTGCTTCCGCCAGAATCTTTAGACATTATAAATCGTCTTCCGTTTATTATTCCGTATTCCGTGCCTCCTCCCGAGCTTATGTTGTATTCTAGACCTACCTGTGTCCACGAATTTATAGGGGCTGTCTGGTTGGAGACATGCCCGTCCTCGTCTATGCCATTTCCTATCGCCACAAACAACTGTCCAGAGCTACCTAGGCTTGTAAAATACTCGTCTTTTGAAGCTGTCTGCCCCCATTTGCAAACAATGCACATCAACCCTCCGCTAAGGTTGTATGCTCTCGGATTTGCCCAAGCGATTACTGTAAAGTTTCCTATAGGGTCTATAGAGTTGGAAGTTGGTATGCTTACATAAGCTGTGTTGCCGTTGAAAACAGGCAATTCTGTTTGATTTGTCTGGACTATGCCATTGTAATCTATGGAATTATATGTGATGTTGTTCGGCGTTGCGTCATACTGGGCCGATGATTCCGCAAAGTTTTCTACTGTCCCGGATAAGGGCCACCATCCAGTCAAATTATAATTCTGCAAAGGAGTTCCAGTTACTCCTTCGTTATACAACTGCTGATATGCGTTATTGGAAATCAATCCATTGTATACCTCTATATTCGCCATAGATCCGTTAAAATGACGGTTTCCGCAGCAATTCTGCCATCCAACTATCCAACTAGTTGCGGAACTTGGAAAGTTTAATGTTCCTGAGGCAGAGAAGCTTTCTTCTTCCCCGTTTACATAAAGTATTGCTACTGTGTTATTAAGGTAAAATCCTACAAGGCTCCATTTATCCAGTGGTACAACGGGTCCATTATATCTGTTCGCTCCATTCCAAATGGCTAGATTCCCGCTTGTTGAAAGGCCAAGCTGATAAGACTGGCCTATCCATTCGGATATAACCTGGAAATTGCTAGTGCCATAATTTACAGGATAGACCCATTCAAAGTTTGATATCGGGAAGGCGTATATTCCTGTGCCGTTTATATAGCTGCTTTGTCCATTGAACTGCGAAACCAAAAAGTTAGTTGTAGAGTTGGGCCTGAAATAATTTCCATTTACAAAATTTCCTGAATTTCCATTTCCGCTAAAGTCTGGAATAACTGTGCTGTTTCCCATGTCCAGGGGCCACCATCCACCAAGATTCAGAGCTGTAGATAGGTTTCCCTCGAAAGGCAAGACCTGCACGGTTGCCTTTTCATTTGGGCTGTTCGAAGTTATCAGAGTGCTCTGCGACCCTCCGTAATTGGAGCTTATTGCAAGGCTATTGCTTCCTCCAAGGGTATCATTAATCGAGCTTATTGCAAGAGGAACTCCAGCAAGACCGCTTCCTGCCAAGCTTGGCGTCTCCACATTCAGATCTATTGCCGTCTGGTAAACCAGGCCTTCCTGTGCTGTAGGAGTGGCATATCCGGAATAGTCGTTAGAATTCCCATTTAGTGGCCACCATCCGCGCAGTTTTGACAACTTGTTTTTAGGGTTTGCTGTAGGTCCTGCAGCATATATGTTTTTCAATTGTGACTGGTTCAAGGATGTATTATAGAACTGCACATCCGCAATGTAGCCTGTAAAGAAGGATGCCGAGTATGGCGCAGCGCCTATGTTGAAATTCGCAACCCCTGTGGGTGGATTTGCTATTGCATTTTCTCCTGAAGGCACGCCATCTATATACAGGCTTGCATCTGTTCCGTTGTATGTTGCGGCAAGGTCGTACCAGCCTCCTTGAGTTAGAGATGCGTTGGCAAATGCTTTTTCATTAAGCCCATTTATTTGGAGCACTGGAACATTATCGCTTACAGCCAGAATGAAGGGCTGTGCTGAGCTTCCAAATTCTCCTGCAATAGGGTAATACTGGTTTGACTGAGGCAGGAGATAAACCCAAGCTTCAAGAGTAAAGTTTTTTGTTATCTCCAAATTTGAGTTGCTGGAGCCGAATGCCGTTATCATGCTATTGCTTCCTGAAAAATAAGGCAGCTTCAAAGAGGCTTTCTGGTTAAGTATTGGACTGCCAGCAAGCGAATACAATGAAGGTATGGGCTCATCCACATATATGGTGCCTTTTATATTAGAAAAGTTTACATCTCCCAGGTAGGTTGGCGTGCTGTAAAGCGTTATCCCATTTCCTATGCTTACCTCGGCACCGTTTATTACAAGGTTCCTTGCATTGCTGGTTGCTATTCCTGTGATGTTTTCCTTTCCGATAGTGGTCTGTGCGCTTATGAAGCCTGTGGTGGATATGAATAGTTTATAGGGCAGGGTTCCCACCCCTGCAGTGAGAGGAATGCTTACAGAATATCCGTTCCCGGCACTCAATGCCTGGTTTATCCCTCCAGCAACATTCTGAGCAATTAGCTCCATCAGCGAGGCTTCCTGAGCCCCCAAAGTGGCAGACCTCTCATTCGCAACCAACCCGAATATAACAACGAATACCACGAGAACAATCGAGTATACAATCATAAACTCCAATGCAAGCTGGCCATTCATTTTTTTACCGGATTCCTGATTTCTCATTGAAACATTATTTATACGCAATAAGCTATAAAATAATCGCACTATGATGCGATATTTAAATTACTCCATCCAATCCGCAACACGGCATGCAAACATCTGCTACAAATAAATAGTTTTATCGCATGATTGTAAACATGGACGTTCTATCCCTAAAAGGTAAGTTGCCGTACGAGATAATAGAGTCGATAACCGGGCGAGGGATACACAAACTCACCCCTCCGCAGGAGCTTTCTATAAACCGTGGCCTTCTCTCTTCAAAAAACATGGTTGTTGCTGCTCCAACTGCGAGCGGAAAAACACTCATAGCCGAGATAGGATGCGTAAATTCTATACTCTCGAGCAGGAAGAAGGCTGTTTATATAGCTCCAATGCGAGCACTTGTAACTGAGAAGTTTAATGAGTTCAAGCAGGCTTACCCATATATAAAAACTGCCATGTCGATAGGCGACCTTGACTCCCAGGATGACTGGCTATCCGAATATGACATGATATTCGTATCAACAGAAAAATTTGATAGCATCATGCGCCACGGCATAGAATGGCTTGGCAGAGTTGGATGCTTTGTATTTGACGAGATACACATGCTCGGAGATATGTCGCGTGGCCCAACTCTTGAGGTTCTTATAACCAAAATAATCTCGATGAGCGAAGCAAAGCTGATAGCTCTTAGCGCCACAATAGGAAATGCAAAGGAGATTGCGGAATGGCTTGGCGCAGAGCTCATAGAGAGTGATTACAGGCCGGTAAAGCTTTCGAAAGGCGTTATGTTTGACTCCAAAGTCTACTATGGGGATGAATATCCAGATACCTCTGTGATGCTTGATGGAAGCAGCAAAATACCTGAGGTTAGGGTGGTGCAGGACACTCTGCTGCAGAAGAAGCAGATACTGATATTCTACTCTACCAGAAGGAATGCAGAGGCCGGGGCTAAAAGAATTTCCGCAGAGCTTGGAAATGCATTGTCGAAAGGCAACAGCGAAAGGCTATCCGCAATAAGCGAGCAGGTAAGGGGGGTTTTAGAAAGGCCTACAGAGCAGTGCGAAAGACTTGGAAAGCTGGTCAGGAGCGGAGTTGCGTTTCACCACGCAGGCCTCCTTAACACCCAAAGGCAGATTCTTGAGGAAGCGTTCAAGGAAAACATGATCAAAGTAATATGCTCGACCACGACTCTCGGTTTTGGCGTAAATATGCCTGCGCATACTGTGTTAGTCAGGGATCTCTATAGGTATGGGGGCTCTGGGAGCGATAGCCTGAGCGTAAACGAGGTGCTCCAGCTCTTTGGCAGGGCTGGCAGGCCAAGGTATGACAATGAAGGCAGGGCTTTGATAATCGCCTCTACAAAAGAGAGGATGAAGGATCTATTTGCCAATTATATAACAGCATCCCCTGAAGCTATCGAGTCCAGTCTAGGAGTAGTTCCGGTACTAAGGTCTCATGTCTTATCGTTGATATCCGCCAATATGGTGAATGACTTAGCCGGCATTAAAGCATTTTTTGCAAAAAGCTTCTATGCGCTCCAATACGGAAAGCGCAGCGATATAGATAAATTAATAAGCGAAGTTATAGACGATTTGGCGAAATGGGATATGATATACGGGCAGGGAGAAAAATACTCAGCAACAAAGCTGGGGGCGAGGGTCAGCGAACTCTATATCGATCCCCTATCGGCAAAATGGATGATAGACTCATTGGACGACGCAAAAAAATCCATAGATGCATTGTTCATGATATGCAACACTCTGGAGATGAGGCCGTATGTCAGGGTTAGCTCATCATCAGAGGAAGAATTCACAGCATACATGTACAACACGTCAAAAGGCAGGCTTAAGAGTTTCTCTCCGGAGGATTACGGAAACTATGACCCTGAGGGGGCATTTGCAACCGCATTGATGCTAAACGATTGGACAGAGGAGATGAAGGAGCCGGAGCTTGTTGAGAAATACTCCTCCACTCCAGGAGCTTTGTACACCAAGATTACAAATGCGGATTGGCTCATATACTCGGCAATAGAGCTTGCAAAGATCTTGAAGAAGCCGCAAAGAAAACTTATAGATATAAGGGTCAGGCTGAGATACGGCATTAAGGAGGAGCTGCTCGACCTGGTAAGGCTGCAGCAGATCGGGAGGGTGAGGGCGAGAATGCTGTATAACCATGGTATAAAAAGCATAGCAGAGATAAGAAGCAATAGGCTAAAGATATCTTCAATACTCGGAAAAGAGGTTGCGGAGAAAGTTTTGTCACAGGTATAAAAAGCTTTGATTTGTAATAAGAAAAGATGTGGTCCGGTGTATATAACCAAAGGAACTATAAAGAAGATATTAAAAGAGGCAGGGGCTTCCAGGGTAAGCGATGAAGCCGCGTCCGAGATGCAGAAGCGCCTTAATAGGCACGCATTCGAGATTGCGCAGAAGGCTGTAAAACTCGCCGCGCATGCAAAAAGAAAGACAGTTACTGGTTCCGATATAAAACTTGCATGAAAGCAAATCTGCCGCCCTGTGCGATACTACAGAAAAGCATAATAAAACAATTCTGTACTTAATAATGGTGGCGGGTGGGCAGCTTACCGAAAGGAGGAAGCTCCTCCCATACAGAGCGCATACGGCTTAAGGCCATAACCGGAACAGAAACGAACCGCGAATATGCATAAAGCTATGACACTACGAGCGCATACAAGCGGATGAAACGGCTGGGGAAATGCGCAGATGAGTATGCAAGGCTTTACGCCGCTCAGTCTAATGCTGCCTAAAACAGAAGGAGGGCTACGGCCCGCCACTACCTTGTCTGACTGAAAAGAAAAAGTAATAGGTCCTAAATATAATGATGATTTAGCTTTTCTCTGTCCTGCTCCTTCTAAATCTCTCCATGTATACTTCTGGGTTGGGTATCTTAGCCTTCCTGACCTCTTCAGCTTTGGCAGAAGCCTCTACAAGGTTTTTTCCATCTTGCAGCTCATTATAGAATACCAGAGTTGCAGCACGGGCGCGTATCTCTTCGATACTTTCCTTATCCATGAGCTTTGCATCCGCTTCAGTAAGCGGAGTCGCCCTTTTTAAAATTTTATCCCACTCCTCTTTACTTTCTGGAAAAAGACCAGGATCAGCATTATTTTTTCTCTTTGTTTTTGTAACCACACACATCATCCAAAAAATTACTGGTAAAATTTAATATGGTTAGACTCTCCAAATATTTAAGCTTATTCAAAACATTGCTCTGCGAAATATCTTTTCAGGATGGGCTATAAAAAAATCATTTTCCCTCTATTCTCTTGAACAAAACCGTTGCCATCCCTATGAAGATGATTGCGCAAAATATTGTCACAATCATGTCGACCATTATGGGATAAGTAGAGAAATGAATCAGTGATGCGCGCATTCCATCAATCGCATAAAATAAAGGGTCTATATGAGAGAGCGCATCAAGCCATATCGGGAGTGCACCGCTTATTGGAAAGAGCGCTCCTGAAAGAAAGAAAAGAGGCATAACAAGGAAGTTTATCAGTACCTGGAAGCTCTCAATATTGTTTATAAGGGCCGCTATTATAAGACCCATTGCAACGAATGTTGCAGAGGCAAGAAGCATGAATACCAGAAGCTCAACTATTCCCAAGACCGATAGGCTTCCTAAAGGTATTATGCCAAATATTATCACCACTGCAAGTATGAGCAGCGATGTCATAACCGCAATTGTGCTGCTGCCTGCTATCTTTCCCAGCACAATGCTCAATCTTGAAACAGGGGCAACAAGTATCTCTTTAAGGAATCCGAACTGCCTGTCCCATATTACGCTTACACCTGCAAATATTGAACTAAAAAGTATGGTCATCCCTATGAGTCCCGCAGAAACAAAGGTGAGATAAGGCACGCTGCCATTTACCTTAAGGGCAAATGCAGATCCAAGCCCTATTCCTACAATTGCCAGCCAGATGAGCGGCTGCCCTCCGCTCCCCACAATTCTTGATTTTGACTTAAGGAACCTTTTAATTTCCCTCAGCCAGATTGTATACACTGCGTCTATAGTCCCTGTCATCATCTCCCCCTGAACCTTTTCCATGCCGATTCTCCGTCAGCTCCTTCCTCACGTATATCTCTCCCTGTTAAATGTATAAAAACATCTTCCAGGCTTGGCTGCTTGACAGTCGCATACGATATGCTTATCCCATCCCTGTCTGCTATTTTTGCTATCATAGGAATCGCCTTAGAGCCGTCTTTCGCAGATATCTCAAGGCCTTCATTCGATTCCTTTACGCTATTTATAAATGGCTTTCCTTTAAGCAGGCGCATTAGCTCTGTCTTTCTCTCAACCCCTATCCTAACAACATCCCCTCCTAGAGATCTTTTCAAAGAATCAGGAGTGCCTGATTTTATTATTTTGCCATGGTCTATAATAGCGATTCTGTTGCATAAAGAGTCTGCTTCCTCAAGGTAATGAGTTGTCAATATTATTGTCAGCCCCTGCTCCCTGTTCAACTTGGTTATGTAATCCCATATCCTCCTTCTTGTTTGCGGGTCGAGACCCAAAGTTGGCTCATCAAGGAAAAGAACTTTTGGACTATGAATGAAGCCCCTTGCAATCTCAAGCCTCCTTTTCATTCCCCCTGAGAAAGTCTTGACCTGCTTCTCTGCCTTGTCCTGAAGATCTACAAGTTTTAGCACGCGCTCTATTATCTCATCCTTTTCGTTTTTAATCCCGTATAGCCTTGCATGGAAATCTAGATTTTCCCAAGCTGTAAGTTCATCATCCAGCGACGGATCCTGGAAGACAATGCCTATCATCTGCCTCGCGTTATCTTTTGCTGCAAGAGCATCAACTCCAAAAAGTTTGATACTGCCAGATGTATGGCTGAGCATTGTAGTCATCATAGATATCGTAGTTGTTTTTCCCGCGCCATTCGGCCCCAGAAGCCCGAATATTTCGCCAGTTTTTACTGAGAAAGATATTCCTTTAACCGCTGTGAAGCTTCCGAACCTCTTAACAAGAGATTTGACTACTATTGCATCTTCAATCCTATGATTTTGGTCCATGATAGCACATAAATGAGATTCCTGTCTTTTTCCAAACTCTATAACTCTACCTATATTTATATTTTTTCGATTTAATATAAAATTGAATTGGATAGCGGCACAGTATTATTGCATTCCTTATCCGTCCGGTTTTTTTTACAATGCAGGAAAGCCTCTTTTCTATTTGCATATGCGCCAGAGTGCAAAACTACCTGATTTTATAGTCGTTACCTATTCTACTTCTATATATTTAATAAGCAATTGCCTAATTAAAATACAGAAAGAGATTTGGTGCTTTATTGCCGTTTGAAATAATAGGACAGGTTCTGATAATTCTTGCCGCAACAATAATCTTTGGAGAAGTGTTTGAGCAGTTTGAGCTGCCCGCGGTTGCAGGAGCGCTCCTCGCAGGACTAATTCTAGGGCCTACGCTCCTTGGAATAATACAGCCATCTCTCCAGCTAAGCGCTGTAGAATCCATTTCGCTTTTTTTCATAATGTTCTTCATAGGAATGAGTATGAGGACCGAGCTGATAACTAAGAGCATAAGCAAGGCATTCTCTCTTTCCGTTGCAAGCTTCATACTCCCTCTGATATTTGTCTCTTCATTGACATACCTCCTTCTGGGCTTCGGCTCCACGGAAAGCTTTGCAATGTCTCTTGCGATAACGGTTCCCTCTATCTCGATAATCTCTGTGCTGGTAAGAGGGTATAAGCTCCTTGATAAGGCTACGGGCTACATAATCCTGTCATCTGCAATACTGACAGACATAATCGCATTTGTGCTATTGATTTTTATCTCAAGGCCTTTTGCAAATGCAGAGATCACCCTTATAGAAACTGGCATATTGATTTTCATAGTACTGGCAGCAGAGCAAATAATAAGGCACTACGCAAAAGAGCTCAATAAGGCAATGAGGCGCATAAAGCCTTTTCTAAAAAGCAGCAACATTGCATATGGGGTAATACTCATATTCGGGTTTTTCTTTGCGGCACTGTTCAACTATATAGGGATAACATACATAGTGGGTGCATTCTTTGCCGGACTTATAGTGCATTCCATGATGTATGGGAGAAGTGCATATGGAAGGGTGACCAGAACATTTGGCAGGATAACCGACGGATTTTTCATACCCCTCTTTTTCGGGATTGCCGGAGCAAGCGCACTTTTGGATTATGCTGAGATGTCTATCGGGATATCGGTTGGAATTGCTGTAGTGATAATTGCTGCAATAATATCCTCATATGTCCTCTCCTACAAATTTTCAAGCAGAATAATACAGGGGAGTTATCAAAAGAAGAACAGAAGGACTGCAGGGATACTTCTTGGAAGGGGCGCGGTAGGTGTTGCAATAGCAATAATTGCGCTTGATGCAGGGATAATAAGCAATCTCTCCTACTCGGTCATAATATTTGCTACTGTTGTGATATCAATATCCGCCTCGATTTTCTTAAGAGGGGTTGGAACAGGGCAGAAGCCCGATAAGGAGAAAGCGTTAAAGGGCATTAAGCGGATAGGGGAATGGGATTGATCGCAGAGAAGCTGGAATTGAAGTGCAGCGGCGATGTATATTTCCCCAGAGAGGATTCTTTTTTATTGGCCGAGGCTGTAGAAAAGCATGCTGTCGGAAAGGTCCTTGATATCGGAACGGGCTCTGGCATACAGGGTATTGTTGCTGCTAAAAATGGATGCTCAGTATTGTTCTCTGACATAGATGATGAGGCGATAAAGTGTGCGAAGGAGAATGCCAGGGCGAACGGAGTTGCTGGGACTTTTGTGAGAAGTGACATCTTCTCCAACATTAAAGGAAAATTCAACACAATAATATTCAATCCTCCATATCTTCCATCAAAGCCTCTGGCAGTGATGGAAAAAAAGGATGTTCAGACCGCACTTGATGGCGGCAAAGACGGCAGGGAGTTGATAGACCTTTTTCTGGAGGGTTACGGCCGCTTTCTCGAAAGGGATGGCATAGCCCTGCTTCTTGAAAGCTCGCATAACCTCTACGAGAATGATGCAATAAAATACGGCGCGCAGATTCTAATGAAAAGGCATTATTTTTTTGAGGACCTTGCGGTTCTTCTTCTGCATATGTGAAGAGTTATATTGAAACTTCTGCTAAATGTTTTTGGAGGGGGCGAGATTTGAACTCGCGATCTTTAGATTTCTCGTCATAGCATTTTGCTCATCACTCATAATGCTTAGCATATGAGTCTAACGCTCTAACCAGGCTGAGCTACCCCTCCTGGAAATAGATTGCCATTAAGGATTAAAAAGATACTGCAAGAATTGGATTGATGAAATTCAATATTCGTTAATGCCTTTCATCTTCTCCTCATACTCTTTTTTTGATATCTCTCCTTTCGCATATCTCTCTTTCAGTATATAATATGCCTCGTCATTGCGCATGTGCCTGTATTTTCCCGAGTAGAAAGGCCTTGGGCAAAAAACCCCTCCGAACAGGCACCATCTGATTATAAAGAAAAAGAAGAGTATTCCTATTGCCCACCAAAATATTGAGGAAGCAAACTGGCCAATTCCGGCGAAACCATATCTATATGCCCCTACAACTGCAGCGATGCCTATCAGTATAAGAGCTGCTGCAATTCCAATCCCTACCCAGTTATGGTCTTCTTTTGCCATTCAGTTACCTGTACATGTTTTCCGGTTCGGTCTTGAATTTTTTTATCTTCTCTGCCAGATGCTTTGGTACGGCAGGCTTTATCTCTTTTATTGCAAATTCAAAATCCTCTTTTGACACGTTCCCTTTTTTCATGCGTATGGCTCTCATTCCAGCCTCCCTGCAAACATTCTCTATTTCTGCGCCAGTGTATCCGTCCAAATCCACTGCAAGCTCCTCCAAACGAATCTCCTTTGACAATGGCATGCGCTTAGTGTGCACTTTAAGTATGGAAAGCCTTGTCTCTTCATCAGGCATAGGTATCTCTATTATCTTGTCGAATCTTCCAGGTCTCATAAGGGCAGGGTCTATTATGTCTGGCCTGTTTGTTGCTGCAAGTACCACTATCCCTTTCATGTCCTGCAGCCCGTCTAGTTCAGTAAGCAGAGTATCTACCACTCTCTCCGTCACCATAGAGTCTCCTCTGCTTCCATCCCTTGTTCCGGCTATGGAGTCTATCTCATCTATGAATATAATACAAGGTGCAGCCTGCCTGGCCTTCCTGAATACTTCACGCGTAGCCTTTTCGCTCTCTCCAACATATTTGCTGAGAAGCTCTGGACCTTTTATAGATATGAAGTTTGACTCTCTTTCAGTGGCCACCGCTTTAGCAAGCATAGTCTTTCCTGTTCCAGGGGCGCCTACAAGAAGTATCCCTTTTACCGGGCGTATGCCCATTTTTTCAAATGCCTCTGGATTCTTTACAGGCATCTCTACCGCTTCTCTAAGCTGCTCTTTTACTGATGCAAGCCCTCCAACATCCTCCCAGTGCACATTCGGCCTTTCCACAAAGACCTCCCTAAGTGCGCTCGGCTGTATGCTATTGAATGCATTTATGAAGTCATCCATTGTTACATTAAGGTTCATCAGTATCTCATTCGGTATTGATTTCTTGTCTATTATCATTGGAAGTATCTTCCTGAGCGTGCACATTGCCCCTTCCCTTGCCAGAGCTGTAAGGTCTGCTCCAGTATAACCATGTGTCATGCTCGCAAGTTCGTCAAGGTTAACGTCTTTTAATGGCATGTTCCTTGTGTGTATCTGGAGTATCTCCTTCCTAGCATTCCTATCCGGTACTCCTATCTCGATCTCCCTGTCAAACCTCCCCGGCCTTCTAAGTGCCGGGTCTATTGCATTTGGCCTGTTTGTTGCGCCTATAACTATGACCTGGCCTCTGGATCCTATTCCGTCTAGAAGAGCAAGAAGCTGAGAGACCATTCTTCTCTCCACTTCGTTTGTAGCCTCCTCTCTTTTAGGAACCATGGCGTCTATCTCATCCATAAATATTATGGTGGGCGATTTCTCCTTTGCCTCATTAAATATCTCTCTAAGCTTCTCTTCGCTCTCGCCTACGAACTTGCTCACAAGCTCAGGGCCAGATATGTCTATAAAATGGGCGTCGGATTCATTGGCAACCGCTTTTGCAAGCAAGGTCTTTCCAGTTCCAGGAGCTCCGAACAGCAGTACGCCTTTAGGCGGCTCTATCCCTAGCCTTTCAAATAGTTCAGGATACCTTATCGGCAGCTCTACCATCTCCCTAATCTTCTGTATCTCATTCTTCAATCCTCCGATATCTTCGTAATGAACGTCTCCTATTCTTACCATAGATTCTGATATTGGTTCGGACCTCACAACTACCTCTGTGCTCCTCCCTACCCTTACGACTCCATGCGGAGTTGTCTGTGCAACTATAAAATTGAAGACATAGCCGAACATAGGTATCGGCACAACATCTCCCCGGACAAGGGGCTTGTCATCAAGCTTATTTTTAGCGTATTCAGCAAAATCAGGGGAGATGGGCGTTCTCTGGTTTGGAGGAGGCGCAAGTATTACTTTATCGGCATCTTTTACATCCGCCTTAGTTACAAATACCCTGTCTCCGATTCCTATTCCGAGGTTCTGTCTTATCCTCCCATCTACTCGCACAAAATCCAGCCCTTCATCCTGCTGATGCGCAGGCATAACTATTGCTGCAGTAGACCTGCGCTTGCCTTTTATTTCAACTACGTCTCCAGAACTTACTTCTAAAATCTTCCTTGCTTTAGAGTCTATTCTTGCTATGCTTTTTCCATCATCGGTTACAAGTGCGCTTGCAACCGTAAGTTCTATCCCGTTTACCATAATTTTTCACATCTAGAAACTAGAAACAGCCGGCATTAAAATACTACGCATTCAGATTTAATACTCTTTCGATTAGAAGGTTTTATTTACTGTATATAAGAAAGAGAGAGTTAGTCCTCTCCCTCGTCTTCTTCGTCCTCGTCGTCCTCCCAATCTTCATCATCATCTTCCTCTTCGTCTCCATCTTCTTCCTCTTCGTCTGCTGCTCTAAAAACATATTTGTCTTCCATCTAGTCACCTTTCCGCCGCTTTAACGGCACGTCTGATATGAACAAATTGTTATAAAAACCTTTCTATGAATTGGGTTTATTGTATAGAGTTCAAAAAGAAGCGAAGCGCATGCAAATATCCATATTGCAAGATATTTGAATATTAGGGTAATATTGAAGAATAAGCATCCAAAGCAGCATAACCCGCTGCCGCATGCCATCTAATCTCCAAATCTTGCAAAATTTATGACATTTGTCAGAATCTTATCAATCCGAGGCAGCCCTCGTTGAACCATGAGCTGTCTCGAGA
>JAKABJ010000028.1 GCA_021801905.1 Microcaldota archaeon | reverse complement strand
GCACAACCAGGATCCTGCGAGGTGCTAAGAAACTCAGCACAGACCTCTCTTGTAGGCCAATGCAACGGGATGCTGCCTGAATATGTGGCACAATTTGATGGAATTTCCAAAATTAACGTTTCAAGTATACCTGAGCTACCTAGTGGCAATCAGCCAAGAACATTAACTGCATGGTTTTTCGTATCTCCAAGTGATAATACGAATTACAATGGAATAGCAGGAACGTCTGGGGCAGGTACTAGCACCATGCTTACAATATACCTTGGAGGCAGGAGAGTATGCATAGATGCTTGGAACAGCCCAAACCAGTGCGGAAACGGTAATAATACTGTACAGGTTGGATCTTTTGAATTTGTAGCAGCAGCATATAATTCTACGAATTATAATTTAGTTGGTTATACTGGATATGGGGGCTCATTGTATTCTTTTATTGCTGGCAATGTTATACTTGATTTCCCACAAGTTTCTTCAACCTATCCTTTTTTAATAGGGTCACGAACTTACACACCGGTTTTAAGCGGAGATATTGCAAATGTTCAATTATACAATACGACCCTAACACAGTCAGAAATTCAAGCCTTATACAAAGAGGGAATAGGAGGAGCTCCTATCAATGTCAACAACCTTGTTGGATGGTGGCCTTTAAATGGCAATGCGAACGACTACAGCGGAAACGACAACAATGGCAATTCTCCTGCAAATGTGACATACACCAGTGCATGGATCTCTGGTTATAGCACGCCTTGATTCTTGCATATGCCTGGCATTGCTTTCACAGCAAGGCATACATTACGAATATAGGGGCAAGTAATATCGATATTGTGCTTACCACTTTTATCATAGAGTTGAGAGACGGCCCAGCTGTGTCTTTGAGCGGATCTCCCAAAGTATCTCCGACTATTGCGGCTTTGTGGGCATCGCTGCCCTTTCCTCCGAAGTTGCCAGACTCTATGTATTTCTTGGCATTGTCCATCGCCCCTCCGGAGTTGGCCATGAAAAGCGCAAGAACAAGGCTTGTAGGTATCATTCCAACAAGAAGCCCTCCTAAAGCCGCTTTGCCTAGTATCAATCCCACTCCTATGGGAACCAGTATTGCAATTAGCTCGGGCAATACGAGCGACTTCAGAGCATTTACAGTTGCTATGTCTACAGCCCTTGCGTAATCTGGCTTTGCTTTGCCCTGCATGAGCCCCTTTATAGTCTTAACCTGTCTTCTAACTTCTTCAACCATCATGTTTGCAGCATGTCCTACCGCTTCCATAAGGAATGATGAGAATATGAATGGCAATAGTGCGCCTATAAATATTCCTATAGTTACTACTGGGTTTAGCGCGTCTATGGATGTAAGCCCAACAGCACTTGCAAATGCAACGAAAAGAGCTATTGCAGATAGAGCAGCTCCTCCTATCGCATAGCCTTTTGTAGTCGCTTTTGTAGTGTTGCCTATTGCATCAAGGTGGTCTGTTACCTTTCTGACAGATTGCGGCATTCCGCTCATCTCAGCAATTCCTCCAGCATTATCTGTTATAGGCCCAAATGAGTCTATTGTCAATATTGTTGCAGTTAGAGATAGCATTCCTACAGATGCAAGCCCTATCCCATAAATTCCTGCGCTTGTATAGCTTACGAATATGGCAGATACTATAATAAGCACTGGAAGCCATGTGCTTCTCAGGCCTACGGCGAGCCCCATTATCACATTAGTGCCAGCTCCTCCTTTTGCAGCAGTGGCAATCTTTATTACTGGTTTGCTCTTGTTGCCTGTGTAATAGTCAGTTATCCAGAAAATGAGTATTGCAATCACAAGACCGGATGCAACTGCAGCAAATGAAAGGATTGGCATTCCCATAATCACTGTCAATGCAAAATCAAGTATTCCAGATACCAAAACAGCTGATAGAATTCCTGCATACAAAGCCCTTATAGCATTTCCTCCACGGGCCCTCATGAAAAGCATGCTGGCCAGGCTGCCTATAACTCCTAATGACGCTATCAGCAACGGATAAGAATACAGCTGTATGCTTTTGCCTATAGATGCTGCTATAAGCAAGGCTGCCACAAGGGTTACAGCATAACTCTCGAACACGTCAGCTGACATGCCTGCACAGTCACCAACGTTATCGCCCACATTGTCCGCAATTACTGCAGGGTTCCTCGGGTCATCCTCAGGAAGGCCAAGCTCTGTCTTGCCAACAAGGTCGGCTCCTACGTCTGCTGCCTTGGTGTATATCCCTCCTCCAACTCTTGCGAAAAGCGATATTAGAGAGGCTCCGAATCCAAATCCTATAAGTATAGCAACATTAGATATGGTGAGATACATTAGCAGAAGGCTTATCCCTATAAGGGCGAATCCAACCGCAGCAAAGCCTGTAACAGATCCTCCCAGCACTGCGGTAGAGAATGCTTTGCCGACTCCGTTCTCTGCCGCTTTTGCAGTCCTTACGTTAGCCCTTACCGCCACTGTCATTCCTATATATGCTGTTACGTATGATGCTACAGCACCAGTAACGAATGCTATGTCCAGCTGTCCTCCATTCTTAAGGAAAAAGAAGACTATTACCAGTATTATTCCGAATATAAGTATGGTCTTCAACTGTCTGTTCAGATAGGCTTTTGAGCCCTGTCGTATTGCCTCAGATATCTCCTGCATTTTTTTGTTTCCTTCGGGTTTCCTTATTGTTTTTATTGCTGCAAATGCAGAGAAAAGCAATGCTATAATTCCGGCTGCCAGAGTATAAACATAGAAGCTCAAGATTTCACCGCCATTAATATATTATAAAAGTTTAAAAAGATTACTACTCAATCCCGCTTCTGCTAATCTTCTAATGATTATAAAAAGCAGTGAAGTCATAAGTTTCTTACCAGATTATTTTTGGTTACTTGCATAAATTGCACAATATGCGAGGTTTATTAAATATCAGAAATAATTTCCATTTATGCAGGGGTGGCAGAGCCTGGCCAAATGCGACGGGCTTAGGACCCGTTCTCTTTAGTGGGTGCGAGAGTTCAAATCTCTCCCCCTGCAAATTTAATTTGCTGCTACAAGCCAGGGTTCAGAAAGCCGAAAGGTAAATCTCCAAATAACAGAGATTTCGAGGATTTCTTCGAAACTTTCAAGTATCAGGAGGATAAACAACGCCTTTGGCCTAGAGCAAGCCCTAAGCCTGAAAGTAAAACTTTCCAAGCGATTTTAGCTCTTCTACATGGCTGTCGCTCACTTTATTGTAATCCTATCTCCTTATTCCTGTTTTCCGTTCAATCCTAAACGGTCGCAAAAGCTATGCGCTTCTTTCCGCTCATGATTGTGCTCATAATCCTCATGGCTGTCTTGCTGGCTTCTAGTATCTCGATTTCGAGCGGTTTGCCTTTCTTGTCGTAGTGGGTTATGATATTTTCTTTCTGCTCGCCGAAGTCGAGCCTGCCTTTACCTAGAATTAGAACCAGGATGTCGGTCTTCGGATCATATTTATATATCATATCTAACACTTCTTGCCTTGTACGTAGTAATTACGGCTAGAAAGCTTTTATGCTCTTCTACTATCACACGGAGAACGTGGCCGTTGAGCCTCTTTTGGTATATCCTACGCTCAGTATGGCCTTTGGTAACTGAGTCTGGAGTTCCAAGCGTCTTTTCGACCATTGCCTTATCCACTCCGTACTTGCGCATGCGCTCCAAGGCATGTGTGGTGAACTCTATATCCATGGTTAGCATAGCGAATTCAAAGCTTAAATAAATGCCGCACTATCCGCATCTTTATATTTACTTAAATTTATATAATGCCCAATTTATTCGATGCAGGAGTTCAAATCTATCCCCCTGCAATAATTACGACAAATGCTATAATAGACAGAAAACGTATTAACCTTCCTTTATAATTATTTTTGGATGAGATGGCTTTTGCAGACCCTAAAAGAAAAAACTGGGATGAATTCAGAGATCAAACCAGAAATTTTACTGAAACTCTTTATCTCGAATCAATTTTTACAAAAAAAAATGCAGTGCCTGTGCCAGACGGCAATTATAGCATAATTGGGGCTTATCTAGAGCCGGGTTCAAAATCCTTTGTTGACCCTATTACTAAAAAGAGATGCGTGGGAATTCAAATGCATCTGCTTTTAGAGGATATGGATGGGAAAAAATATAATCTATTAGAAATTGTAAATAACGAGTTTCAAATGATTTTTAAAGAAGCTAGTAATCTTATCGAAAACAGGAAGTTAAAGATAAAAAATGGCCTAATAGCCCAGGATGAAATGGACAATCTGGCCTCATGGAATCAAATAGAAAGCGAATATGCAAACGAACCTACCCCCGCTAGAAACATGATCCGTATATCTAAGGCTCTTGAATTGAAAAAGTTGATTATGTTGAGCCCGGATATGGTATATACTGTCGATCAGGTTAAGAAATACAGGCCACTCGAAATTTCAAACTCAAGCTATATAATGATAGAGGCTGATTTAACAGCTAGACAATTAGGACAGAGCAATGAAGATACATGGGAGGGTAAAGAGCTATCATGCAAGTTTATTGCACATTTTATTGCTAACAACATTCAAAATTTTGAGCGGGCTGAAAGGCTTGGATTTTTTCTTGCATCGCTTATCGGAAAGGAATTTACACCATCATACTCTCTACCGGCAATATGCTATTCACCCAAAACTCCTGAAATAATGGAATGCATAGGGGATAAAAATTGGCCTGTATTTAAAAGAGGGCACCTATATCGCTTGGATGATGTGGAGAAAGAGGGAGAGCAAAAAATAATATTGCATGCAACCGAAATGCCAAACAAAGACTTACCGAAATACCAAACTTCTAACAAAAAAGAGGCATCAAGGCCCAAAATAGAGGTAGGGATTCCTACAATCCAGAGATGTCCAAAAATAAAATTTGAAATTCATGCCTACGGTACGATTTTGAAGGATGAAGAATGGTTTGGGGTTCGCACCCAGGAATCTGTATTTAACTATTTTAAAAAATACATAGATATGGCTTCTGGGGAAGATAACAAGTTTGTATCTTTAATGGTTGAAACTAACATATACCCTGGAGAACTTAATTTTATGGACGTGAATTTTAATGATAACGAGCGCCATATGTCTGACATATTCATGCTTAATGTTGTAGAATATGATGATATAAAAGTTCGCCACATTATAGCAAATGCTACAGGGGAAAATTTTTATGAGGGTCTTTTGCGGTAATTGCTATGGCCTGCTGAGAATGAATAAACTATTGGATATAAAGCGAAAATAAGTTAAAAAATGATCAAATGCAGAATAAAAATTTTGGGATGCGCGACTTCAAATTAGATTCAGAACTTAAAATCTCCATGCATAATCAGATCGATGCAAATAGCGGAATTAACAGACCAAAACCAGGTGTCTATGAAATTGTTTTGGTGTATGCCGAACCGCTAATAGATAAGAATCCTTTAAAACTTGATAAAAATGACAAAGATGGCGTATCTATATCAGATTCCTCCTCTTTTATTGCAAGAATGGTTCTTCAAGGCGAAAAAGATCAAACCGCTTTCTTGGCATTGCCCTGCGATGAGTATTCAATTGATCTTTTTAATGAATTGATAGGCAAAAAAGTAATCTCCAATGGAGAATTTTTCTGCATATATGGGGACAGCTGCGATCCGAAGGCCAATTCTATCGATGCAGAAAAAGATAACTTAATATCGCCATTCTTTATGAACAGCGCAGTTAGAAGGCATGACTTTTTCAATGGCTTAGGCATGCTCAGGTCGGAATTTTTGTTAAAAAACCAAGAATACAAAATCGAATCAGCATTCTTATCTGATGGAATAAACCAATTAAACAGAGTGCCAAGAAAATTTATAGAAGTAAAATTAACTCCTCAAGCCGGAAAAGACGGCACAAGTGAAAATGCCCTTTCTTTGTCTGACCCAATAAACCTCAGAGTATATTTTAATAAAAC
>JAKABJ010000027.1 GCA_021801905.1 Microcaldota archaeon | reverse complement strand
AGGTAGCGAATCAGTCCCGCATCGTCATGCACCGATTTCGTCCCGCTGCCGTATGAAACTCTTGCAGCCTGGACTATTGAGGAATCTGATCCCATGTAGTCAACAAGGGCCAGGAAGCCGTGATCCAAGACCGGAATGCGTTTGCCTATCATCTCATTGGCCGATTTTACTTCTACCCTTTCCATTTTACTTTCCGCTTGCGTTTCTTTTTCAGCAGGAAGCTTGTCCGCATAAGTTTTGGAATTTAACATTTTAACACCATCGGCGACTATCGGAGTGCCTTCATGACCTTGTTGTTTTTCATAATATTTAATGGTTATAGGGCTTAAAAGCGTTACATCCTCTAATTCTTAACCCTGTTTTTCCCTTATGCTCCCACGACTTAAAGGCAGCAACATTTTTGCCTAAAAGAATAAAAATGTTTAAAGGCATATCTAAACACGTTTTGGGTACTTTAAGCCGTCTATTTGGTTGATTTTCGGCAAAGTCGCTACAAACTGCCCTGGTAGCTCAATGGCAGAGCGCCTGTCTTGTAAATTTCTTGAAAGAAGTTTAATCAAGAATTAAAATCAGGAAAACAGGAGGTTGAGGGTTCAATTCCCTCTCAGGGCTTCTTACTTAAAGCAAGGAACATATAGTTATCTTCCTGCTAGTTTTCTAAATTTCGAAAAAATTCAAAGAAGAATTTATTTTAGGGAGTTCAGGATGGCCAAAAGATCTTTTGTAGAGATTATTTTTATTTTATTCTGCTTCGCTATAGGTTTGTCATTTGACCAGATTGGGCACTTCTTATAGAGTGCAACGGCAAAGTAGATTGCATCGTTCATTGTTGGAGATATTTTCTCTGCATCGTTCCTGAATTTTTTAAGGTATTTATAATCAATAATTTCAGTTCCTGATGCATATATCAACTGCAAAATAAGACCAAGTACTTCATTTTTATTCAACATGGCTTTCTTTGCGAGCAGGTCTTTATACTTATATACCTCATCTATGATGAACGGTGGTGTATAGAGTTTCAATGGCGTTGGAGTTTTTGTAAGCAATATCTTCCTTGTTGTGCTGTCTCTCATAAAAGCTGCAAAGAGTATATTGGCATCTAGCACAAGATCCGTTTAGTCACCCTTCTGCATTGAGCCTTTCTGCTATCTTCTTGTTGACTTTTCTTCCCAATTTTATCGTTTCGCTTTCTGTAAGCTTGCTTTTCTTAAGCAATTCGTCCATTTTTGCAAGCAGCGCAAGTTTCTGCATTATTGCCTGCCTTGCTATTTCGGACCAGTTTATCTCCCTGTGTTTTTCCATTTCTTCTTTCAACTCCTTCGGTATTGCTAATGTTAGGCTTGCCATATTTTCGCCTAAGATATTATAGATAAACAGATATTTATATATTACGTTTAATATGTTTATTATGTTCAATAATTTCATTACGTTTAATATTATTTGACACCAATTTCCAGTCTTTGCTATCGAAGACCAGCTTCCGGGACAGCATTTTGATGATGGTGCGCCTCTCAGGGCTTACCGGTGAGATTAAAGGTAACTCCTACTATAGGGATTATATTTAAAGACGATGAAAAGACTTATAATTTACCATGACCCTATTAGATTAAGATATTTGATGTGGCCATGAAAGTGTTATTTGTATGTAAATTTAATGTTGGTAGAAGCCAGATGGCCGAAGCATTCTTCAACAGGTTGTCTAAGAGAAACCGCGCGACCAGCTGCGGGGTCGATCCTTACTACGTCAAGCATTACAATGCTAAGGTCGCAAATTATCCTAAATCGAAGGTAATCAAAGTGATGATGAAGAGGGGGATAGATGTCTCAGGAAACAGAATAAAGATGGTCAATAAAAGGATGGTCGAAGATACAGACATAGTAATTGCAATCATGTCTAAGAATAGAGCAATGAAAGACCTTCCAAAGTACATACTCAATTCGCCCAAATTTAGGCTTTGGCAGATAGAGGATGCGAACGCAAGGCATGCTAGTTCAATGTACGAAGCCCAGTCAAGAAACAGGGACAAGATATATGTTTTAGTTAAGAAGCGGGTAAAGGAGATAGGTTAGCAATACTGATTGTAAAGGAAGGCAAGCTTGTTGGCATTCTCACAAAAGCTGACTTCCTCTAAAGGCAAGAACAGATGACCTAAACGCTACTTTTTGTTTACTAATGGCGGTAGTGGCGTAGGTCTTAATTTTGGATTGGGGCTAAGCGCATCCTCAACCAAAGAAAATTCAAGAATTCTCCTCCCTATAGGGTCTTCTGGTGTTAGCCCATTTATTAATTTATCAGGTACATATACTTGCCCGCCAACGTCTACCCCGATCTTAGCTGAAAGGCTTTGCTGGCGAATTATCTCTACCCCTTTGGCGTGTCTTCTCGCAAAGTCCTCTACTTTTCTTAATGTTTCTTCGCTGCTTTGCATGGACGCTACAATAACTGCCTTTTTCGCTTGGTTATATCTCTGCCAATATTCTATACTATTGAGCCTGCGCCCAATATCAATATGCGCCAGCAGTATCTCGCCTTTTTCCCCGCCTATCAGAATAAGGCCAACACAAGGTCCCATGCCTCCTGTCTCCATCTTTTTGAACCCTCTCTTGATGGTCTCTTCCGTAAGCTCGCCATAAGTTCCCTGCCTGACTGCAATCACTGTCGGGTCATCATACATTTGCTCGTGATTAAATTCTCTATCTTTATTTAGCGACGGCTTTTCTGCTCCAATTACTACTGCCGCGCCCACATCTTTGCCTTGTATTGTTTTATAAACAAACTTTGATAACGAGTTTAATATCTCAACCGCATCATCGTCTTCATTACTTCTATATCCCCCGAGTGCTAACTCTACGAAACCTCTCTGATCATACTTTACCATTATTTTACTCGCAAGGTCATTGTTCTTTTCTTTTATTCTTTTTATTTCTTCTTCTATTGCATCTTTTATTCGATAATTAAATTGCTCCTGCGTGGCGGATATTCTTACTGCCGCTGAGCCAAATCCCTCTCCTAACACATGGTAAGATTCACTAATTCCAGGTACTACATATCCCTTCCTCTCTGGCCGCCGATTATTCATTGTTTCCAAATAAGCACCTTTTACCTTAATATATGTTTTGATATTTATAGTTTTCCTTGAAAGTTCGACAACTACTTTTGGACGGATAAAAGCGCCTCGATCGGCAACAGCGTCGCAATGCTTCTGATCGTTTTTGGGCTTATGCTGAAGATGCTTGTGCTGCCGGCAGTGCTTACGACCATGACATTGACGTAAGGGCGTGACGCTCGGCTAGGCTAAGTGCTCGGCTAGCACAACACGTATATACCTTTTTTAGCACCATTATGCTGATTAAATGGCTACGGTTGTGTTAATCTCATGTGAAAAGAGAAAGCTGAACCATGCAGCTCCTGCTAAAGACTTATATATTGGCCCACTTTTCAGGTTAAGCTGGAAATATGCCCAAACTTGCAACCCAGACAAAATCTTCATACTTTCAGCAAAGCACGCTTAAAAGGAAAAGCAAGAACGGACTTAGCCAGGCGCTTTTTGGTTATATGCGGAAAGGCGATAGGTATGAAGTGATCGGAGACTATTTTGCACACCTAGTGAAAAGCTCAGAATGGTTCAAAGGCTATGTAGTCAAATCCTATGCGAAGACATTCTCCGAGCTGGTTATGTCTGCGGTTCGCGCGGGTTTCGCGGTCAAAAATGTGGTAGAACCGAAACCATTGAAATCCCTCAAAAAGATTGACCCCGAGCGTTATAAAAAGCTTTCAAGAGTCCCACAGGCAATAATAATAGAGATTTCCAAGCCTGAGTAGAGGGAATGCCAACAACTTTTATACCCTACTGACAAAAATATATGATGCCATGTTCAAACCTCTCGCGATTGTACCGTATAATTTCATACAAAAAAGATATGATTTTAATGCGTTGCTTAAGCGCTTGATTTACTTGGATTATTTGGATATGCATAACTTAACAAAAACAGAAGAGGGCACTCTTGAAAATTGGGTAAAGGTCTTCAAAAAGTGCCGCTATTCTTCTAGATACTTGATTGATGCAGATTTGAATATTTTAGGATACTGGCATTTTGTATCTTTAACGGAATCTTACTTTAAAAAGGCAAAGAAAGGCTTGCTCCTAGACGGCGAGATAAGACCAAGCTCTATTTATTCGCTCAACAAGAAGGGCCTTTATAATATCTATTTTGTTTCGATAGTGTTACTGCCCAAAATTAGGGACACAAACACAATAATAATGTTTGACAATTCATTTTTTGACGCAATCTATGATTTCGCACACAAAGGAGTATATTTTAAAGAAGCACTGTTGAATGCAATTACGCCGGAAGGGGAAAAACATAACTGGGGCATGCATTTTGTAACAAAGCACTCTCTGCGTGGGAATGTCTATTATATGGATTTTTCGGAATTCTTGCTAAAAAACGGCTCTGAGAGAAAGGATGTGCTGAAGTTATATTCAAAGCGTTTATTATAAGGATAGAAGAATTTTACAAAGCCCTAGTTTAATATTGTTTTATATTAACTTATCTTGCTATAAAATCCATATGCGCTTGTGTTTCCTTGCCTCTTTGCCAATGGATAAGCGAGGGGACATATAGTAAGCATATTGAAGCCCTTTATGACCTATGGTCATTGTTTAAGCCATTCTTCTATAACGCTTTTTACCTCTTCGAAGCGAGGTAGAGGCCTAAAAACCAAATTAGCCAGTTCCTTTTCGAATATTCTGCTCTTTTCGTTTAATGCTGCTCTGAAATCGGCTAAAGAAAAACTTTTTTTGACGTATTCCAACTTTTTGTCTGCCAGTTCTTTGTTGAACTTAACCTTCTTTTCCTTTATCAAGTAGTAAAGATCGTAGGCATCGCGGGCCTTATTTCTGCTCATTATCGCCCTTACCTTCTCTGCTGCAACTTCATCCAAATTCATGCCCATGAGTATGCGCACGGGCAGCTGGTATTCCGGTAGATCGAGCTTTACGGGCACTGTTTCATTTAGCACATTCTCCCTTTTGCTTATCTCAACATAGACTACGCATCTGCTATTTTGGCTTGAATACAACGGCCCATGCGCCATTATCTTGAACGAAAATGAGCTTTTATCATCGCTTTCCACCCTTGCTTCATTTGCGACTCCAAGCAGGCTGAGGCCTTTTGAAACCTTATCTGAGATACCGCTGTTAATGCCAGAAAGCACGGTAAAATCCAGGTCTTCAGAAAATCGCGGAAGGCCGTGGAAAAGCCACAGATATGTGCCTCCCTTAAATACCAGCTGCTCAGCATAAAGCGCATTCAGCACAAGTGCCTGTATATAGTGCTTTTCTTGCTGCCATGGCTTAAGCCCTTTAAGCTTGGCTATTTCGTTTAGTGTATTCTTGTCAATGATCCAATCACCCTAATAATATTGCGGCTTCCGTAACCCTTATACCTCCTTGCCAGCTCGAGCAGCCTTTTTTTACTCACATTGCTTGAGTATTCGCTTAGCTTCTCCTTTGTATAAGCCCCTAGGTATATACCGTCGATTAAGGCCTTCTCTGGTTCTGCCATGAATGCAAAGCTCTGGCCCCTCTCTACCCTATTGTATCCATAAAATAGAGAAGGAGGTATTTTGTGATAAACTATACCAAGCCTCTCCAATTTTATCGAGTTTACTGTGGTTACGCATTCTATCCCTTTTGTAATCTGTTGTATTACTCCGTGAAACAGCAATGCCGAGTCTAGAGAGATATAGGCCGGGTTTATCAACTGCGAAGCTATTGCGAAATCGTCATCTACCAACGAAAGCTTGCCGCGCAGAAGCCTTCTTGCAAGGCCTTTCTTGACCAGTCTCGCCGCATAAACCGAGCCAATATTTTTTGGCTTGCCCAGAATATTTGCTATCTCTGCCGGCGTTATTACTGCCTTTCCTGCACTCAGGGCAAATTCCCTTACAGAATAAAGAGAATTCTTTTTTGTCATCCCCAAATAACCACATAGTTATTCTGGAATGATAAAAATAAAAACCTATGCATACTCAGCATATTAATGCTGTATTACAAATTCAAAAGAATTTGTAACAGATAAACCAACATTAAATGCCATCAAACTGTATAGCATTGTATATCGTCGGCGAAGCAATTAATTTATGGGTATGTACTCTCAGGGCTTACCCATAAGCGGTTCGTTTCCATCAACCAATTCGAATGCCTTTTTGTCTTTCATAGACTTCGCCAACTCGCTTTTCATAAGCACGCATGTACTTGTTCTTTAACATAATGTCCTTTGTCAGGGTTAGGGACATATAGTGGCAGTCCTCATCATAGTACTTAAGGCTGCACGAAAAGCGCTTAATCCTTCTTTTTATTTTCTCTTTTGGCATATTGTATGGATCAATGCTATCGCTGGCTATAATGAATCTCTGTATGCCCATATATGACGGGAGAAAGAAGTGCACCATTCTTATGTACCTGAATGCCTTGTAGACTTGGTTCGCGTTTGCATGGCTTGCGCTGCAGCATCGATTAAGCGGATCTGGCGGGATTTTCATAACTTCTAGGATTGATTAAATTTCCCAAAGTTTATTTTGAACCCGCAACCGCCCGGTCCGAAGCCGGATGCGCTGTCCAAGTTGCGCCACAGATCCTTAATATAAATTGTTGAATCGGATATATATTGCTTAG
>JAKABJ010000007.1 GCA_021801905.1 Microcaldota archaeon | reverse complement strand
ATTACTCTGCTGACTTTTCTGTCTTTAAACCTCTGATGACTTTATCTCGTTCCCTAAACGTCGCATGATATCTCTCTATTAGCTGATTGTCCATCTTGCTCGTAGCGTGCAGTAGCGTTTCATCAGGGACGTTTAAGCCATGTATCTTGTGCCAGCCAGCCATAAACTCACGCTTTACTGCCTTCTTGTAGAACTGCCCTTTATCTGTGGCTATCTCTGTCGGCTTCTGCGACAGATAGGGCTTGGCTTTCTGTATGGTGCTCCTTGCGTCCTCAATAAAGTTTGGGGTTGCCGGGATTTGAACCCGGATTTGCTGGTTTCTTCATAATTTTCTTAATTCCAGATTATCATCATTGCAGTTTCCCGCTCATCTTTGTTATTAATATCTGGAGCCAGCCGCGCTGCCAAGTTACGCTACAGCCCCGCAGGAGCAGATTTGTACTTAAGATATATAATCCTTGTCTGTTTGAAATACATTGATTGTATGATATTTAATCCTGGAGATATTTCGTTAAATATGTGGGCATTCTCATTTGCGCAGGCGGTAGCCAGTCCCATGTTTACAAAGATTATGGTTGTTTTGGGCAGCAGCTTCTATATTGTGCTCCCAATTCTTGCATTGTACCTCTACTTTAGGAAAGATATGAATGTTTATTCGTTTGCTGTTGCTGTTATCTTATTTTTCATCATCTCAGACCTTCTTAAGATGCTTTTTGCAGAGCCAAGGCCATGCAGCGTAGGGATAGGTTCTTGGTTAAATGGAACCGTTGGCTGCGAGAGCAGCTACTCTCTTCCAAGCAACCATGCAGGGGTGCTTACCGGGCTTACTTTCTTCATGGGGAAATACAGATATGTACAGATCCTCTACATAATTTGGCTGGTTCTGGTGCTTTTTGGAAGAGTTTATCTTGCCGCGCACTACCTTACTGACGTGATTGCAGGAGCAGTATTAAGCATAGTTTTATATTATTTGATATCAAAAGTGAAGAATAGGATAAACCCTTTGCTTAACGGAATTGTAAGGAAAGTCCTACCGTTTCTTGCTATAAAAGAGTGAATTTTTGAAAAAGAAGATCATATACGGAGTCGCAGTCGTGGTAATAATCGTAGTTGCGATTATGCTTGTGCTTCTGAATGGCTCTTCAGAATCGCAGACTGCCCTTATAGCATTTGACAACCAGCCAGTAAACGCAACCCAACTCTCAATTATGGAGAGCATTGCATCCAACATGACTCTGGCAAATAGGGTTGGTGCAGGTTTCATGACTACGTATCCAAATAACATATCTGGCCAGAATGTTACTATGGTTGGCGGAAAGCCTGCAGTAATATATGTGGGTGCGGATTTCTGCCCGTTCTGTGCGATAACAAGATGGGGGCTCATAATAGCGCTCATGCGATTTGGGAGATTCACTGCACTTAATTACATGACCTCCAGTTCAAGCTCAACAGAACCTTTCAGAACAGTGCCAACATTCACTTTCTACAATTCATCTTATAACAGCTCATTCATATCTTTTGTTTCTGCAGAAGTTGAAACGAATACGTATCAGCCATTGCAGACATTAAACGCGCTTCAGAACTCTGCTGCCGGAGCATACGATACTGGAGGTTCAATCCCATTTATAGATTTTGGAAACCAGAGCGTGCAGGTTGGGGTTCCACAAAGCGTTTCTCCTGGCTATCTTAAGAACCTGAACTGGGCGCAAATAACAGCATTGATGAAACAGAGCAATTCTACGGTTTCACAGGCATTGATGGGCCAGGCAAATGTTTTCACAGCACAGATATGCAAGATGGATGGATACAAACCCTCATCTGTATGCAATCAGACATTTGTAAATAGAATATTGTCCTAACTTATTCTAGAACCTCTTAGCATGCTGTTTGCAGTCTCTCTTTGTTTTTCTATCAGGTTATCCTGCTCAAATCTGTCTGCTGCAATGTTATACAATTCATCCTTCTTTTTACCAAAAAAGTGTATTAGCTTCATATCGCCTCTGTATATCGCGGTCACTTTCTTGTTGTAGTGCATCTTCGCTGCATATATCTTTTTTGCCGCTGATGATTTTTTCTTCAGGAGATATAGCAGATGTTCATCCCAGCCTTCGCTTATTCCTGTATGCTCTGAGATCACGTATCGCGGCGCACGCATGTTGCCATCAAGATGACTGTACTTCCTATTTGAAATATCCATTATCCCCTGATGGAGCTGAAGAAGGCTTACAGGGCTCTCTATCTCCTCATGATAAGAAAGAGGCTTCCCGTTTTTATAGTTAGTTGCTATGAGGGGCACTTTGGATACTCCTTCATAAGGCGGCATTGCATGATAAAGGGCATTATGCTCCCCGAAAAGCTGCCCATGGTCTGATGTTATGATAAGTGTTGCATCTTCAAGAACTCCTTTTCTCTTAAGTATTGATACGGTCTCCTTTACTTGGGTGTCCAGGTACGAAAGCCTCTTCAGATATGCATTGTGGATTTGCTTCGTAACTTCTTCACTTAACTCTTCTATACCGCTTAGGTAAAGCCACTTGTCCTGAACGGTTCTCTTATCCCTCAAAGGATAGTTCTCATGTGCCTCAATGTAGTTTATGAATATGAATTGCGGGTAATAGTTTTGGCTATATTTAAGGTGCGAATTTAGCAGCTTGTTTGTATCCACCGCCCCCCTGTCTAGCTTATGTGTTCCATCCGCTTTTGCAACGCTTCTGCTCATTTTTAGCCTCAAATTGAGATAAATTCGGTCTAGCGCTTTTGGAGGAAGCATTTTAGATACAGCATAGCTCGCCTTAAAAAGCTTTGATCTAGTCCTTGCGCCCCCATTCAGGATAAAAGCAAACCTGTCGAATATTTTTGGATTATACTTTATATTCGATTTAAGCCAGACATCATACACTTTATCGAATCCTATTGCAAGATTGGTGTTGCTTGTAAGAAAAGGATTATTTGAAAACAAGGTGGAATTATACCCTTCTTTGGAAAGTTTCTGCGCTATTGTTGCCGTATCCCGTTCTAGGAATTTTGTTTTCACCATCCATGGGTCTATCTTTTTAGAGCCGCCTTTGAAGAAATCCTGAGATACAAGGCTAAGCTTTGATACTTTTTGATTTGCAAAAAGAGAGGCATGAGTCGGCGCAGTCCACGTTCCAGGCGCCACTGCATTTGAGTATTTTGTCCCGTAAGACGCAAGTTGATTTATGAAAGGCAGCTTGCTGTTGCCGTATATGTCTGATGCTCTTGCGGTATCCAGCAGGAGAACTATGATATTCTTCTTCATGATTCCTTTTTTAATCAAGAGGTATATTAATATTCATCGTTATCATAAGGTTTTACCAGTTGTGATAAAATGGATATCTGTGTTCTCAATCCGTTCTTCTATCCATATTCTGGAGGAACAGAGAAGGTTCTGCTCGAGATATACAGAAGAATGGCGAAAAAGCACAACATAACTGTGATATCGGCCGCGCTTAAATCCGGGCAAAAGGACTATTCCGAAGAGATTTATGGTATAAAGGTAATACGCCTAAAGACTTCCTACATAGATGTTCCCATATTGCCAATGCCTTTCCCTGTAACTATGGGGCTGAGAGACGCCATATACAAGCAGAAGGCAGACATATACCACATAAACAACAGGTATGTCTATTTTGGAGATACTGTCAAATGCATAAAGAGGTCTGGTGGAAAGATGGCGCTAACACTGCACGATGCAATACCCAAAAACATAGACCCTTTTACAGACAACGGAGGATATGTATATGATATGCTCTGGGGCAGGAGGCTTATAGAGTATTCAGACGTGATAACAGGGGTTTCAAAAAACACTTTAATAACAACGGTTCCAAAAGCTCTTATGAAGAAATGCCATGTGATATATAACGGTGTTGCTTTCGACAAATACAAGCCGAGAAGCAAGGCGAGCGCATCAAAAATTATGAAGGAGCTGGGATTGAATAAAAATTCCACAGTTATACTAAATAATGGGAGGCTGATAAACCAGAAAGGGCAGATCTATCTGATACGTGCAGTTGCAGATATAATAAAGGAAGGAAATAAAGACCTCTTTTTGACAATCATAGGCAGGGGGAGCCTGAAAGAGACATTCATGTATATGGCAAGAGATCTTGGAATCTCTGATAGGATAAGAATCTGCACAGGGATAGCCGAAGAAGACCTTCCTTATTACTATAATATGTCTTCTGTATTCGTTTCTGCTTCTCTTTACGAGCCAGCATCAATCTCCATAATGGAAGCGCTTGCAAGCGGCGTGCCTGTAGTTGCCACAAAGGTTGGCGGAGTTCCAGAAACAATGAAAAATAGGGGAATATATGTAAAGCCAAGAAGCATAATCGGCATCAAGAAAGGAATAGAAAGGCTTCTTAGCAATCCAAAAGAAGCCAAGCGGATGGGTGCCATGGGAAGGGAATTAATGATAAAGGAGCATGACTGGAATTTGATTTCTAAGAAATACGAGAAAGTATTCGAATCTGCTATGAGGAAATAACATGCCTAAGGAAAAATCTTTTTGGTATAGCATAACGCACCAGACCAAACTAGACAAGGAGAGCTATCTAAAGATTGTTAAAAAGATATCAATATTTGTAGGAGCAGGCTTTGGTGCAAGCATCTTAGTATTTTTCCTGATAGCTTGGTTCGGAGGGTTCAGCAGCGTTTTTAATTACATTTCAGAAGCGAAACTTGACATATACGTTTTTGCATTTCTAGCCGTAATTGCAAGCCTTCTTCTCAGGTTCATAAAATGGAATTACTATATGAATGTCTTAAAGCTAAAAGTTCCGCTAAAAAAAAGCATGGCGATTTACCTCTCAATGTATTCTATGTCAATAACTCCAGGCAACATAGGCCGCATTGTTGCCGCATATACCCTAAACAGGCTTACAAAAATAAAATTCGCAAAAATAATACCTATAGTCACCATGGACATTTTTACAGATTTCCTCGGATTTGGAATGCTCGCTCTGCTAGCCGCCCTGTATTTTCACAAATATGTGGCTTATATACTCGCACTCGACATACTCCTTCTGCTTCCATTCCTGTTTATTCTCAATAGTTGGATGTACAGGAAAATAAAGAAAATAATGAGCCGCAGCAGCTTTATAAAAAATTTCACTCCTTATGGTGAAGAGTATTTTATATCTCAAAACAAATTAAATTCCCCTAAGACATACCTTATCTCTATCTTCGTGACCCTTCCTGCAGCATTTCTAAATTCCCTTACTCTCTATTTTTCACTTCTTGCGCTTGGGATAGTTGCACCATTATCCGGAACGGTTTTCATATACTCATCATCCACGATATTCGGAATGGCAACCGCCATACCGGGAAGCATAGGAGTGACGGATGGTTCAATGGTGGCGCTCCTTGGAGGAATACTCAATCTCTCTCCAGGCATCAGCTCTGCGGTTACGATACTCGGAAGGACTGCAGATCTATGGTTCAGCGTAATCTTAGGAATAGCATTCTTCTTTATAACGCTTAAATACTGGACTGAGACTGTAAATAAGAAAAAGGATAAAAAATAAAAGGTATTTACATATCCTCTTCTTCAGGTGCATCCTCAGGCTCTGCATCGGCACTTTGCGAAGAGCCGTCTCCTTTCTCAACAACTTTTATCTTTCCAAACTTTCCTGTAGAAAGCTGCGGAGTGCCTCTGAATTCGCTTACATAGCCATTAGACACCTCTATAGTGTCACCCTGGTTAACTTCTCCTATGGTGTCGCCCCATAATGACATGGCTATTGTTCCAGAATCATCTTCAAGAGTTATATTCGCAACGCTGAGCCTCTTTCCATACTTTGTAACTACTTCTCTAGGTTCATCCTTCTGTACAACCTTTGCTGTTACGGTCACATTACTCGCTCCTGCTTTCAGTTCACTTATTTTCATTAGATCACTTTTTCTTGCTAACAACTAAAACTAGTGTTTAGATTATATTGCATTGTAAGAATTTAATAATCTTGCGCAGAAATGTTGATTGTTTATTATGGATACTACATCCCCACAAGAGTTGCCAAAAGGCGCCCACCCTTCATTTCTCAATGTACTGAAAGCCAAAGAGCGAGTGAAGCAGAATATGGCAAATGTCAAGCACAAGATAGGAGTATATAGCGCAAAAGGTGGAGTTGGCAAGACCACACTATCAATAAACATTGCATATGCCTTATCAAAGATGGGCTACAAAGTCGGACTTTTGGATGCAGACATAGATTGCCCAAACGTGACAATGTTCCTTGGGATAGATGAGAAAATAGACCCTCATGCGCCATTAAAACTTCCTGTTAAAGAAGGAGTTAAAATCGCTTCTACAGCAATGCTTGTCGATGAAATAAAGAGGCCGATAATATGGAGAGGGCCTTTGATAACCAAAATGCTCAGCGATTTTTTTGAGCATGCAGATTGGGGGGCTCTTGATTATCTGGTATTGGACCTTAGCCCAGGCACATCAGATGCGCCATTAACTATAATGCAGCTGCTAGATTTGGATGGGTTCGTAATAGTAACAACTCCCCAGAAAATTGCAGGGATGAACTCGATAAGGTCTGGTCTTATGGCTAAGCGGCTCGGAGTTCATATATTGGGCGTTGTAGAGAACATGTCTGCAGGAGAGCCAAGCCAAAGCACCTTGGATGTGGTGGCTGCGTTAGGGACTGAATTTCTTGGATGCGTAAAAAGAGACCAGAGATTCGATACCAGCGGGGACTCTGGAGCGGTTCCTGTATCTGCCTATGAAGATATAAAAATGATATTTGAAGATATAGTAAAAAAACTCATAGTATAGTTTTAAATATTTTTATATTGATAATATAACAGATATGCATTAATTGTCTCTATTTCGGCTTGCTATAAAATGGTTTTGCATATTATGCTTATATTTAGACTAAATGGTGAATTATCATGGCAGAAAATCAACTCGGTGGACAACAGGTATTATTGCTTCCAGAAGGGTCTTCTAGAATATTGGGAAGAGATGCTCAACGTACCAACATAGCAGTCGCAGTAGCAGTTGCTAATGCAGTCAAAACAACTCTAGGCCCTAAGGGCATGGATAAGATGCTTGTCAGCGAGCTTGGAGACATAATCATAACTAACGACGGAGCAACAATACTGGATGAGATGAATGTAGAGCATCCTGTAGCAAAGATCATGGTTGATATAGCGAAAACACAGGATAAAGAAGTTGGCGACGGCACAACAAGCGTAGTGATAATGGCGGGAGAGCTGCTAAAAGGGGCGGGAGAACTTATAGAGCAAGGAATACACCCAACAACAATAATACGCGGCTATAAGATGGCTGCAGAAAATGCAACTCAAATACTCGAAAATGTCGCAAGAAAAGTAGATATAAACGATGACGCGATATTACAGAAGATTGCACAGGTATCTATGGGCTCCAAGAACGTAGGAGATGAAAACACAAAAGCCCAGCTAGGCAAAATAGTAATAAAAGCGGTAAGGCAGGTAATAGAAAAGGATGCTTCAGGAAAGTCTGTGATAGACCACGACTTTATAAAACTTGAGAAGAAAGCAGGGGGAGCCATAAGCGACACAAGCTTGATAAACGGTGTCCTTATTGACAAGGAGATAGCCCATTCCAGCATGCCTAGAAGCGTATCTGCAGCAAAGATTGCATTGCTCGACGTTGCGCTGGAAATAGAAAAGACAGAGACTGATGCGAAGATAGAGATAACATCACCAGAGCAGATGCAGGCATTCCTCCAGCAGGAAGAGCGCATGCTTAAAGACATGGTAAAGAAGATAGAAGCAAGCAAGGCTAATGTTCTATTCACACAAAAGGGCATAGACGATGTGGCTCAGCATTACCTTGCAAAAGCCGGCATACTCTCAGTAAGAAGGGTAAAGAAAAGCGATATGGAGAA
This sequence comes from Microcaldota archaeon, assembly GCA_021801905.1. GTDB lineage: Archaea > Micrarchaeota > Micrarchaeia > Micrarchaeales > Micrarchaeaceae > JAJZAB01. The sequence goes on along the minus strand of JAKABJ010000007.1, from coordinate 25,261 downwards.
GCTTGCAAGAGCTACCGGAGCAAAGATAGTAACAAGTCTGGATGACCTCACAGAGCCAGACCTTGGAAAGGCAGGCTTGGTCGAAGAGAGAAAGATAAGCGGAGAGCGCATGGTCTTTGTGGAAGGATGCAAGGATCCGAAAAGCGTTACCATATTCGTGAGGGGCGGCAACCAGCAGGTAGTTGACGAGGTAGAGCGTTCAATAACCGATGTGATAGGCGCAATATCCAGCGTAATGATAGATGGCAAATACGTGATAGGCGGAGGCAGCGTCGAGATAGACATAGCAAACGGCTTGAGGATGTACTCCAGCAATGTTGGAGGAAGGGAGCAGCTTGCGATACAGAAGTTTGCCGATGCTGTTGAAATAGTGCCTAGAACTCTGGCAGAGAGCGCTGGCATGGATGCCATAGACACGCTGGTTCAGTTAAGAAGCATGCACAAAGGAAAGAGCGGAAGCGTGGAAGGCGTTGACATAAGCAAGAACAGCGTTAGCGACATGCAGAAGCGCGGAGTCTTCGAGCCGCTTAAGGTAAAGCAGCAGGCAATATACAGCGCAAGCGAAGCCGCTGAGATAATCTTGAGAATAGACGATATAATAAGTTCTAAGGGCAGATCTCCTTCGGGCGGAGGGCCTGGAGGGATGGGCGGAGGCCCAGGCGGAATGGAAGACTGATTAGGCATGCCCTGCACTAGGTTGAAAGAGGCATAAGCGCAGCAACATTAAAATAGGAATGCTGGCTATACTGGTAATATGTTAGCACTTATAGTTGGTTCTCCAGCATCAGGAAAGACATCCATAATCGGCAAATGCAAAGGATATAGGGGGCTGAAGTGCATAAAAATTGGAGACCTTATGCTGGAATGCGCTAAGAAATCTGGCTATTCTGGAGATAGGGACGGACTAAGAAAGCTTCCAATAAAAGAAACGATTGGCTTCCAGAGGCTCGCTTTGAAAAAATTATCCACGCTGCGCGGAAGTTATTTAATAGACACGCACCTTTCTGTTGAATCCAATGGGCGCTTTTTATTGGGGCTGCCGAAAAGCTCTTTTGGAGCACTTAAAAATGTATCCTGCATAATATACGTGGATGCACCAACGAAAGAGATAATCTCAAGAAGATCTTTGGATAAATCCAGAAGGCGTGAAAAAGAATCACAATTGATGATAGAGACGCAGAAAGGAATCAATCTTTCAGTATTGTCTTATTTATCATGGCATCTTGGCATACCTTTTTATTTGATTGAGAATAAGAATGGGATGCTGGAAGCTTCTGTAAAAAGAGTAAAAGCGATAGTAGATGAATTTTAGGTAATTATATGGCAGCCGTACCTGTTATGAGTGCAATATCAGCAGCAGAGATCTTCGTAGCTGGAGTAATATACACTGTGGCTGCAGCTGCTGTTCAAAGAAAACTTGTAGATCCCAAAAAAACCAGGGCCATACAAGACAAGATAAGGGTAAAATCGGATGAGATAAAGAAGCTAATGAAGGAGAATGCACCAAAGGAACAGATATCGCAAAAACAGTCAGAGATGATGCCTCTGATGAAGGACAGCATGGGATCAAGCATGAAAGCCACAATAGTTCTGATTCCCTCCTTTCTAGTTGTATATTATCTGATAATCCCATTTCTTTTTGGAGGTTTAGGGTCGGCTACCTTCAAGCTAAATATATTGTCTTCAGTATTCAACCTGGAATACAGGGGCGTATTCTTTGTAACCGTTTTTGTCCTTGGAATGATAACATCGATAAGCATACTCATATATGACAGAATAAGGGCAAAGAAAGACGCCGCAAAGGAAGAGGCCCTGCTCGATGCTAAAGGCTCAAAAGGCTGATTACAGCAAGATATATAAATTTAAATAAGCAATCAAATCAATAAAGTCATTGCTGATTTTGGTGTTCTGATGCCCAAACCTATGCATAGATCAAGAAGCTTTAGAAGAGTCAATAGGATTACGCGCAGCGGAGCAAATGTAATCCACTACAAACGCCATGCTAATTCTATGCCGCACTGTGCAATATGCGGAAATGAGTTGAATGGCATAACGCTCTCCAAGAACGGAGGAAGAAGCAGGAGAACGAACAGCAGAATATTTGGCGGAGTCTTGTGCTCTGGATGCTCTGCAGAAGTTGTAAAACTCGGAAGCAGGGTGGAGAATGGAGAGATGAGGCTTAATGACATAAGCATAAAGCAGCGCATGTACGTGCTGCAGCTTGTTGCTCATTGATGTTTTCATTTTATTTCTGCATAAGGTTGTTTGTTTGGAAGCTATAGTCATATGCGGAATGCCTGCATGCGGCAAGAGCACTTCTGCCAGGCTTTTATCCAAAAGGCTGGGGCTGCCAGAATTTAACGGAGGAGACGTAATAAAGATTATTGCAAAAGAAAAAGGATATTCGCCAGGAGGAAATGACTGGTGGGATACTCCTGATGGTATCAAGTTACTGAAAGAACGAGAGAAAAACCACGAACTTGACCAGATAGCTGATGAAAAGATAAGAGAGATTATAGATAAAGGCTCTGTTATAGTAACTAGTTACACAGCACCATGGCTAGTTGATAATGCCTTTAAGATATGGCTTGACGCAAGTTATGAGGTGCGCGCAAAAAGAATGGCTGCGCGGGACCACATAAGCCTTGCAGAAGCAAAAAGGCGCATAAAATCGCGCGATGATGGAAACAAACGCTTATATAAAAAACTCTATAATATAAAGTTTGGTGAAGATAAGTTACCATTCAATATGGTGGTAGATGTCAATTCCATCTCCACAGAAGAGATTGTAAATTTGATAATGAAGAAGATAAAGGAGATCGCATGGCATTGATAGAAATCGGCAGGGTATGCATAAAGAAGTACGGAAGAGATGCAGGAAGCAGGGCAGTTATCACCTCGATAGCAAAGGACGGATTTGTAACAATCCTGACAGCTGAAAGGAGAAAAAAAGAAAGGCGCTGCAACACAAAGCATCTTGAGATATTGAACGAGATGGTTGACGTGAAAAACAAAGAGCAGGTTAACACTGCACTTGGAATTGCCAAGGTATCTGCTTAATTATTTTCTTCGAGCAGCAGCTCCCCTGCAGTTTTCAGCACCTTATCTTTGCTTTCATCAGAAGAGAGTATTGCAAACAGATCTGATGGTTTGAATGAACCTTTGGTTTTGGATTTGTTAAATTTCTCTGAAAGCATATGCAAGCCCAGTTCCTTTACCGGCATGCTGTCAACCTTCCCATCCCTTAGTTCATTAATTCTGGAGTCCTCGCCTTCAATTGAAAGAGATTGCGTGTCGAAGGAGATTATTGCCTCCTTTGCATATTTTGCAGCTAAAGAATGAAGCCCCATGTCTGCTTTTTCAAAACCCTTTGATGCAACTCCTGATATCTTTATTTTTAGTATCGGTTTGACCCCGCCTTTCAATATTTCATTAGATATTACGCTTCTGCACTCCTCTATGACCTTTTCTACTGTGGCATTGTTTACGGATATCTCTTTTATTATGAAAGGCCTTGAATTTATTTTAATGAACTCGTGCGTGTAATCTTTTGTATCAAAGATCATGAAACCTTTGTTGCCCTGTTCTTCAGACTTGAGCTGGGTGAGCACAGTGCTGCCTGGAATAAGAAGCGTTTTCCCGTGCACTTTCGCCTCAACCCTGTTATGCATATGCCCGCATACATAAAGGTCAAATCCTTTCGGCAGCTCTGAATATTTTATGAAAGAGTCGCTGAATGGAAGCAGTTCATAAGTTGACTGATGAAACATGAATATATTAAATGCGCCTGCCACAGGCTTCGGGTCGAGCTTCTCCAATTCCGCCTTTACCATCTCTTCAGAAACCCCTCCGAGTCCGAATATGCAGACTTTCTCGTCTCCTTTAGATAAAGTTGTAACCGCCTCGCTTGTGTCTATCAGCAAACCCGCCAAAGAGAGAAGCTGTACGGCGTTTTCCTTGCCCTTTGCAATCCTCTCATGCGTTCCCGGTATGGCAACTATCGGCTTTTTTGTATAGATCTTGTTCTCCCCAGAATATTCTGTAACCTCGGCTCCAAAGTTTTTTGACGAGATCTCCCTAAAAATCTTCATTACCTGGGAAATTATATCTGGCTTCGGGTACCTCTTGTCGAATATATCTCCTGGTATTATTATAGCATCTGCGGATTCTGAGGCTTTATGCAGCGCCTCTTTTGCCTGCAAAAATGCATCTTCAGAAAACCTTTCATACCCAAGATGCATGTCGGATACGATTGCAATTTTCATAATTGTGCAACTCTATCTAAAATTACTTTTGGGATTTTAACATCATTAAGGTTTCGAGTGTATTCACGCATATTTCTTATAAACCCGGCGTCCTCTCCGTGCTCATCAATATCATTCATAAATGTAAGCACTGCCATCTTTGCGCTCTCTCCCCATGCTTTACCAGCAGCATCCGAAGCCCTGTGAATATACATTTCAGCTCTTAGCATATTTCCTCTATCAAAATAGATTATAAAGCCAGTAAAGAAAGACTTGAACGCCAACACATAATTTCTCTTTGAAAATTCAGGATTTCTTATCAGGCTAAAAAGGCCAGCGGATTTGTTGAAATCTCTGCATATGTCCTCAATAATCTCTGGATGGATTACCTTTGCATCTTTCAATGTATCTTCAATCTTGGTAAGCTGATCAACCCCAGAGCGAGAATAAGCATCCGCTGCGCAGGAAAGAAGATAATTAGCTTCCTCAGGCTTTCGAATAAGAAGTTCAATTCCTCTTTCATCGAAATTTTTTGCTTCTGCTCTCAGTTCTCTTGGATATCTTTGAACCATTTAAACACGCTTTCAATTCTTCTCCTGCTTTAGCATTTCCTCAATCGTTTCCCTAAGGCTTTTTTCTTTCTTGGATGCCTCATCATATTGCTTGTTGATTATGGAAAGGCGCAATTCAACAGAATCTTTTTTCTCTTTAACCGATTTTATCGCATCTTCTTTAGAAGTCTCTATCATTACGCCTCCTATCGTAGAGAATATCTTTCCAGTTGCTTTCTCTATCTCTGCCAGGGCTTCCTTGAATTCCTCATTCTGTTCTCCAAACTGAGCTTTCTGTATCGACAAGCCTTGCAGCTGCTCTTGCAGCGCTTGATACTCCACAGTAAGCTTCTCCAATTGCTCTTTAGTCATAGAAACACGCAATTAATAGGGCTTTTCAGATTTTTATATCTTTTTACCTATCGATTTCAGCAAATATAAGGTCAAGACTTCCTATTATCGAAAAAAGGTCTGCAAATCTGCATCCTTCCGCAAGCTTGGGAAGCACTGCCAGGTTTATGAATGCGGGAGATCTCAATGAGATTCTGTATGGCTTCTGCTTGTCCGGCACCATATATATTATGCCCTCGCCTCTTGGAAGCTCCTCCCGCATAACAATATGGTCTGGCTTGGCTATGGGGCCAATAAGCCTTATTGGCATGCCTTTTGTATCTCCGACAGGCATGCTATCAAGGGCATTGCGTATTATTCTTATGCTCTCAAGCATCTCCTCATATCTCACTCTATATCTATCATAAGAGTCTCCTTTCTTGCCAGTAGGGATTCTAAATTTAAATTTGTCATATACGTAATATGGATGTGATGTGCGCGTATCTTCTTCTATTCCCGAGCCTCTAAGCACAGGCCCTGACACTCCGTATGCTATTGCATCCTTCTGGCTAAGTACGCCTATGCCTTTTGTCCTTTCCATAAATACGCTATTCGCATCCAATACGTCCGGATACTCTCTTATTTTTCCCTCCAGGTAATCGCAGAGCGCATACGCCCGTTCTTTGAAATCCTCAGGGGGGTTCTTATTGAAGCCGCCAAGACGTAGGTTAACATAGAACATTCTGCCTCCCGAAACGTCTTCTAGCAGCTTTAGTATCTTTGCCCTATCCCTAAAACACCACATAAACGCTGTGAAGAGCTGGCCTATGTCATTTACGAATGTGCCGAGCCAAAGGAGGTGGCTGGCTATCCTCTGGAACTCTAGAAGTATCACTCTCTCATACTGGGCTGGCTCCTTAACAGGAACTCCAAGGGCATGCTCAACAGCATTTATGTACAGGTCATCCCAGCTTAATGGGGCAATATAGTCAAGTTTTTCCGTATACGATGGATTCTGCATGTACATCCTTGTTTCCATGAGCTTCTCCACCCCCCTGTGGAGGAAACCTATATGCGGTTCGACATTTTTGACAGTATCTCCATCCACATCAACGACCAGCTTCAACACGCCATGCGTGCCTGGATGTATCGGGCCTACATTTATTCTCATTATTGACATTATTGCAACCTTTTGTAATCTTTACCCCATATAAAATTTTTCCTAAGCGGATATTCCGCCCCGTTCCAAAGCTCTAAAAGAAGCCTTTTCATTTTTCTTCCTCTTATTGTTATGCCGAACATTTCAGAAAGTTCGCGTTCATACCAGTCTGCTGCCCTGAACAGCCCCATTATCGTCTCTACTTCCAGTTTTTCGGGCTTTAGCGTTACTTTGATAATCTCCTCTTTCTTTGTCCCAATGCTGTAGAGCAAGTATATGACATCTACATGGTCATTGTAATCTATTGCAGTTATCTTGCTAAGATAGTCAAACCCGCTCTCCTTCATAGCTCTGCAGGTTTTCACTAAGGCTTCTGGTTGCGTTTCTATCAATTTTATCACGTATATTATCTTGAATTTTCATAAGAGCGCCAAAAAGATTTTCTGGTTTTGGTGGGCATCCAGCAACATATATGTCTACAGGTATTACTTGGTCTATTCCCTGTATTATATTGTAGCTTTCCCACCATGGTCCTCCAGAGGTGGCGCATTCTCCATAAGCAATTACGTAATTCGGCTTTGACATCTGCTCGTACAGCCGCTTTACTTTCGGCACTATCGATTTGGTTACCCATCCTGCAACTATCATGACATCGCATTGCCTGGGAGTGCCGCGGAAAAGAAGATAGCCTTTTCGCTCTGCATCAATGCGGGCTGCCCCGAAGTCCATAAGCTCCATTGCGCAGCAAGCCAGGCCGAACTGAAGCGGCCACAATGAATTTGAGCGCCCCCATTTTACAAAGTGCTTTAGAGTTAATTTTGTAATATCGCTCATTTTTGCGAACATTGCGGGCACATACTCTCTCCTGTATTGCTTTAGAGACTCCTGAGTAAGTAGGGTCATTTCCTGCTCAGCATTCATAAACTGCTCTTTAGTGTAGGGAGGTTCATTTTCTTCTTCCATCCAAACCACTTATCATAATATATCCGAACAGCGCAAACATTAGGGATACCGCAGCCATTCCTATCACCATAAGGCTGCTTGATTCTGGCACGTTTCTTGAAACAGATGACCAGAGGAGAATAATGACAGCCACTATCTCTATTGGAAGGAATAGCATAAAAAATGGCATATACTCGTTCATTATGTCTCTGTTTTTTCCCAAGGTCGCCTCTGCGCTCTCATAAGGAGAGTCCTTTACAGAATTTGATTGTGAGTTATGCCTTAGCAGCTTTGCCCCTAAAAGCATTGAGAAAGGCACAAATATCGAAATCAAGGAGAATACAAATAAGGCGATATAATTATACGGCATTGTAATACCTTTTCATCCTAATAGTATATTTATAAGATGTTTTTATTTGTTTTGAAATAAAAGTATGTCAATATGCCATTCATAGTTTATTCCGAGAGCAACATCACATCAAATAATATAGCAGCTGCAATAAAAAACGAGATTGAATTCGAAGAGGCAGAACCTATAGAAGGAATGCTACATTTCAAATCCGATAAGGCTGACATGCTCACATTGCAAGGAAGCATGCTGGATGCTGGTTTTCTTGACTCCTGCATAAAGACAGACCTGATAATTTTTCCATGCAGCCATAAGAGCGCCAAAGGGGTGCCATCGTTTACGGTCCATCCCGAAGGAAATTGGTCAGATAATGTTATGCTTGGAGGATTGCCCAAAAAACTTTCTACAGCATCACCAGATTGGATGCTAAGCGGATTGAAGCACCTTGCAAAAAGCAATACAACAGATCTTCCTGTACTATACGAAGCAACCCACCATGGCCCATTATTGAAAACACCTTCTTTTTTCATAGAGGTAGGCGGGACAGAGCAAGCCCTATCTGACAAAGGGTATGCTCGAATTGTTGCAAAATCAATAGCAGAGATGCTGAACTCCGAAAGAAATTATGACACATGCGTTTTTGGAATAGGCAGCCTTCATTATCCTGAAAAATTTACAAAACTTGCCCTGTCTAAAGGCTACGCTTTCTCCCATATAATGCCAAAGTACTATGCATCTGAAATAGATATGGTAAAACAGGGAGTTGAGAGCAGCTCCATAAATATAGACAAAGCGGTTATAGAATGGAAAGGGCTTAGGTCTTTAGATAGGAATAAAATAATAGGAGAGTTGAATCTATTGGGTATAGATTATGAGAGAGTATAAGCCGGCACTGATGCTAACACTCGCGCTGCTTCTATGTTTAGTCATGGTTCCTTATGCATCTGCCCAGTATTGGTTTCAATCTGGGGCCTACGGAGGCGCATCCTCTCAGTATAATTCAGGAGCTGGAGGATACATAGAAACAATTTATCCTCAGTATGTAAATAACGGATCTTACGGCTTCTGGATTGGAGAGACTTTAAACAATAACGCATTCATACAGATTGGCTATGAAATAACCAATACCTCTGGTTATTACCCTCAAGACTGCAGTCCATCAGGGTGCAATGGCTCTACATATATAACTGCAGGATATCCTACTTGGTTCTGGGAGTATTTCCCTGCGAATTATACCGGGGAAAACTTCTACGGAGGTATTGGGCCAAATAATTCTGTTGGAATTAATGGAACCTTCAACAATTATTCTTTCATGCTTAATGGGAGCTCTTGGAATTTCTATTTCAACAACCAAATTGTCGGAACTGTGAATATTGGCACAGAAAATTCAGGCGAGAATTCGCCTGCAGCATACGCAGAGCTTGCAAATACAAACACAAATCAAAATAACATGTATCCGGTAATGTTCAAAAATATTTCATACTACAAAAACGGGGCATTGCATCTGCTTGGAAAAGGTTACGCTTACATTGGATACGGAAAGGGGAGCAACATCTCCTTAAGCAACCCTTATGGAGTTAAGGAAGTGAATAATCAGGCAAACTTCTTTTCCGTAGGATCTGGGCTTCCAATAGTCACAGACGGTTATTTGCTATGGAATAACATATACAGATTAAATGTCTCATCCCAATATGGAAACAGCACAGGTTCTGGATACTATTCCAGCTTCTCAGAAGCGCATTTCTCAGTACCAAAAACTGTTGCCATAGGGAACGGAATCCGTGCATACTTTGCAGGTTGGGATGGCACAGGCCCTGGTGCCTATACCGGCCCTTCCAATAGCAGCAGCGTCTACATCTCTGGAAACACAACAGAAACAGCCTTGTGGAAAATCCAATATTACTTGAATGCAACGTCCAGTTACGGAAACGTGAGCGGGAGTGGATGGTATAATCCTGGAAACCTTGCTGTAGTGTCTATAAACAAATCCCTCATTAACGTATCTAACGGCACCAGGGAAGTCTTCTCAAAATGGAGCACAGGCTCTCCTTTAAGATCAATCTCTGTTACCGTAAGTAAACCCGAGGACATTTCAGCTGAATGGGAAAGGCAATATTTCCTCGGGCTAAGCACCACGTATGGAAATAGCATAGGTGAAGGGTGGTATGATTCAGGGTCAAATGCGAGCATAAGCCTTTCGCAAACCTATTTTAATAATACAAATTCCAGCTCAATTGCTTTCTATTCTTGGAGCGGATTGTATAATCAAAGTAATGCCACTGTTGTAATAAACAATCCAACATACTTAACAGCCATATTCAAGAAAAAATACACTGCATCGCTCTATTCTGAGAATGAGGAAGGACAATATCTGCGTAATGTGACCTTTTATCTGAACAACGGCGAGGCAGGTACAAAATTCATGCTCTTCTCCGGGAATAAATACAATGTAATATCTGCAGAGTATAAGGGCACAAAAATGAACCTGAATTACAGCCTAAATCTCTCAGCACCCAAATCATTTTATCTGAAGCTTCCTGTATATAATTTGAATATCAGCGCAATAAGCATGCTTAATGCGCCTTTGAACGCCAGCGCATATGTAGTTTTTAGTAACGGGTCTAGCTCGTACATCTATCTGGGCAGGAATGGAACTGTTGAGCTTAGAAATGTAACTTTTGGAAAAGTTTCAGGCTATATGAAATATCATTTTATAACAGAAGCATTTTCATCAGTGGGAAAGGACAGAGTTACTGTAATATTTATAACGATTGATATGCTTGCATTAATAATCGGGATAATAGCAGCAATGATTATCGGTATGCTCCTGCACAGAAAGGCGATGAAAAGAGAAATTTAATCAAGGGGTTATTCAATAACAGACATATATTCGGATTTTCTCGAACGATACGGAAATTTTACATCAGTCCAGAATATTGCACAGCCCATAATAGAAAAAGGAGAGAACTGCATAATAGTTGCGCCTACGGGATCTGGCAAGACCGAAGCGGCATTGCTGCCCGCAATAAAGAAACTTCACGATGAAAGAAGCGACCTGCACGGAATACGGATTATATACATAACCCCTTTAAGGGCGTTGAACAGAGACCTGATGAAAAGACTTTCGTGGCTATGCGCCAAAGCAGGCGTGAGCGTATCGGTTAGACACGGAGATACAACGCAATCCGAGAGACGGCAGCAGGAAAAAATTGCTCCGGTCCTGCTGATTACAACTCCCGAAACGCTCCAGAGCATACTTCCAAGCAAGGCATTTTCAAACCATTTGAAGAACGTCTCTTTTGTAATTGTGGATGAAATACATGAACTTTATTTCAATAAGAGGGGTGCGCAGCTCTCGGTAGGGCTTGAAAGGCTGGAAGAATTATCCAATGGGTTTACCAGAATAGGAATAAGTGCAACAGTGTCAAAGCCCGAAGAGATTGGAAGGTTTTTATGCGGAGAAAGAAAATTCCATATAGCTGCATTAGAGACTAAAAAAAGGACAGAGATGAAAGTCCATATGCCAAAAACACCTTCTGGCCTGATACCAAACGAGATGATCTCTGACTTTGCCCTTGACGACCCTTCAACTGCCAGGCTTGAAGAGATAATAAAAACGATAAAAGATTCCAAATCTACCCTTATATTCGGAAACACTCGTCAAGTGGTAGAAGCACTGGGCAGCAGGCTGATCGCCATAAACAGGACGGAGGGCTTTGGTGGCATAGGGGTACATCACGGCTCGCTTGACAAGAAAGACCGTATAGAAGTTGAGGACCTTTTCAAAAATGGTAAAATAAAATCTCTAATATCTACCAGTTCATTGGAATTGGGAATAGATATCGGTGACATAGACCACGTTATTCAATACGGATCTCCAAGGCAGGCGGTAAGGATTGCCCAGAGAGTCGGGAGGAGCGGGCACTCCGAAAAAAGGATATCCAGGGGGCTTGTAATATCATCAAGTTGTATAGATGCGCTCGAAGCGCTTTCCACTATAAAATGCATGGAAGATGGCAAATTGGAAGAGTTTACTACCATAAACGGGGCTCTTGATGTTCTTTGCAATCAAATATGCGGAATTGCTCTGGATAAACGTGAGGTAGACATAGATTATATTAAAAATATAATCAGAAGGTCATACTGTTATAGGGATTTGAAAAATGAGGAATTTGAGTCACTGCTGCTTTTTATGAAAAAGCAGCATCTCATAGCTGTTAATGAAGCCAAAGTTTTGGCATCAGGAAGCACAAGGATGTACTATTACTCCCACCTTAGCTTCATACCTGATAGCAAAAAAATTTCTGTTAAAAACATTTCTGATAATAGGATGATCTCTTACCTGGATGAGAGATTTGTAGCTGCAAACCTGGAGGAAGGAACGGTTTTCATAGCTAAAGGGTTACCTTGGAAGATAGTAAGTATGGATGACGGGTCTATAAGCGTAGAGCCTTCAGAAAACCTTGATGGCGCAATTCCTGACTGGGTAGGCGAAGATATACCTGTATCATGGACTGTGGCAGACACGACTTTGAATTATATCAGAAATCCCTCCCAAATTCCATCAGAAAAGCTGAATGAAGCTACATTAAGCCCAGTGATCGAATTTTGCACCAAACAAAAAAATGCCTGGCATGATATCCCTGATAGTTTAGTTGTAGAGAGGCTGGATGATAAGGTGATATTGCATTCAGGATTGGGCACAATGGCGAACGAGGGCCTTTCGAAGATACTGTCTAAACTGATACTTTCATTTACCGGAAAAGGCGTTACTGTCCGTTCCTCGCCTTACATGATAATGTTTGAAGGAGCGTCAGATATGAAGCTAGATTACCTTATAAGCAGGATACCCAGCAGCAGAATCGACTCCATGATCGAAGATGCAATAAAAGATAGTGACATATTCCGTTATAATTTTATATACATTGCCAAGTTTTTCGGAGTGATAGACAGGAAGGCAACTGTATCAAAATCGATGAGTAAAAGAATAATGCGCGTTCTTTCAGATACTCCTGTTTATAGAGAAACAATGAGGTATCTGATGAGCTTGCTTGATGTTCCTGTGCTTAAAAAATTCATCCAAGGGATAGAGGAGGGAAGGATGAAGATGGTCGAAGTCAACATGCCCGACATATCTCCTATTGCCCAGGAAGTTCTTAATTCTGCATATTATACAATGGAGCTGGTTATGCCCATAGCACCCAGCAAGGCAATCTTGGACTCATTCTCGAGCTTCATAATGAACAAGAAAACCGAGCTACTCTGCACTTATTGCGGCTTTCATTTCACCAGGAGCGTCAAGGATTTCTGGGGAATCAAGAGCATTAACTGTCCATCATGCAATAGCGTGATGGTCTGCAGGTATTCTGAAGACCGGTTAAATGCAGTAAAAAAGAAGATTGCAGGAAAAAAACTTACAAATGCTGAAAAAAAGTCGTTCGGTGATGCCATGGTGGATGCAGGACTTATCAGCTCCCATGGAGGCAAAGCCATAGCGGCATTGAATACATACGGAATCGGAGCCTCAGGAGCTGCCAGAATACTCCTTATGCAGCGTGTTGATGACTCGCTATTCTATCGCGACTTGATAGAGGCGCAGAAGCGCTTTATAAGGACAAAGAAATATTGGCGCGTTTAATTATTTTTTATTTGACTTAACCAAAATCCCATGTTGCGACGGTACAATTTTGTATTTCGGATTCTCAAATCTCATTGCAAGCTCCCGCCCTTGGTAAAAATCATGCAGGAAAATTGCTATAGAAGAACCGCATGTGTGCGGCTGTGAAGAGATGCTTATGTTGAAGTCTGCTGCATCGTACGCTTTCTTGATCGACTCGGAAAAACTTACAATAAGCAGTATGTTTTTGTAAGTGCTTATCCTGTACCTCATTTTTGTTATCGGTATGCCGTATCTTGTTAGATAAATCTTCAGATAATTTCTTTTTTCTTTTATGAATTTTTCCCAATTATTGCAGAAGTACACCGAAAAACCCCCGCCCCACTTCTTACTGATATGCCTTACTGCGTTTTTTAATTTTGCTTCCATTCCTGCTCCTTTAAAAGGAAAAAATGTTATGTTGGAAGCTCCAAATGCGCGCGATATCTTGCATATATCGATGCAGGAATCATATGAAGATCTCCCTAACACCAGAATTGATATCATTCAACCATCAATTAATAGCAACCTCATATTACCTGTGCATCCACAACTCTAGCATCATTGGTTACTTTCATAAGCCTGACTCCAGAAGCGCTTCTGCCTGTTATCCTTATCTCAGATATCGGGAACTGTATGGAAATCCCCTTCGAATTAATCAGTATTATTGAGTTATCTTGGCTTACTTTTAATGATTTTACCACTTTACCCGTTTTCTCATTTACTTTCAGGTTTATTACCCCTTTCCCACCTCTCTTCTGCAACCTGTATTCTTCAAGTTTTGTGATTTTTCCATATCCTTTCTCTGATATTGTTGCTACCATGTCTTCACCTTTTGCCTGAAGCATGTTTACTACATGGTCGTTGAGCCTGAGCCTTACCCCCCTTACTCCATGCGCATTCCTTCCCATTGGCCTTATGTCTGACTCATTAAAACGCAGGGCTTTACCGTCCTCTGTTGCAATGAATATATTCTGTCCGCCATCAGAGATGCATGCATCCGATACGAAGTCATCTGCCCCTACCGGCATTGCCATTACTCCGCTAGATCTTGGCTTGGAGAATCTTTCTGCATTTACCCTCTTTATTCTGCCTTTTTTGGTTATGATGGTAATGAAATTCTTATCAAAGATCCTGGTATTGACAATCTTCTCTATTTTTTCTCCATCAGTGAGCTTTATCAGATTTATTGAGGCTTTGCCAAGGCTATACCTGCTTTCTTCTGGCACTGCATATGTCTTAAGCCAGTAAGCCCTTCCCTTATTAGTGATTATTAAAAGGTAATCCTTTGACCTGCATGTAAGTATCTGCTTAACAAAGTCGCCTTCGTGCAGCTCTATTGCACGTATTCCCTTCCCTCCGCGTGACTGTTCCCTGTAGACCGAAGGGTTCATTCTCTTCATATAGCCTCCTTTGGTCAATATTATGGTAACCTCTTCGTCAACAATCAAATCTTCGTCTTCTATTTCATCTACGCCCTCTGACACCTCTATCACTGTGCGTCTAGGCCTCCCATATTTCTCTTTTATATCCCCAGTTTCCTCTTTTATTATTTTTATGACAGCGCCGTCGTTTTCGAGGATCTCTTTAAGCATCCTTATATTATCATGCAATGACTGCTTTTCAGAGTTGAGCGCCCCGTTTTCCAATGCGGTAAGTTTGCTGAGCTTCATGTCCAGGATTGCATTGGCCTGCTTTTCTGAGATTTTGTAGGATTCTATTAGCCTTGCCCTTGCCTCTTTTGTATCGGCACTATCTTTTATCGTGCTTATAACTCCGCTTATTTCATTTATCGCTACCAGAAGGCCTTCAACTATGTGCAAACGCTCGGATGCAATGTTAAGTTCGTATCTTGTTCTATTTTTTATTACATTTATCCTATGATCAACAAATGCCTTTATCATCTGCTTTATGTTAAATGTGATAAGGCTGCTCTCAATTACCGCATTATTTACGACAGGTATGGATACCTGCATTTGGGTATGCTTGTATAGCGTGTTTAGCACTGTTTCGCTGTTTATTCCCTTCTTAAGCTCTATGTATATGCGTATGCCATCCTTTCCGCTTTCATCCCTAAGGTCGCTTATTCCTTGTATCTGCTTGTTCTTGACAAGCTCTGCAATCTTCTGAACAAGTTGGGCTTTGTTGACCGCATAAGGTATCTCTGTTACTATTATTACCTCTCTTCCATTGTTTGACTCAATAACCGTCTTGCCCCTGATTGTGCATGAACCACGTCCGATAATGTATGAGTCCTTTAGAGATTTATTATAGAAAACTATTCCCCCTGTGGCAAAATCAGGCCCCTTTATATGCTCAAGTATCTCTTCAGGTTTTATCTCAGGGTTGTCTAGGTATGCTATTATCGCATTGCAAACCTCTGCCAGATTATGCTGCATTATGTTTGTGGTAACTCCAACGGCTATGCCAGATGCCCCGTTTATGAGCAGGTTCGGCACTTTGGCCGGAAGGACCGCCGGCTCTTTTTCAGTATTGTCAAAATTTGATACCAATGGAACGGATTCCTTGTCTATGTCTACCAGCATCTCTTCTGCAAGTTTATTCAGCCTCACCTCGGTGTATCTTTGCGCTGCTGCAGGATCTCCGTCAATGCTTCCCATATTTCCCTGGCCTTGGACCAGAGTATGATTCATTGAGAACTCCTGAGCCATCCTAACAAGGGTCTCATATGCGGCTATATCTCCATGTGGGTGGAATTTTCCTATGCATTCTCCGATTATCCTTGCGCTTTTCTTTGTAGGCTGGTCGTGGAAATTGCTTAATCCATACATCGCCCACAATATCCTTCTCTGTGCGGGCTTAAGCCCATCCCTTGCATCAGGCAGGGCTCTGCCTATTATTACGCTCATTGCGTAATCCAAATAGCTTGACTGTATCTCCTTTTCAATGAGTGATTCCTGTACGTTTTTTTCCTCCATTCTCACACATCTAAGAATTTAACCTCGCTCGAATGCTCCTGCAGGAACTTTCTTCGCTGCTCCACATCAATTCCCATCAGTATGCTGAACATCGTATTGGCGAGCTCTGCATCTCCAACTGTGACTTTCTTCAGCATCCTCACCTTTGGATCCATGGTGGTTTCCCAGAGTTGCTGCGGATTCATTTCTCCAAGACCCTTATATCTTTGCACGGTGCCCTTGCCTTCATAAATCTTCATTATGGAATTAAGCTCCTGGTCGTTATATGCATATTTTATCTCTCTGCCTCTGATGATCTTGTATAAAGGCGGCTGGGCAATGTATACAAACCCCTTGTCTATCAGCGGCTTCATATACCTGTATAGGAATGTCAGCAGCAAAACCCTTATGTGGCTCCCATCCACATCCGCATCCGTAAGCAATATTATTTTCTTATACCTGACAGAGTCGGCGTTAAATGTTTCTTTTATCCCCGTTCCAAAAGCGGTCACCATGGTGTGCAATTCCGAATTGGCAAATATCTTTTCTTCGCTCGCCTTCTCCACGTTTAAGACTTTTCCTCTAAGGGGAAGTATCGCTTGATAGAACCTGTCTCTCGCCTCTTTGCTAGAGCCAGCAGCGCTCTGACCCTCAACTATAAAAATTTCACATTTTTCCGGATCTGTTTCTGTACAATCTGCAAGCTTGCCCGGAAGGACTGCTCCCTCGAACATCCCTTTTTTCCTTGCAAGCTCCCTGGCACGCCTTGCCGATTCCCTTGCTTCAGCAGCATTGTATACTTTATCCAGGATTTTTGAAGCCTCGCCTGGGTTTTCCTCCAGGTATCTTGATAATTCAGAATATACGGAGTTCTCTACAAAAGTCTTGATTGAACTATTCCCAAGCTTTTCTTTAGTCTGCCCTTCAAATTCAGGGTTCTGCATCAGTATTGAGATTATGGCTACCAAACCCTCTCTTATATCATCCCCCTCCAACTCTATGCTGCTTCTTTTTTTGCTGTTTTTTTGGCTATATGAAACTATGGCCCTTGTAAGCGCAGCATGGAAACCAGTTACATGAGACCCTCCCGCGGCTGTCTTTATCTTATTTACAAAGGAGAGCAATTCTTCGGAATATGAATTTGCATACTGCATAATGAGCTCTAGTCTGGTTTCTCCGGAGTCTTTTTTTATTAAAATGGGTTTTGTTATCGGCTCTTTCTTTTCTCTTATATGCTCTAAAAATTCTGGCAGCCCTTCTTTGGAATAAAATTCTGTTTCCATGCCCGGAGGCTCCCTTTCATCCATCAGCTTTATGCGTATGCCTGGATTAAGGAACGTGAGGTCTTTAATGCGCTCAACTAGTTGAATTGTATCAAAGTTTTTCGCTGAAAAAATCTCTACATCTGGTTTGAACTTTATTGTAGTTCCTGTTTTCCCTTCAGAATCTCCAATTATCTCCAATTCTGATACAGCAAGCCCTCTGCTAAATTTTTGCCTGTATACCTTTCCGTTTCTGCTTATTGTTGCCTCAAGGTATTCTGAAAGCGAATTAACTACCGTAAGCCCTACTCCGTGCAGGCCTCCTGATACTTTATATGCCTTATTTTCAAATTTTGCACCTGAATGCAAAGAGGTCATTATCACCTCCAATGCTGGCTTATTTACTTTCGATATGTTGTCGACTGGGATCCCTCTCCCATTATCAGACACTTCTGCTATGTCAACTCCATCCTCTCTGGTCAAGCGCAAAGTTATAGCGTCTGCATAACCGGCAATTGCCTCGTCTATTGCGTTATCTAGGACCTCGTATAGCAGGTGAAGGAAGCCTTGGGTTGATGTAGAACCGATATACATTGCTGGTCTTTTTCTAACCCCTTGAGGTCCTGAAAGCACCATTATGTCTTTCGCGCTATAATCTACATCTGGCATAAAGATACCGACGACAAATAGCTCAACAATTTGTCTGCTGGTTATTTGCTTTTCAGCTTTAAAACACTTTCGGTAAGCCTCTCGGACCGACTTGATAATTGGCAAATTATATGCTAACTTTCATCATACCATGATATTTTAAGGCACCTTAGGCTGCCATCCATCTTCATGAATTCGCTTGTGTCTATCTTTATGACATTGTCAAAGTATTTGCTGACAATTTTACTGGTTTCAGGAAAGCCTTTTGGCATTATCACGGTATTTTTGTTTACCGGAAGCACTGCTGCAGCATATCCTTCTGACATAGGCACATCTATTACCTCAAATGGAAAATCTTTTGGCAAGATGAGTGCAGGATTATGCAATAAAGTGGTTTCATTTAGCGGAGATAATCCAGTGTCTGCATGCAATACGTTTGCCACATTGATTTTGATTACTGACAACTCTGGATCAATCTTCTTTAAAATTCCCTCAAGAAGAGATGCTCCCGCGGCATTGGTGCGTGTAGATACTCCTATTATTACGTTTTTGCCAAACATTATTACATCTCCAAATTCCAAAGTGGCAGAAGTACGCGAAAAGTCAGGTGTTATTATCTCAGTTACCCTATCCCTAATTATTTTTACAGCTTTACCTAACTCTTTTTTCCTTGGTTCTTTGGCGGGATTGCCAATTATTCCAGCCAGCTTTCCATCTCTTTTTGTAAATACGCCAGCCATGTCCTCAACAAAATGCCCATCAGGATCTTCTGAGGATTCAAACAAATAAACATTTATCCCTAGGGACTTGAGAATGTTTACGTACTCTTGATGCTGGGTTAAAGCCAAATTATAATCAGGGCTGCCATAGTTAACAGTACTAAAACCTTTCGCCATGTTGCTGCCCGGCTTTATCATTATTGCGCTATTAAAGAAAAGCCCGTTGTTTCTGCGCTGCATATTTTTAGTTTTTACCAGAAAGATATATAGGCTTTGAAAGCCACTGATTTTTGAATATAATTGGTAGATTATTTGAAAATATCTGCATTGCAGGCAATCCTGGTAATAGGTGTGATAATATCTGTCTACTTGGCATATTCACACTATAATCCCGGTGCGCTTGTATGCCCAACATCTGGCTTGATTAATTGCCAAGAAGTGATTACGAGCTCCTATTCAATAATATTTGGAGTGCCTTTGGCCATATACGCAGTTATATGGTTCTTAATTGCATTGATTTTGTCGTTCTCCAAAAGAAGTACTCTTGCAGAATTGTGGTTCCTCATAGGCATAGGAGGTATTATCTATTCTCTCTTTTCCATGTATATGCTGGGAAAAATCTGCGAGTTTTGTTCGACTCTTGATGTGATAATAATCGCTTCAATAGTGCTTCTTTTTAAAGGACAAGGGTTAAAATAAGCAATTACTGTAAATCTTTGAGGGCCCATAGCTCAGCCTGGTAGAGCGGCTGGCTCTTAACCAGTAGGTCGGGGGTCCAAATCCCCCTGGGCCCGCTCAATTGTGACATACTCCTCTGTGCGGACTTCTCACGCAATTGAAATGCTAAAGCATCTCATACTATAAAATTGCTCAGGTTAAGTAGCCCTGCATCCAATTTTGTCTGGCCGTTTGCAGTATAGTTTATTATAAAGTTGTATGTTGTTGTAGCTGTGCTTATTGGCACAGGTATGTTGTAGCAGGTTGTACTTGCCTCTACACTGGCGCCCGGTTTTAAAGTAGAGTTGATTATGCTCTCTCCTGTTTCTCCGCTAAATACACAAGATATGCTGTTCAGTTTTGCAGAATAATGCATGTTGTTGGTTATGTTTAAAGTTATCTTATTGGTGGTCTGATTGAACGAAACCACGCTGCATTGGAAATTTATTGAAGCATTTGGGAGCGTGCATGTATTTTTAAATGCGCCTTCCCATTTTGTGCTTCTCTTGCTGATATTTAGGGAATTGAGCAATATCACTCCATTTTCATTTGCAAGAATAAGGTTGCTTTGATTAACAAAGGAGAGTAAAGTTGCTGTGTAGTTGCTTGTTATCATAGTTTGATTGAGGAGGCCGTAACTCAATCCGCTGCTTCCGACAGGGTATATAAAACTTGAGCAAATGCTCGTATTGCTTGAATTATATATTAGCCCATAGCAAGTGTATTCCGTTGAGTTTATTTTGATTGCTGGAATGTTCCTCTGCAATACAGATATGAATGAGCCGTATTTGTTCGCAAATACATTAGAGTATGAGAAATTTCTGTTTTTTGCATAGGAGAAAATCTGCCCATAATATGTGGAATTCGAGTATCTGAACTTGTTTGTAATATTTAACATTCTTGGAGTGGAATTCAGCATTGATACTATTGTATTTGATTGCAGGTCTTCATAAGATGTGGCAGCAATTGTGGCGCATGTTTCGTTTAGAGTATTATTGTAATACGAGATAATCTTTGTCCACCCTTTCGAATAATAGATGCACATGCTTGTTGTATTGCTGATTTTAGATAATATTACTGGCGTGCCATTTACTTCTATCGCAGATTGCTTGAATCCGAAGCTAGATGTGACCGCACCGGCTTGGTAGGGGTTTATCGTTCCGTCAATCCATGCAGAGTAGCCTATGCTGTTTGATGGGTAATAAACTATCGATGAAGAAACACTGGCAATTTCCGGTGACAAATCCTGGAGTATTTTTGTAATAATACTTTTTGTAGGTCCAAAGATGTTGTTAATTGTGCTGATATTGTATCCAGAGCCTAGCTCGTATGCCAAAGTAACTCCCCCTCCTATCAAGTATGTCGCTTGAGTGGATGTCACGTTAGAATTAGGTATGGATGTGTATGGTGATGGGCGCTCTTGACTGCTCACATTTATAATAATGCTGCTCTGTGCAAGATTTCTATTAGAAATTTGAAATACGTGCCCGGGATCTGCTATCGCACTGAATTCAAATGTGCCGTTTGAAGGATAAATATAATTCGCAGGGATGTACGTGCCCACTCCTGCCGGAAGTGTAACGCTATAAGATTGCAGGGGATTTCCATTAAGATAGAAAGTCAAAGGCATCTGCGAAATGCCGCTGCCACCAGTGTTATTTATGTATATTCTAAAACCGGATTCCTGATAAGGGTAAACATTAAGCGTGGAGTTGGTTTCCAGTGTCACTTTGACGGAATAGGTTTTGTTTATTGTGGTAAATATCAAGGCGGACGCTACTGCTGCAACTATTATTATGGCGATTATTCCGTATATTAGAAACTCTTTTTTATTCATGTTTATTGCCTTGTCTTCAATTCCTTAAGGACAGATGAAACCTTGTCTTTTATAGGCTGTACCTCTGAATTAAAATAGCTAGTCAGCCATGCCTCTTCATTGTACTTCTGATCACCATCTACGCTTGCAAGAAAATATACGCCTTTGGAGTTATTGACTATGTTTGCTTTCTTTAACTGCAATAGATGATATCTAAGCGTCTTCTCATTTATCGGCTCCCAATTCTTAGTTATGTATTCTGAAAGTTCCTGCACGTTTGGATCGTGTTTATTGACAAATTGGAAGTAGAATATCGCATCTAGCACAGTTATTGAGCTTTGGCGGGACTCTCCAGGATTTATTACACCCATTGCAAGAGCAAGCCACCGAATTATGGATCTTCTGGTCTCCAAAACCTCCTTCGTGACAATCATATTTCTTAAGGTTACTTCCCTCTCTATCAATTTAGATTCATTAAGCTCCATAAACAAGCCCTCAACAAGAATTCAATAGTCTTGTATTAAATAAAGTATTAATTACTATCTTTATTCCGTAAAACAATTCAATCCACGAGATGTGCAGGATTTCCAGACCTGCCTAAAGCAGATCTAAACCAAGAAATCCGTTGCCCCTGTGCCTTCAGGGAAAGCTCTTCCATTGGTGGCCTCTACAGGCAATCCAGTCTCAGCGGCAACTCTATGGATTTCCGGCATATCCAATACCCTGTCAAGATAAAGCTCAACAAACTCGTTATTTCCCACCTTCACTTTTCTCACCTTAAAAACCTGAAACTGAAACATACCTGTCCTTTTAACTCTTATTCGCACGCTTCCCTCTTTCAATATCTTTGCAGCAATATCATTCATAAGATCAGCATAGATTATCAGGTAATCAATAAAAAGATTAGATGCATTAGATTTTTACATGTTAGACATATCTTCAGGGTTTGTTAGCTCTTATTACGGCATAACGAGTAAATTACTGGGAGGATACATAAGCTCCCAGTATCTGCTTCCTGCCTCACTAATAATCGCAATGCTAATATTCGCAATAAGCTTGATCATAATCGCAGGCATCTTCGCATACCTGTTCGGATGGGTCGAAAGGAAATTTATGGCCAGGATGCAGTCAAGGCACGGACCAACGTATGTTGGAAAGTTCGGGATATTGCAGAACCTGGCAGACCTCCTAAAGCTGATAAGCAAGGAAAATATAATACCATCAAATTCTGACAGGCCTCTTTTTGGGCTTTCCATACCTTTGATGGTTTCAGCTTTTATCATAATGCTATTTTTTATCCCCCTCACCAGCTCTTACGTTGGGATAAACACAGGGATAGGGCTAATTGTTGTTTTCATGGTCCTGTCATTCATTCCCCTGCTTGTTTTCCTTGCAGGCTGGACTAGCGGAAACAAATTTGCATCCATAGGGGCGGAAAGGTCTGTAGTGATGCTGATAAGCTATGAGATACCATTTATACTTGTAATAGCGGCTGTAGCTATGCTTGCAAACAGCTACAGCTTGACTGGCATAGTCTCCGCACAGAGCCACTATTGGTTTGCAATATTGATGCCGATAGGCTTACTTGTCTTTTTCATAATAATGCTGGCTGAGATGGAAAGGCCCCCATTTGACCTAAGGGAGGCGGATAGCGAGCTGATTGCAGGATGGCTCACAGATGTAAGCGCTCCCTATTATGCTTTGGTCCTGTTTCTTGATTATGTGAGGCTTTTTGTAGGCTCTTTGCTGATAGCTACGCTCTTCTTTGGAGGTTACATGGGCCCCTCTTTTCTTCCCCCTCTCGCATGGACGCTGATAAAAGTAGTTTTAATCTCGCTATTCATCGTTGTAATAAGGTCCACAACCGTAAGGATGAGGATAGACAGGGTTCTGAGGCTTGGCTGGGCATATCTGACCCCGCTTGCAGTAGTTAATTTATTACTTACATTCGTATTGTTTGTACACTAGTGAATGCATGGTAATGATCAAACCCCTCGCAAAAGTATTTAAAGAGGCTCTAAAACCTCCTGCCACTCTTGAGTATCCTGAAAACAGAGAGGCGGTTACTGATAATTACAGGGGGATACACAAGCTGGATATGAAGACATGCGTAAGTTGTGCAGCATGCGCACGCATCTGCCCAAACCAGACCATAGAGATGGTTGATACGGAGACGGATAAAGGGATAAAGAAAATGCCACAGATAAATCTTGAACGCTGTCTTTTCTGCGCGTTATGCGAAGAGGTTTGCCCTACGGAATGCCTTATCCTTACAAAAGATTATGATTTTGAAAGGTTTGACAGGAGGGAGTTCATAAAAAGGCCTGAAGACCTCAAGTAAAGCCTACGCTGGTAATATGGTTTACTTCATAGTTCTGATATTGGGTTTGCTTGCACTAGCATCTTCCATATCTGTGTTACTCTTCAGAAATATACTGCACATAGCAGCCGCAATATCCGTCCTTTTCGTGCTAAATTCCCTTCTCTTCCTTGCGCTAAACCAGCCTACGCTGGCTGTAATACAGCTGCTCATAATGGTTGGTGGCGTCTCTACTTACCTTTTTGTAGGGGTTGCTGCGATAGGCTATTCAAAATTCAAATATACGAACTGGCCAGCAATTATAATATCTGCAGTTGCAATATTCGGCATACTTTTCTATGGAGCATACAATTCCGGCAGTCTTACAGCGCTTGCATCAGCTGCCACACCGCAGGCATACGCTGCAAACTCAATCTCGCAGTCATTCTCTTCCGGGTCTTCCATCTCCTCTCTTTATGGGGTAATTGTAATGCTGTTCGGTGTAGGGATTGGGGCTATAAAGCTTCTGAATAGGCTGAGATGAAATGCTTGATTATTTTGTAATAATAGGGCTAGGGCTTCTTTCTATTGGGATTGCTGGAATAATAGGATCCCGCCATTTTGTAGTTATAATACTTTTAATAGAGATAATACTTGTTGCAGCTTCGTTGCTAGCAGTTTCATTGTATGGGTACTCAAACAGCCCAATGATTCTTCCCCTTCTGTTTGTAATATGGGCGATAGCAGCTATAGATGTTATAGCACTGGTCGTGCTTTATAGATACACCACTCTGTTCAAGACAGACCTTGATGTGTCAAAACTATCGAAATACGGTGAGAGATGAGCATGTTCATACTATACATAATAATTCCGCTTCTGGTTGGAGGGGCAGCATCCCTGCTGCTTGGCATAAACGAAAACGGTAAAAGCTACTCAAAATATGCTGCATTTGCAGGCTCTTTAGGATCCTCCATACTTGCCCTAATCGTGCTTCTTTATCCAAATATGCTCAAATACGGCAGGATAGGGTGGTTTACATCTGTGGGAGGCATATCATTCCCATTATCTTTCTCTTTTGGTTACATCAATCAGATCCTGCTCATACTCATCGGCATAATCTCGCCTTTGATATTCCTTTATTCGATAGGATACATGGACGAACCAGGGGAGCAAGGCAGATACTATGTAGAATTAAGCATTTTTGCAGCTTCGATGACTCTTCTTGCAATATCTGGAGGCTTCATAACCTTTTTTATAGCATGGGAAGGGCTCGGGATAACCAGTTACCTATTGATAGGGTTCTGGATGCAGAAGGACGCTCCACCATATGCTGCAAGAAAAGCGATAACAACAATTCTCATTGGAGACATAATGATGCTTTCCGGCATCCTGCTCATATGGGCCTCATTAGGCACATTTAATTTTGCTGCAATAATATCCGCAATCGGTGCGCTCTCATCTGTGCCTATTTCTATAATTATAGCGCTTGGGCTGATAATATTCGGCGCATTCACAAAATCTGCCCAATTTCCTTTTCATGAATGGCTTTCTGATGCGATGGAAGGCCCTACCCCTGTCTCTGCATTCCTGCATTCTTCTACAATGGTAAAAGCCGGAATTTTCATAGTTATAATATTGCTGCCCATAATA
>JAKABJ010000006.1 GCA_021801905.1 Microcaldota archaeon | reverse complement strand
TGGGAAGCGATTTCTTTGCAAAATCCAATTCATCAGAAGCCTCGAAGCCCTTCCATTACCATCAGTGAATGGATGTATTTTGACTAGTTTATTATGTATTAATGTGGCAAGTTCTATGGGGTGCAATACCCGCAGAGGCAATTTTGCTTAAAATAGGTTTAGATTAGAAAAAGAAAAGTTCATAAGTTTTATTATGGTTTACATATGACTATGATGTAATGATTAATATGCACAAGACAGGTTCAATTAAATCCCAGTCTGCAATGGAGTACCTCATGACATACGGATGGGCAATTCTCATAATTGCGATTGTCCTTGTAGCGCTTTTCTCTTTGGGAATCTTCAACAGCGCAAATTTTGCTCCAAGGGCGCAGCCGGGATCCTGCGAGGTGCTAAGGAACTCAGCTCAGACCTCACTTGTAGGCCAATGCAATGGAATGCTGCCTGAATATGTGGCGCAGTTTAACGGTGCCAGCAGCGCAGTCGCAATAGCAAACGTTGTTGGAATGCCTCAAGTATCACCTGGTAGCCTTGGCAAGATTACGATTACTGCTTGGGCGCTATCATTCAATTCACCAGTCGGAGTAACACAGCTAAATGTGGTGCACTATGGGGGTGTTGCTACTTGCGGTACTTCAGATAACGATCTTGAGGTAATGCTTAGAGGCAGCAACCCTAACGAAGCTTACACAGTAATCCAATGCAGCAACGAACGCATGGGTGGTACTGCAACTATAGCCGCAGGGCAATGGGTTTTCTATGCAACAACGTTTGACGGCTCAAACAACATAGGCGACATAGGGATGAATGGTCAACTGTATACTGGCACAATCGCATCTGGAATAGCAAATGTTATTCTACAAGCTAGTGCTCCTTTGGCAATAGGACAGTCAGGACCATTTGATCAGTATTGGAACGGATACATTTCAAATGTCCAGATCTACAACGCATCTCTCTCTAATTCTTCAATACAGGCACTCTATAAAGAAGGCATAGGCGGTGCACCAATTAATGTCAACAATCTTATGGGATGGTGGCCGCTCAACGGCAACGCTAACGACTACAGCGGAAATGATAACAATGGAGTGCCTACAAACGTCACATACACAAGCGCATGGACTTCCGGTTATAGTGCGCCTTGAAGAATAAGTATATTAATAATTCACTTTGCAATAAAAATAGAGTGTAATTATGCGAAAGAACTCTTCAAAAAAGCACGGCGTTAATTCCTTATTAAACAGATCCCAGTCTGCAATGGAGTACCTGATGACATACGGATGGGCAATTCTCATAATTGCGATTGTCCTTGTAGCGCTTTTCTCTTTGGGAATCTTCAACAGCGCAAATTTTGCTCCAAGGGCGCAGCCTGGGTCCTGCGAGGTGCTAAGGAACTCAGCTCAGACCTCACTTGTAGGCCAATGCAACGGAATGCTGCCGGAGTATGTGGCTAACTTTGGGGGAACTGGCAAGATATCAACTGCACTACCAACAGTACAAACAGTTAATACAACTATGTCTGCTTGGTTTATGCCTCAAACCCCTTACCTTGGGCTCGAAGCAATTTATTATCTAGGCAGTGCTCCACCATATCCAAACAGTAATGGATATGGTATAGTTACATCAGGTGCCAATGTTGGGTGGTGTAGTACTATTACACATGCATATCTTGTTGTTTTAGCATCATCAATTGGTGGATACTGCTTTGCAAATTCTACATTTAAAATGAATGCATGGAACTATGTTGCATTGGTTACTACTCCAGACGGTAGTGATAGAAATTTTTCATTATACTTAAATGGCGTTCATTATCTTCTGACAAATAATCCAATACCAAAAATTCCAGAATCTAATGCGCTTATTGGGTATTCAATTGAAGGTTACCCTTTTTCTGGAAAAATAGCAAATGTCCAAATCTACAATGCCTCACTTTCACAATCAGAGATCCAAGCACTTTATCAAGAAGGCATAGGAGGGGCTCCTATCAATGTCAACAATCTTGTTGGATGGTGGCCTCTTAATGGAAATGCAAATGACTATTCCGGTTATGGAAATGATGGTACAGCTGCAAATGTGACATACACAAGCGCATGGACATCCAGTTATAGTGCACCTTAAGAGATTCACATCTATTCAAGTTTTATTGCGTACAGTCTTATGGGAAAAAGAGTGTTTAGCGATAAACAATATTAATATAAAATTCAATTCCTAATTTAAGCCAATCATAAAGTATAAATAGCTTTAGCTCAGAATAGATATGTCTTTTTGTTCAAATCCAAAGTACATACCAGACTGGATGAAGTTAAAAGACCGACGGTGTTATGTATGGCAAAATCTTATGTAAAGTTCGAAGTATCGAATGAAGTTGTGAGCAAGACGTACGAGGCTCTGCAGATGGCAAGACAGGCCGGCCCAATAAGGAAAGGCGCTAATGAGGTAACAAAGAGCGTGGAGAGAGGCATTGCTTCTTTCGTAGTAATAGCAACTGATGTAGAGCCAGAGGAGGTAGTTATGCATATACCTACGCTCTGCGAGCAGAAGAAGGTCGCTTTCACATATGTCCCAAGCAAGTTAGAACTTGGAAAAGCAATAGGAATGTCTGTGCCATGCGCTGCAATAGCTGTAGAGAATCAGGGCAATGCATCAACAGCTATAAAAGAAATAATAAGCAAGGTTACAGGCACTTCAGGAGGAACCTCTAAACCTCAGCCTGCAAAGGCAGAGCAGCCAACAGAAAAGAAAGCTGCAAAGGAGAAAGCAAAGCCAAAAACAGAGCAGAAACCTGCAGAAGCAGAACAACACGAATAATAATGAATGATTGAATGGCAGAGAATAATGAAAGCACTCCAACCAGGCAACTATCAGGGTACTTAGCCGAGATTGTTGACGTAAATACCAAAGTTAAAACTGGGATATATGGAGAAATTTACTCTGTAAGTTGCAGGATAATGGAGGGCAAGGATAAAGGCAGGATAATAAGAAGGAATATGCTTGGCCCTGTAAAAATAGGTGATATAGTAAGATTGCCGGATACAAGCAGAGAGGCCAGAGAGATAAGAGTGAAGTGATAGGGGGTACTAATGAAATGCTCATACTGTTCTTCTGAAGTCAAGACAGGTACAGGCACTATGTACGTATACAAGACAGGTACTATAAACTATTTCTGCTCAAGCAAGTGCTATAAAAATGCAATACTTGTTGGTAGGAAGATAAATAAGAAGAATATTGCAAAGGAAAGAAAGTCAAAGGCTTAAATTCCTCCATCTTTATCGAACAGCTCGTCAAGGTCTAGCTCTTCATTCTGCTTTATCATTTTATTGAGCCCGTCATCGCTGTAGTCTGGAAAGTCCACGCCGCTTACTACAAGCATAATTTTAATCACATCTTTCTGCATGTCTGGGTCTATTCTTGCGCCCCACTTGAGCAGTGCATCGCCTTTTATCCTTCCGGAGACTTCCTGGAAGATGCTTTCTGCTTCCCTAAGGGTAAGGCTCTCCCCTCCTATTATGTTTATCAGAGCACGGCTGGCAGAGCTCAGATCTGCATCAAGTAATGGGCTTTTTATTGCATTTTCTAGAGCAATTCTGGATCTTGGCGTTCCGTCATTGCCTGCCATTCCTTCGCCAGTCCCTATTACCGCGTATCCAGAATCCTTAAGCACGCTTCTGAGGTCTGCAAAGTCTATGTTTACCATGCCTGGTTTGGTTACCATCTCAACAATCCCTTTTGTTGCGCTTGCAAGAACCTCATCAGAGACTCTAAATGCCATGTTGAGCGGAAGGTCTGGAGCAACAGAGAGAAGCTTGTTATTATGTATTATTATTGTTGTATCGGTTACTTTCTTTAGCTTTGCAAGTCCTTCAAGGGCATTTTTCATTCTTGTCTTGCCTTCGCTGGAAAACGGAAGCGTAACTATGGCCACCGTAAGGGCCCCTGCCTCTTTTGCCTCATGGGCTATTGTGGCTATAGAACCGGTTCCTGTTCCTCCTCCAAGCCCGCATGTGACAAATACCAGCTGCGCATCGGCCAATATATGGCGGATCTCTTCCTTGCTTTCTATAGCAGCCTGCTCTCCAACCTTAATATCGCTTCCTGCCCCCATACCTCTGGTCAGCTTCTTACCAATGAGTAGTTTCTTATCAGCTTTAGTTTTTACAAGGTGAGGCGCGTCTGTATTCATCGCGACCATCACTGCGCTCTGAATTGCCAATGAAGACATTCTTGTTATTGTATTGCTTCCGCTTCCTCCAGTCCCTACTACGTAAATCTTAGGTTTGGCACTTTCTATAAAGCGTAAAATTTCCTCGTCGTCTTTACTCAACGCTTCCATCAAAATACCCGGTCGCAATATCTATTAATCCGCGCAAAAGGATAAAAAGGTATTGCAGTTATATGGTTATCCTTTAACTTATCATCTTTATTGTGAGAAACAGATACAAATAAAAGGAAGAAGGTATACTTTATGAAAGTGAATAAATGGAATCAAAGAATAATATATTGAAGAGAGACGTTCAGGATATTAAAATTAAGAAAGGGATGAAGGTATCCGAACTTATGGAGGCAATGGATTCTGTAGGAGGATTTTCAGCGCAGCACATGATAACTGGGATAAAAATATTAAAGCGCATGCTAAATGACAAAAAATCTTACAATTTTCTTTCCTTCCCTGCAGATATAATCGCGACCGGGGTAAGGGGAGTAATAGCCAATTCTGTAAAGTATTTTGACGCTATAATAACAACTGGAGGTACTCTAGACCACGACCTTGCGCGTGCATCAGGGGGAAAATACAGTGTTGGATCATTTAATTCCGATGACTCGAAACTGCATAAAATGGGGATCTACAGGCTTGGAAACGTGTTCATAGAGAATAAAGAATATGGAAAGAAAGTGGAGGATAATTTTAATGAGATAATGAATGACATATACACATCAAAAGATTACAAAAAAGAGTACAGTGCCAGCGAAATCGCATTTGAGTTTGGAAAGAGAATAAAAGACAACGGTTCCATAATGCGCCAGGCATACTTAAACAACGTGCCGATATTCAATCCAGGCATACTTGATGGTGCATTTGGAACTCAACTCTCCATATTCTCTCAGGACCACGACTTCAAGTTAAATCTTATGAAAGACGAACTTGCACTGAGCAACATTTCCTTTGACAATAAAGTCACGGGTGCGCTAATGATTGGCGGTGGAATAAGCAAGCATCATGTAATATGGTGGAACCAGTTTAAAGGAGGCTTGGACTACGCTGTTTATATAACAACAGCAACACAATATGATGGAAGCCTTTCAGGAGCCAGGCTTACAGAGGCGGTATCCTGGGGCAAGATAAAGGAAGATGCTGCATACGTTACGGTAGATGGAGATGCAACCATAATTCTGCCAATAATGTTTTCAGCTTTGGATATGCTTTGAGGTGTTATGATGCAAAAAACCATTTCAAGATCTAATAGGAAAATAGGAAAAAGCTACAGGAACAAGCAGAAAATAAGGCGTTTAAAAAGAAGGCAAAGGCGCGTATACAAAAGCAGAAAAGTGAGATAGCCGGAATTACACAAGGTCTATGTAGGTCCTGTCATTGAATTCATATGCGGTTATCTCTTCGCCCTCTTTTAAAATATTCATTATTTCGTCTCTGTTTGAGAACTCCCTAACACCATCGTTAAGGTCGAGGAGGTAGAATTTCGCATTGTATCCATATGTTACGAATATTCTCTTGCTATCTGATTTCATCACGACCATCACTTTGCTGGAGGGATTTCCAAGCCCTATGATTAGGCTGCATAAGAGTATATTTTTGTCAAATGCATCTCCTACCAAAAACACTAAAGTCTCTTCCGGGGTAAGCCAAAACTGCAGCGGCAGGACGACGGAATCGATCTTTTCTTTTACGAATTCAAATGCTTTCAAACTTGCTTCATAGAAATCCTTGTCATAATCATATTTCTCAAAAGAACGCTTTATTTCATCCACTTTTCCCTTAACTGCGTTGTTATTTGGTGTAACTAGGGTGGGCAGCTCGGCGACAGATATGCTCTCTTTCTCTTCTATGTAGTCTTTATATCTGGAGATAATTGCAAGGTATATGTTGTTCAATTTTAATTGATCCGAAACCCCAGATTCTTGAGCCATATTACGCCCCATAATATTCAATCCTAAATAATAAAATAACAGCACACGAATAAATAATGGTTCATTATGGATAACAAAAAGGTTGCTGAAATCTTCGATGAGATAGCAAGCATGTTGAGTTTAGAGGATTTTCCCAATGTGAGGTTTGAAGTCAGGGCATACAGGAAGGCTGCCCTTATGATAAGTACAATGCAGGAGCCTGTAGATGAAATATATAGGAAAGGAGGGATAAAGGCCCTTATGGAAATCCCGGGAATAGGGACTACAATGTCAAGGCATATAGAGGAGCTCGTAAATACCGGAAGGCTATCCAAATATGAAAAATTGAAGAAAAAATACCCTATAGATATGACATCCCTAACTGCGGTGCCGGGTTTGGGTGCAAAAAAAGCAATACTTCTATACAGAAAAATTGGTATAAAGAATAGGGAAGATTTGAAGAAAGCTATAGAAGCCCATAAGATAAAAGGGCTGGAGGGTTTCGGGAAGAAAAGCGAAGAGGTTATGCGTGAGGGATTGCTTATGCTGGAATCAGGCAGCGGCAGGCAGATTCTTGGATATGTTCTTCCTGTAGCTGAGAAGATTGTAGATAAGATAGACAGGAGCGGTTTGGTAGAGAAGGTCATGATAGCAGGCTCTGCAAGGAGAATGAGGGAGACTGTTGGGGATATTGACATTCTTGCCATATCAAAGAGAGGGCCTGAGGTCATGGATTTCTTCGCCAATATGGATGAGGTAAGCAAAGTGATACAGAAAGGACCTACAAAATCCTCGGTTTTTTTAAAAATAGGGCTGAACTGCGATTTGAGGGTTTTAGAGCCCTTGAGCTTCGGTGCGGCAGTTCAATATTTTACTGGCAGCCGTGACCATAACATACAGGTAAGGCAAATAGCAATAGATAAAGGCTACAAACTAAATGAATACGGGCTGTTTAACAAATCCAATAAGAATATCGGCGGAATCTCAGAAGAGAGCATTTATGAAAAGCTTGGTATGCAGTGGATGCCTCCGGAAATGCGCGAGGATAGAGGGGAAGTAAAACTAGCACTAGAGCATAGGATACCAAAATTGGTAGAGCTTGCAGATATAAAAGGGGACCTTCATACTCATACAAAAGAGACAGATGGGGTTAACACGCTGGAGGAGATGGCGGATGCAGCGATAAGGCATGGATACGAATATTTTGCAACCACCAATCATTCAAAAAGTGAACATATAGCAAAAGGGATGGATGATAAAAAATTCAAGGCATATTTCAAAAAAGTTGATAAGGTAAGGAAATCAGTAGAGGGCAAAATTGATATTTTATATGGAGCAGAGGTAGACATACTAAAAGATGGAAGCTTAGACCTTGAAGATGAGACATTAAAACAGATGGATTGCGTAGTGGCTTCGGTTCATACATCTTTCAACATGAATGAAAAAGACATGACAGACAGGGTCATAAGGGCTTTTAGCTCCGGTTTAGTAGATATATTTGCTCACCCTACAGGTAGACTTATAGGGGATATGAAAATGCATAAGGCAAGAGCAGGTTATGCAATAGATTTGGAGAGGGTGGCAGAGGCTGCAGAGGAAAACCATGTGGCTCTAGAGATAAATGCATTTCCCGACAGGACAGATTTAAATGATACCAATATAATGCTGTTGTCAAAGTATAAAGTAATGTTCTCTATAAATACAGATTCTCACAGTATTTCGCATATGGATTTTATGAGGTATGGGGTTGGAACTGCAAGAAGAGGATGGCTAAAAAAAGACAAGGTATTAAATGCGCTAAATTTAATTAGTCTACAAAAAATTTTAGCAAAATGATCTGAGAACCCCCACGCTCTTCGGGTGCAGCATTATAAATGTGGATGGGAAAATCCATCTTGAGAAAGGGATGAATGCGGCCCGTAGAATAGCAATATGTATAAATCTTAACACGGTAAAGAACATGATTATCTTGAAAAAGGATACAGATGCGGAACATATCTTTCTCAACAGGAGAAGCCAGGACGCGGACATAATATGCGTCTCTTAAAACTCTGCAACACCTTTCTTGATCAATCAAAAAGCCAGCATTGAAATCCCAGGGCTTCAGCCGTGGGAGATATGGCCTCGCGCAGAAAAAGTGATTTTATGGACAAAAATGAAAAAGAACGCTTAATTAATGGGCTTTTCATGTTGGAGCTTTCGCATTACTCTCTTTTTCATGAATTATCCAGAAAAGAAAAGGTAAATACCACAAAAGCTGCTCTTGAAAAACTTGCAAAATTGGAAAAAGAGCATTCTGAGATGTGGAGCAGCATTATGTCTGGCAGTGCTGTCAGAAATTCTCCGTCTCAAATAAAAATCAGGATGTTTTTTGCTTTTAGGAAGATTTTCGGCCTTGGAATAACTATGAAGGCAATAGAGCACGAAGAGGACAATTTTAAAAATAAACTTCAAAACTCAATCGGAGAATTCTCAGAAAAAGAAAAGGTGATAATAAACAGGATAAAAAAAAGCGAAGAGACCGAAGAAGAACCGCTTGAAAAGAAGATAATAGAGACTAACAGATTTTTCAGGAATGTAAAAGACATAATGTTCGGAATGAATGACGGATTGGTTGAACTGCTTGCTGTTGTTGTGGGCCTTGCCGCTGCTCTTGAAAATCCCGTATTGATATTCATAGCTGGGCTAATAGTTGCCATTTCTGGCACCCTGTCTATGGCTGCTGGTGCATATTTATCTACAGACTATCAAAATAAAATTGATGGGAAGAGGGAGAGAATTGGGGAAGGCAAGGAAGCAATAAAATCAGGATTTTATGTAGGAGTGTTCTATTTTATCGGCACTCTATTTCCCCTCTCACCATTTATTTTTGGCATTGCTGGTTATGCAGGAATAGCCATTGCGGTTATAGTAACCGGGATAGTGCTAACTATAACTTCAGCCATGATATCATTAGTGAGTGATAGAAGCATATTAAGGGGAGTTGGCAAGACATTGGCGATATCTTTAGGGGTTGCTATAATAACAATAATACTTGGAAGTTACATAAGATCCACCTTCCACATAACAGTATAGCCTATACCAAAAACCCCGCCCAAATCAGATACCTATATATAGATTTTTTGGCAAATAAAAATGCTATTTATAGTGGGTGATTGTAAATGCCGGAAAATAACGAAATAGAAGAGATGATATCTCAGATAATAGTCAAAATGGACGCATTGCTAAACGACACAACAGTTCCAAAAAACGTCAGAGGTGCAATTTCTACAGCTAAATCAGAGCTTAATGGAAAAACTGACAGGACTGTAAGAGTATCAAATGCGATATACAGCATTGATGAGGTTAGCAACGATATAAACCTTCCGCCCCAAGCAAGGACAACTCTCTGGAACATACTTAGCATGCTGGAAGCCATAAAGAACTGAGTCTTTATATGGAAGACAAAGAGAAACTAAAAAAGTTGTCAGCTGCTCTTTCTCAGGCGCGCATCCTTCTCGCTGCAGATATAGAGGAATCAATGCTTTCTAATGCAAATCTAAACTCAATTGTAACAGAACTCATAGAGAACCACAAAAATGACGCAGGAGCAAGCATAGCAAGCAAAGATGAGCTTTATGCCATAATTGCCGGATTGTCGAAAGAAAAAATCCCCAAATCTGTTGAAGTTCTGCATAAAAGCGAATATTCGCCCACAGCATCAGAAGTCGAATCAAGGTATGCCATAAATAAAAGAGATGGGGACATATCTGAAGGCACAGCTTCGGCGTTTGTTGAGTATTTCAATGACAGGCTACATCGCATAAAGGAAATAATATCTTACAGAAGGCCTAATTTTTTTATTGCACCAAGCATAAGCTCAACAAAGGCATACACTAGCGGAAGAGAGGTGGTTATTTCTGGAATGGTTACGTCAAAAATAATAACCAAAAAAGGCAACTTGATGGTCATAGTAGAGGATGAGACCGGAGAAATAAGAATAGTCTTTGTAAATGGCTCATCATATTCATCTAAACAGCTTTTTGAAAGTGCAAAAAAGATAATTAATGACGAAGTAATTGCAGTTAAGGGCAAAATATCAAACCAATTCATGATACCAAGCGAAATAGTGTGGCCAGACGTTCCAGTAATAGAGCCCAAAAGCACAGAAGACGATATTGCTATTGCATTTTTGTCAGACATACATGTTGGAAGCAAACAATTCCTGGAAAAAAGCTTCTCGAAGATGCTTAGCTGGATAAATGGAGATGTTGGAGGGGCCAAAAGCGCACTTGCGGGGAAAATAAAATATATGGTAATAGCCGGAGATGTGGCTGACGGTGTAGGGATATACCCTGATCAGGAATATGAACTCGCAATACCTGACATGTACTTACAATACAAGCAGCTCTTCAGTTTCCTGGAAAAGATACCAGAATACATTGAGGTTTTTATGATGCCGGGCAACCACGATGCCGTTGGCAGAGCAGAGCCGCAGCATAATATCGATGAGGAGCTGTGCAAGGATTTCAAGATAGCAAATCTACACCTTGTCTCAAACCCATGCTATATAAACCTGCACGGTATTGAAGTCCTTTCTTATCATGGCACCTCTCTTGATTCAATTATAAAAGCAATTCCGGGCATGAGCTACACCTCACCCGAAAAGGCGATGGTAGAACTGCTCAAAAGGCGCCACCTTTCTCCGATATACGGAGGTAATGTGATAATACCCACAAAAAGAGACCAACTTGTAATAGACAAGGTGCCTGACATTATGCACATGGGGCATATACACAAAAATGGAATTGCAAACTATCATGGAATTAAAATAATAAACAGCGGAACATGGCAAGGGACTACAAAACTCCAACAAAGGTCAGGGCACGTTCCAACTCCTGCAATAATGCCGGTTCTGGAGACGAAGACAGGAAATATAAGTGCATTGAATTTTAATGATATGTGAGAGTGAGCGGATGGAGATAGATGAATACTTCAAGCTTTTCAAGGATGAAGCAAGAAAGGAATATCAAATTGCCTCTGCTGCCAGATCAAAAGGCCTTGACCCTTCCCTTTCAGTAGAGATAAAGCCTGCGCCGGACCTTCCTGCCAGAGTTGAGGGAATTATCGGAATAGATGGGCTTGCCGATTTGATTAGATCGAGTATGAACGGAAAAACCCGGCAGGAACTTGCGTTCAGCATAGTAAATGAAATTTGCACAAAAGAAAAATTTGCAACAGGGAGTTTGAAAGAGAGAATTACCCTTGCTGTAAAAACAGGGCTGTCGATTCTTACAGAGGGGGTTTTGGTAGCTCCTACAGAGGGGATACCTGGCATAGAGCTGTACAAGAATCCTGATGGCACTAATTATATTTCTATAATTTACGCGGGGCCAATTAGAGGAGCTGGAGGTACTAGCGCAGCACTTTCAGTTACTCTTGGAGATTATGCAAGAAAGCTTCTCGGGGTTGGGGAATATAAGCCTCAAAGCGCAGAGGTTGAGAGGACTCTTGAAGAGATATTGCTGTACCATACCAGGAGCGGAAAACATCTCCAATATCTTCCAAGCGAGCATGATATAAGGGTGATACTTGAAAACTGCCCGGTTAATGTGGATGGGGTTCCAACAGAAAGTATTGAGATAAGCGTGCACAGGGATGTAAAAAGAATAGACTCTAAGGGAAATGAGGTTACAATAAGCAACAGGGTGAGGGGAGGAGTCGCTCTGGTAGTCTGCGAAGGAATAGCGCAAAAAGCGAAAAGCGTTTTGAAATACGCAAAATTTGCAGGTTTGGATTGGAGCTGGCTGAATGAGATAATAAGAATCGATAAAAAGACATCCCAGTCGGATAATCAAGATTCTGAGAATGATCCGGCTTTCTTAAAAGAGCTTATAGGCGGCAGGCCGGTATTGGCTTATCCAGATCACAAAGGTGCATTTCGGCTTAGATACGGAAGATCAAGGCTGACCGGAATAGCTGCTAAAGGATTTAGCCCCGCCACGATGATTATTCTTGACGACTTCATAGCGGTTGGCACTCAAGTAAAAATAGAGAAGCCAGGAAAAGGCAGCATAGCTATGCCGGTAGACTCTATAGAGGGGCCTTTTGTAAAACTAAAAAATGGCGAGGCTCTGAAGATAAATACCGCAGAGCAGGCAATGCTGCTCAAGAACGAAGTCGCAAAGATAATAAGTGTTGGAGACATGCTGATCACGTACGGAGACTTCAAGAAGACAAATACGCCCCTTACACCTTCAAGCTATGTTGAAGAATTCTGGGCGCTTCAATTATACAAGAACGGATATTCAAGCAAGGTCACAGAAATTGGCAGCTTTGAGGCTGCATACAGACTCTCTATGCAGTACGGAGTCCCCCTCCACCCGAAATATCTATATGAGTACCAGGACATAAGCCCAAGAGAGCTGGAGATGGTTGCAAAAGGCATAGCAGAGGCAGAGGTAAAATCCAAAAGTAAAAGCATTTTTGATATTGAGGAAATAAGCCTGGGGAAAAAGGAGTCAGACGAGCTAAGAATGTACATAGAAACTTTATGCATACCTCATACAGACAAAGGAAATATAGTCATAAAGGCAGACTGGGCGCAGAGCCTTCTAGCATCTCTTGGCTTTGTGGAAAAAGAGCAGTTTAAGCTCGACAAGTCAATACTGGCAAAATATTCTGGCGATGACACCATAGACATACTTAATACCGTATCTCCTTTCAAGGTAATGCGCCGCTCCTACAGGATAGGTGCAAGGATAGGAAGGCCTGAAAAGGCTAGGGAAAGGCTGATGAAGCCGGCACCGCACTGCATGTTTCCAATAGGAGAGGCTGGCGGTAAGGAGAGGAATATAGCAAAAGCGTATTTTATATCAAAAAAGCAATTTAACAAGTATAAAACAGAGATAGACATAGCAAATTACAGGTGCATAAATGGAGGAGAGCAGCTAGATTCGGCATTTTGCCACATTCATTCTTCAAGGGCATATATTGAATTGATATGTTCGAGCTGCGGCAGGAAGTCAGAGGATGAGAAATGCGCATTTTGCGGAGGAACTGCAATAAAAAGCAGAACAAGGGCGATAGATATAATCAAATACCTTGACAGCGCATGCAGCCGCCTTGGCATACAGGGAATGCCAAAGAGCATAAAAGGCGTAAAATGGCTTTTGAGCTCAAGCAAAATCCCTGAAGACATAGAAAAAGGGATACTCAGAAGCGTATACGGGATATACACTTTCAAAGACGGCACATCGAGGTTTGACGCCACTGATGCCCCCATAACTCACTTCTATCCTAGAGAAATAGGTGCAAGCATAGAGCAACTTGTAAAGCTCGGATATACAAAAGATTTCATTGGAGAGCCGCTATTGAAAGAGGATCAGTTAGTCGAGCTGAAACATCAAGATGTGATAATAAACAGAAAGTGCGGAGACTATCTTTTCAAAGTATCAAAGTTTATCGATTCTCTCCTTTCCAAGCATTATGGAATGGAGCCATATTATAACCTTCAATCCTCTGATGGAATAATCGGCCATTTCGTGATAACTCTCTCTCCCCACACCTCTGCAGGAGTGCTAGGGAGGATTATTGGGTTTACAGACGCCAACATCGGGCTTGCACATCCTTATACAATAACTGCAAGAAGAAGAAATTGTGACGGAGACGAGGATACTACAATGCTGCTGCTTGACGCGCTTATAAACTTCTCAAGAAGCTATCTTCCAAACATTATAGGCGGAACTATGGATGCGCCTTTAATACTAACAGAAAATGTAATCCCTGAAGAAGTTGATGACGAAGTATGGCAGATGGAAATAACCACAGATTATGGCCTGGATTTTTACAATAAGACAATGGCTAAATCATCTCCTTCTGATGTATCTGTAGAAACTGTAGGTGCAAGGCTGAACAAAAAGTCGATATATGAAGGGCTCTCCTTCAATACAGAAAGCACAATAAATGCGCTCAGTGATGCTCCGCAAAAGAGCATATACACAAAACTAAAAACCATGGATGAAAAGATAGAGGCTCAATTCAAGTTGATGGACAAGCTCTGTAGCATAGATAAGAGAGATACTGCAAGGCGTTTAATATCTGGCCATTTCCTGAGGGATTTGATGGGAAACCTGCATTCTTTCTCCCAGCAAGGCTTCAGATGCGTTTCATGCAACTCAAAATACAGGAGAGTGCCCCTTATAGGAAAGTGCACCAGATGCGGAGGCAAGATATTGCTTACTATATCGCGCGGGGGAATAGAGAAATACCTAAAGATGGCGACAGACCTGGCAGATAGGTATGAGCTTGAGCCATATATCAAACAGAGGATCTATCTGATAAAAAAAGAGATAGATGCAGTGTTTGGCGGAGAAATTTCAGATCAGGTTGTAGAAACAAAGCAGTTTAACCTCTCAAAATTCATGTGAATGGCAAAACGGGCGGCAGAGGATGCATTGCGGATAAAATCTCACAAAAGCCTGTGCTGCCTACCGGCTGCCCTTTTAGCACATAGTTTATCTACGAATTTTTTTATTCTATCTTCTGAGAAGCTATGCTCTTTGCACATAAAATCTAGGAGAGATGCTTTGTCAGGAATTTTATTGAAATTATGTACTGCGCTCCCAATATCGATGTCTGAAACTTCTGGGTTTAAGAACAGGTCTTCCACCTCGCTGGCATTGCTGCTAAATTCGACATTATATTTGTTTTTAACATAGGCTTCGATATCAGAAAAAGAAGAGGCATCTCTTACTATTTTGATTGCGGTTTTAGGCCCTATCCCTTTTATTCCATCATTGAAATCAGTTCCAAGAAGCATTCCTATCCAGATAAGCTTTATTTGCGTTATACCCAGAGATTTCAGCGTCTCATCCAAAGAAACAATCTCAGGCTCAATGTTTATGAAAATATTTTTGCTAGGGAGCTTTCTCCTCCCGCTTATTGTGAGATTTCTTACAACCAAAGGCGAACCGAAGAGCAGAGTATCGTAATCCTGGCTTGCTGCCGCATACACTATTCCATCTCTGCACATACGGGACGCCTGGGCCTCGCCTTCCCCAGGAGCATTTACAGATTGCACCCCCATAAGTTCCAGCAGGAGCTTTGCGCTTTCCACTATGTATTTATTTATCCTTGTGCTCTGCTGCGCATACTTCCTTGCATCCTCAAGGTTTCCTTCTTTTTTTGCCTGCTCCCACGCCCCAAAAGCTTCATTTCTCCTGCCCATTCTTGCCTCTATGGTTTTTTGCTTGAGCTTGGATGGTATTCCATCAAATACATATATGGGCGTTATGTCATGATCAATGAGCTCTATAGTCCTGTAAAAGAGTCCTGAAAGATGGCTTGTTACATTGCCGTTGACATCAGAGAGAGGCGTTCCATCCGGGCCCCTTATTATTGTGAGGAACTGATAAAGGACGTTATACGCATCTATTGCCACCCTTTTCCCGCTCAATTCATCCAGGGAAAGTTTTCTGCGCGCCACAAGTGTTGCAAGGTCAACTGACATAAATCTACCTTACTACAAAGTCTCCCAATGTTACATCCCCATTTTTACGGGAATGCATATTGGGCTCATCTTTCTTTACAATAGTTAATTTTATGTGCAATGCATTTTCTAGCTTCTTTACTAAAATATCTGATGGAAGGGCTTTCTCTAACTCTATCCTCATAAGATAGCCTTCCTTCTCATTTATCATTTCGGCGAAAACTTTCAATGGGATCTGCATCGCCTCCCTGGCATTGCGTATAACACTCCCAAAGTTTTCTATTAATGTTTCAGACTCGTCTTTCTTTTGCATTGTTGAACTCAAATTGGCTCTGCTTTTTTGGTTTGGTGCCTGCCCCTCTACGCCTAACACTTTCTTGCCTTTAGAGCAAGACGAGCACACCCTCAAGTCGACGTTCTCCAAAGAGATTGTATATACTTCATTTATACGCCTGCCGCACAACTCGCACTCTTCCAATCAATCACCATTTGAATTTGCATCGTTTCTTTAAAACCTTTGCTAAAAAGAACCTATTTATTATTATGGCGCATTAATACGTTTCATGGAATCCAATAAGATTAGCCTAGGCATTAAATATACGAAAGCCCAGGCAAACCTCATCGCTGCCATTATATTCGTACTGGAATTCGCAATACTCGCATTCATTTATTACGCCTCGTTTATAGGATCTGTAACTCAAGTAATCATTGCGATAATAAGCCTTATACTTTCCGGCATAGCTGTGCGAAAAATCAAAGGTCTTCAGGGAGGGTATGGTCTGTATATGGCTGGCAGCAGGCGCGGAATATCTACCATAGATTCTATATCAAAGAAAAATAAGACTTTCTGGGAACAGATGCCAATATGGGGGATTGTAATCGGGTTTGGGATTTTCTCATACTTTCTCCTGAATGGAAAGTTAAGCAAGAAGACATTCATACTCGGGATGGCGTCTTTAGTTCTTATCCTTCTATTCATAATGCCCTGCACTGGCCTTCCTTTGCAGTTTGTAAACCTCCCAGGATTTCAATCCTATTCAACAGAAGCCGTAAGCGCATGTTCTTTTACCTCTTTTCTTAACCTCTCCATGCTAGGATATGCCATATATGCATTTACAATAGTCTTCGGCCTTTCTGGCTTTATAATATCCTCACTATTGCTTAACGCGGCCAATATATTATCTAGCAGCATACTTTTTGCAATTACTGCATACACTGGCCATCCGCAATCATCTCTTTTAACCAGTCAAGTGCCAGGGGTTGCTCCGGTCATACCTGGCATAGACATACCTCTTATTGCTGGAATCATATCTCTTGTAATAATACTAACGATACATGAGATGTCACATGGTGTGCTCGCAAGGATGGCAAAAGTAAAGGTAAAGTCAATAGGCTTGCTGCTTTTTGGCATAATACCCATCGGGGCATTTGTAGAGCCGAATGAGAAGGAAATATTAAAACTTAATAAAGAGAAGCAGAATCGCATATCTGCTGCAGGCATATCTGCAAACTTCATAGCGACAATTGTCTTTTTCATCCTTATGATGCTTATGTTCGCATATGTTGTTCCTGGTCTTTATCAAAATAAAGGAGTGTTCATAGAATCGGTTCTTCCAAATACTCCTGCAAACGGAATCTTGCAAAGCGGAATGCAGATTATTTATTGGGATGGTCATAAGATAGCCAACATAAGTGCCCTGGAATCTGTAGGCGCCTTGGATCTGCCAGGAAAGAAAGTAAATATACAAACTCTTTCTTCTGGATGCTCCTCATCAGATGTTGCATGTGTATACGGCAACTATAGCATAACCGCGGTGGCCATGAATGGATCAACACGGGGTTTGATAGGAATAACAGCATACCAGAAAGAGACAATATCAAATACCTTATTTGCGAAAGCACTGTACTTCCTCTACACACTATTTGCCCTCTCGTTTTTGCTCAATTTCCTGGTAGGAATAGTCAACCTTCTGCCCATTCCAGGATTTGATGGCTGGAGAATATATAAGACTAACATAAAGAGCGATTTTATAATAAAATTTGTGGAGGGGCTGATAATCATAGGGCTTATACTCAATGCAGTGCCTTGGCTATTCATAGCACTAATCCATTAGTTGAAAAGACAAGCAGGATTCGCTGCAATCAGGAATAGGAGTCCGCGCTCTTCGCATTTAATATTCGAGGCAGCCATTATCCGTATAACAATGCAGAATTATTATATTCAATTTTCTCTGGCTACCTGAGCTTGGTGTCATATCTCAACCATAATAAGCATTAAAGCATTCTCAATTCTTTAATTCTGCCAAAATTGATAGTAGACCCGTATCCTATCGCAATTGCATGCATAATATCCACATCTGTCTTTTTGAATACGGGAGATAACAGATCGTCTTTCGGATAAAGGTTTATTTCCGTACCTGAAGCGAAGTAGTTGCTGGCAGGTATAACAAGCAGTTTTTTCCTGTACAAATTCCCATAAAGAAAACAGCGCAATTTCTCCTTCCTTCCTGCTTTATTGAAAACTGCAATTGAAGGATGCTCGTGGCCCATTACCATAAACTTTGTTTTTGAAGATTTTATAGGCAAATTTTCTCCGTGAAAAAAAAGATATCCGTTTTCTGCAAATTCCTGTCTGTGTATCTCCAATTTAAATGGATCTTTGTACCGTTCCACAAAATTATCGTGGTTTCCTTTTACAATTGTTAGCTTTATTCCCTTTTCTTTTACAAACTGTAGAAGCTCTATTAACTCATTAAGCTCATCTGTTTCTACTGTGGAGAACTCATTCTTTATGTCTCCGTCTATTATTAGCCTGCCTGCACCTGTTTTTTTAATGCACGCGTCTAGCATCTTGAGAAGATGGCTTAGGTTTACCTTTGGAATTAACATCCCCTTTTTTGCCATTACGCCTTCATAGCCAAGATGGGGATCTGCTATTACAATAGAGTTCAAGCTTCGTATAAAAACAGCAGGAAGTCCGTCTACCAGCTCTACATCGTCATTTAGCTGCATTATTTACACCGATTCTTTCAAGCACCATCTTATGCAGCACCTTCAAATATTCCTGCCTTTCCTTCATAAGCACAACATCTGCATGCCCGAATGCAATTATATTGTGGGAAAACGGAGATGGGGAGGGTGTCTTTATAAATTTGTATTTTATTTTTCCTTTTGCTATTCCGTCTATTATGCTTCTTACTCTGTTTAGGTCCATAACGTCTTCAAATATTTCCCTGTAGGTTTCCTTTATTATGGGAAAATTCTTATCTATCTCTTCTGCAGCCTTAAGTATCAGCTGCGAATT
Source organism: Microcaldota archaeon (assembly GCA_021801905.1). Lineage (GTDB taxonomy): Archaea > Micrarchaeota > Micrarchaeia > Micrarchaeales > Micrarchaeaceae > JAJZAB01. Next base: position 15,502 of record JAKABJ010000006.1, on the reverse strand, counting down.
TACCTGCTGTCTGCCGACTGCCATTTTGTATCCTTTATAATTTCTGAGTATCATGAAACTTCTTGCCGCAACATGCCTGAATCTTCTTTTCATGAGTTCTGTTTTCCTTATGTTTGTTTTAAGCATAGCTTCTGCGTCTCTTGACATAAGTTCATAGAACATGTCTTTTATGAGGTTTTTATCCGCATCTACCTCTTCTTCGGTAGAGAGTACAAAGCCATTATCATTTACCATTATTGCCACGTCTATATCCATGATTTCGCCAAGAATCATGCCAAAAAGCCTGGATAGGGCGTCATTCACCCTCCTGCCGAAAAGAGAATGAAAGACGATGGTAGTTTTGTTAGAATCATCCTCCTTTGTTGACTCTATTAGAATAAGTTCGTTATTCGGAACGGCTTTTGCGAAAAGTATCTGCTCTGCAAAATACCCGAAGAGCGCAACTCTCGCTTTATCGTCAACAGGAAAATCTTTTAGGAAATCAAAAGCTTTTTTGGGCAGATCCTCCAAGTAGACTCTCTTTTTTCCAGCCTGGCCTTTTATGCATGTGCTAACTATGCTCCCGAAGCGCTTCCTGAATTTTCCAATTTCTATTGCAAGCTCGTAGCTGAGAGGCAGCTGTTCAGAGAACCACGGAGGTATTGTTGGCAGGGATGTTGCCGCATCGCTCACATAGCACTTCATGCCTCTAGCGTATTCGAATTTGTAAAGCCGGCCTCCTAGTGTGAATATGTCTCCGGGTTTCAACCTGGTAAGGAACTCTTCCTCTATGCTTCCAATCCATTTCTTTGTATTTTTAATTATAACATTTACGGCTACATCATCAGGTATTGTACCAAGGTTAAGCATGTATATTACCTTTATGAACCTCCCCCTCTTTCCGAAAGCATTCTCTGCCTTATCGTACCATATCTTTCCATAAACCCTTCTGCTTTCCAAACCCACATAATTCCCTGCAAGATAATCTAGAATGGAAATGAAATCTTTCTTATCAAGGCTGTGATACGGATAAGCATTCCTTATAAGTGCAAATGCATCGTCTACATTCCATTTTGAACTCAAAGACATTCCTACAATGTGCTGTACAAGCACGTCAAGGGCATTTTTAGGGGTATTGAACGAGTCCAGGATCTTCTCCTTTGCAGATTTCATCATAACCGTACATTCCACCAAATCGTCCCTAGTAAGTACAATGTCCTCTCCCCTTGCAACCTCTCTAAAGCTATGCCCAGCCCTTCCAAATCTCTGTACCGCCCTTGTCACGCTTTTCGATGACCCAATCTGTATGACATTATCTATCGAGCCTATGTCTATCCCCAATTCAAGGCTCGTAGACGAAACGGCACAGCGCAGCGAGCCTTTTTTAAGCAGCTCTTCTACTTCGAGCCTGGACTCCCTAGATAAAGAGCCATGGTGCGCCGCAATCTCTTCACCGTAATTGAACCTCTTCTTCAGGTTGAATACCACCCTCTCGGTTCCGCTTCTTGTATTGGTGAATATCAGCGCAGTCTTGCTGCTTTTTATTATTCTGTTTATCTCTCCATACATCTGCACCTCTACCTCTTCTCCAGACGTATATATCAAGTCCTTGACAGGGCTTATTACTTTTACATCTATCTCTTTGCTCCAAGACGCATCCACAATAGTGCATGCTCTCTCCTTATCGCCACTGTACCCTACAAGGAATTTGGCAGCCTCTTCCATAGGGTATAGTGTGGCCCCTAGCCCTATCCTTGTGAAATCGAAACCCGAAGCCCAAGCCAGCCTCTCCAAAGATAATGAGAGGTGTACCCCGCGCTTGTTGTTTGCCAGCTCGTGCAGCTCATCCACTATTACATATTCCACTCCTTTGAATTTTTCCATAAACTTTTCTGAGTTTAATATTATTGCAAGGCTTTCAGGTGTTGTTACAAATATATTTGGAGGGTGCTCCAGCTGCATTCTCCTCTCCTTCTGGGGCGTATCTCCGGTTCTTACTGCTATTGTGACTTTCTTTATATTCTCTTTTATTATTGAGACTCCCTTCTTTTCCAATATGTCATTATAAATATCATCAAGCGGCTTTGCAAGATTTCTATGTATGTCATTATTCAAAGCCTTCAGAGGGGAGATGTATATGCAGTAGACCCTGTCTTCAAGCTTACCTTCCAGAGACAGGTCAAAAAGCCTGCTTATTACAGATAGGAATGCAGACATTGTCTTGCCGCTTCCTGTAGGAGCGGCTATCAGAGTATTCTTCTTTTCGGTTATGAGTTTGAATGAGTATTTCTGGGGAGGAGTAAGCTCTTTAAAATTTTTTAAGAACCACGATTTTGCATAATGATTCAATGCTCCAAGGCTATCATCATCAGAAAAAGGGGTCTCTGCCTTTTCTATCATCTAAGGTCACGCAGGTATATGCTTCTGGTTCAAGGTATAAATGAATGTGGCTTATTTGTATATAGAGCGGTATACAGTTCCTGCATCATCTGTTATTACTATGCATTCTCCCTCGCATTCTATAAGGCAGGCCTGGCAAAGTATGCATGCGCTGCCATTTACTCCTACAGATATGCCTCCGCTGCTTCCATCATGCTTGTCTGCAAAGTGCTTGTGGCCGTCATTAACATCCTTCCATTTGGCAAGTATGTCGGCATCGGGAGTACCTTTCCACTTGTCCGCCTCTGGAGCATGATCGTTGTTAACGTCAGGTGAGTCCCTGTCTTTCATTTCAAACACAGCAACTGGACAAACATCATGGCAATGCGAGCATCCTGTGCATTTATGCTTCTCTACCCATACGTCCATATCATCATCTACAAAAGTTTAAATTGTGCAGAAACTATAAATTACTTTCTTTAAACGGCGGGCATCCAGCCACGAGTGTAGTCTGCATGCCGCTGTCTAAGAATCAACCAAACAGTCCTGCCAATCCTGTAGCTGCCTCCTCTTCGGTTTTCTTATCCTCTTCAGGTTTCTTCTGGGCTTTCTGCTGTGCGCCCTCCTGCTGTGCCTGAGGTGCTGCTGCTGCGGTCTGCATACTCTGGGCGTTCTTTATTATGTCTTTTATGTTTACGCCCTTCAATGATGCGACCATGGCCTTGGCCCTTGCCTCGTCAGGACTCATTCCTGCCGCCTTTACAATATCCATAAGGCTCTGTTCCGTGACTTCTTTTCCTGCTGCGTCTAGAAGCAATGCTGCATATACATATTCCATACTTTCACCTTTTTATCATAATTACATATTTGGTTTATTAGCTCTTGCCATTATCTGCGCCACCAAGGGCTGCCGCCTGGACAGATGCCCTGCCTATTAGCAGCTCTATTATACCTGGTTCGTAAGCCTTGATTTCCAAGCCCAAAGCCAGCGCCCTCAGGTAGGCAGTGGTTATAAGAGGCTTTAGGGTATATTCGTTTACCTCTCCAATTTCAAGGCATAACGTATAGGCTTCCATAAATGCTTTTGAAAGCCCTGTAATCGTCTTCTCTGCAGATATGTCAAGCACATCTTTTCCGAATATAACCCCATTGGAGAGCAGGGAAACCGGCTCTATCGCGGCTCTGAAAGGAGCCACTCCGAGAGTGTGCAATACTTTGGCAGCAGTAGATGTTATCATTTCGCCCTTTTTTACTATCACTTTGCTTTTAGATATCATGACTTTGCCTTTTTGTATCTGGACATCAACGCCGGCCTGCTTCAATTCAGTTACAGCCTGGCCTGGCTGCAGGCTTGTCTCTCCGGCTTCTATGTTGATATCTGCTGGAGCGATCTGCTTAGGCTTTGCAGTAAGCTTGATCTCATTCGACTTGAACGCCTTGTATATATCAAACGGGTCGGAATTGCTTAGGACTATGGCAGACGTGCCAGATAGGTTATCTGCTAGCTTCTCTGTCCTCTCTTCGCTTTTCAGCACCCTCTCCAATATATTCTTTTTGCCCAAGATAAGCCTTATCTCGTCCCTCATTCCGTTTCTTGTCTTCTGAAGCAGGTTATCAGGTATGCCTGAAAGATTTATTACACCAACTGTGGTGTATTTTGACATGGCTTTTGCTGCCTCTTTTACAAAACTTTCCTTTTCTTTTTTACTCAGCATGATCATACCTTTATTAGATTAGCCTTATTGGAGGCGCCATAGTTAATTTTACATATACTGACTTTATATTCTGCTTTCCTGTCTTCTTTGATATAACAGCTAGCGTTTCATCGATGTTAGCAGATATTGCATTGCTATCCATCTTTTCCGTACCTATGCTGCAATGCACAGTAGGAAGATATTTTCCCTTGCTGCGGATGTATATGGATTTGCCCATTCCGCCCAATATGTTGGATATGTCTCCTATTATTGGCCTTGGCATCTTGTTACGCGGTCCAAGGAATTGCCCTAGCTGCCTTGCTATTACAGGCATAAGGGAAGGCTGTGCTATAAGTTCATATTGGAGCAATTCTCCAAGCCTTTTTTTATCGCTTGCTATTGTCTGTATTTCCGAGCCAGGTATTATTGTGGCACCAAGTTTCTGCGCCTTTGCATTTATTGCATTGTCATCAGAGAAGACTAGCACCTTGCTTACTCTTCCGTTTCCGTTAGGTAATTTTACTTCGAGATTTAACCTATTGTCTTGCTTTGAGAAATCTATTCCTGAAAAGTTTATTGAAAGGTCAATACTCTGGGTAAACTTTCGTTTGCCCTTATTGGCTTCTATATATTCTCCTAGCTTGTCAAGAGCTTCTTTTTCCATATGAATCCCTCCTGCAATCTGCAGTTCTGCGGGAAAAACAGATAATATAGATAGTCTAATTAGGTTTATAAATGTAGCGCAAAATTCCGATTTGGCAAACCGATGGCGCAATCTCAAGCATTTATTGGAAAGATGCAATTTTAGCCAGCTTTGTTAAGAAATGCACCACAAAGCAGGATGATTGCTTTGTTACCCGCAGAGGCTGTGCCCGCATTTAGGGCACGTGAAGCATCCCTCAGCAGCTATCATTCCAGTTCCGCATTCTGAGCATTTGGTCTCGAGTTTGGAAGAGATAACATATGTGCCAGCGCCTTCCTTTATGGCAGCCATGCTAATTCCTTTCGATTCCTCTTTCATATGCCCTTTCTTGATGTCGGTGAATTTTTCAATGCGCTGCTGTGCATCCCTGTCAACCGCCTGGAGCACCTGTGTGCTCTTGCTGCTGTCTCTATATACTGTTATTCCTTTGCACCCTAATTCATAAGCGTTTTTGTAAGCGGTCTCTATATCTTGAGGGGTTGCCCAGCTTGGGAAGTTTATTGTCTTGGATACGCCATTATCTACATATTTCTGGAATGCTGCCTGCATCTTAACATGCCAATCTGGCGATATGTCGTAAGCTGTTACAAAAAGCCTCCTCTCCTCAATAGGTATCTGCTCTACATTCTGTATTGAAACCTGCCCTGCAAGGCCTTTCATAAGTTCCTCGGAATAATATCCGTTCTCCAGCGCCCTTCTTTCGAATTCATTGTTTACCTCTATAAGGTTATAACCAAGGCTCTCTCTCACGTTCCTTAAATAAACAACAGAAAATATTGGCTCTATTCCTTGTGAGGTGCCTCCCGCTATTATGCTTATTGTGCCTGTGGGCGCTATGGTTGTAACTGTGGAATTCCTGAGCGGTTTGTATCCCAATTTATACCAAATACTGTCTTTAAATGCAGGGAATGGGCCCCTCTCAACTGCAAGCTCCTGGCTCATCTTCCTGCCCTGCTCTGATATAAAAGACATTACCTGTTCTGCAAGCAGCAGCGCTTCGTTACTATCGTATCTTATTCCAAGTTTTATGAGCATGTCTGCCCATCCCATTACTCCCAGCCCAATCCTCCTTATCTGCTGGACCACCTCTCTTATCTGCTCCAGTGGATAGCTGTTAGCATCTATGACATCATCAAGGAAGCGCACTCCAAGCCTTGTTATCCTCTTAAGTTCATCCCAATCCACTTCGAAATGATGATCCACCTGCTTAACCATCATCGCCAGGTTTATAGAACCCAGGTTGCAAGCGTCAAAAGGATATAGCGGCTGTTCTCCGCATGGGTTTGTTGATTCTATAGGCCCGTATTTTGGCGTTGGGTTTGAGAAGCTTGAATTTATTCTGTCAAGGAAGACGAGCCCAGGGTCTCCTGTCTTCCATGCCATTGTGACTATCAAGTTCCATATGGCTTTTGCATTTAGCCTGCCTACTGTCATTCCATTTCTTGGGTTGATAAGGTCGTAATCTTTATTTTCCGAAAGCGCTTTCATGAATTTCTCTGTTATTGCAACAGATATGTTGAAATTGCGCATTACCCCCTCGTTCTCCTTTAGCATTATGAAATCGAGTATGTCTGGATGGTCTACGCGCAATATCCCCATGTTCGCCCCTCTCCTCTTACCGCCTTGTTTTACCTGTTCTGTAGCTATATCGAATATTTTCATGAAAGAAATTGGTCCTGAAGCAATTCCGCTGGATGATTTTACAACGTCGTTGTGTGGCCTAAGCCTTGAGAAGGCAAAACCAGTTCCGCCGCCGGTTTTGTGTATGACAGCAGCGTACTTTATTGCATCGAAGATCTCTTCCATTGAGTCTCCTACAGGTATGACAAAGCATGCGCTTAGCTGGCCTTTCTCTATTCCTGCATTCATCAGCGTAGGAGAGTTGGGCATGAACTTGAATGATGCCATTGCATCAAAATATTCCTTTGCTATGCCATTTATCTCCTCGGTCTTCTTTCCAAAATTAGCCTCGCTACGAGCTATAGCTCCTGCTACTCTTTCGAAAAGCTGCCTTGGAGTTTCCTTTATTTTTAGATTATCATCCTTCATAAGGTATCTGGCAGCGAGCACCATGAGGCTGTTTATTGGCAATTTAAGGTCGTCATCGGTTATTCCCAACGAGGCCTTGAATGCCCTAACTTCTGCCCTTTTATGCCTGTAAAGTATGTAGCATTTGGCAACTGCAGGATCCGTGTCCATCAGTGTTTTTTCTACTATATCCTGTATCTCCTCAACAGACCGCTCCTGTTTGCTTTCAGCCTCTATTCTCTTCATTACCGCTTCAGAAACATTTTTGGCGCTTGATACGCCTTCCTCTATAGATTTGTCGGCATAAACGCTATTGTATGCCTTGCCTATGGCATTTACAATTTTCTGGCTATCAAATTCGACTCTCTCCCCATTTCTCTTTATTACAAAACCGGTCGCCATATAATTCCCCCAATATGTAAACAATCTAACCCAATGCTTAAAAAGCATTTTAATTTTTTATGCACCATTACTGCATATTTTGTTATTCAAGTTCAAAAAAATATATAACACTCCGTACAGATTTTACCTGGATTCTCTTGCAATTTCCATGTCATCACAAGAATCTAGGAACTCCTTCTGGAAACCCTCCCATGCCTCTTTATACACGCCGTGGTGCCTTTTATCAACATTAAAATACATCCAGGTAGAGAATGCAGCGTCAGATATGCCCTTGCCAATAATCTCGCTGACATCTTCAACAGACACGTTCTTCCATTTTGTCATTAATGAACTCTCATACTCCTCTTTGATCTCTGAAGAATTCAGTCTTGATGGGTTTTCCATTAATGCATTATGAGTCTTCCATGACAATCCTGATGAAAACGAGGCTATGATGACTGCAGTAGTGAAAAGCCTGAGATCTTCGAAATTTCGCTCTGCTATATCGCCCTTCAATGAGATCTTGCTTGTCCTGGTCTTCAATGAGAGCTTACGTATTCTTGTAATGAGAACGTCTTGCTTTGTTATATTATGCTTTAATGGCATAAACCGCCTCTTAAAAATTTACCAACGCGCTGCGTTAATCTTTTCAAGGGACTAAACTTCTTTTATTAATATTTGGAAGAAGAATATATAAGCATATAAGATTAACTAAAATGTAGGATCTTTCAAAAAGGCGATTATATAGGAATATTCAATCTATTCGGAAAGAAAGATGTGAGCACGGAATTAACAAAACCTTCACCTTACAGAATATTTACAGAATGGACTCCCTATAATCTCTATGCCAACAAAAACAATTCCACTACATTAAACTTGAAGATAAAGAATATGACAAAAGAGACGCTTCTAACATCTGTAGTGATAGAGCTTCCACAAGGCCTGGGCTTTGATACGATTGGAGTATCGAAGCAGAGAGAGGTAAGGGTTGGAGAGCTCGCCTCGGATGAAGAGAAGAATGTAAATGTCGAAGTCTATGGCAGCATGAAATCCGATCCTGGAGAGTACACTGTTTCTTTAACTGCGATAGCCCATTACAGAGATTATGGCCACGTAATAAACGCGGTCAAGAAAAGGGCAAGCCTTAAGGTAATTTAACAACGCAATCCGGGAATCCTGCGTACTTTATAAATGCTGATTATTACAAGAAGAGGTTTATCTTTTTGTTAGTCATAGATATATTTCTTTCTTTCATAATTTACAGTGGATCTGTGGCGCAACTTGGACAGCGCGCCGGGCTTCGGACCCGGATGTTGCGGGTTCAAATAAATTTTTGTGAATATGCAAAAGTTTTGAAAATCCCGCCAGATCCGATTACTGCTTTGATCAAATTTTAGCAAAAATAGGCAGATACATCCTCATCAATGGGCACGGCTATTGCAGTTATTCTGCTTGCTTCTGTTCGGGTCTTTTCTTATCTGAGATCAGATTATAGATCGAATCAATCAATTCGGCTATCTTCTTTCCCTTATCTGTCAATTTTATTACCTTTATTTTTCCATGCCTTTCGCTCATCGTTATACCGTCCGCCTCGCACTCCTTTAGGAATTTGCATGTGTGTACGTATGTTGTGTTAGTCATTTTGGCAATATATGAGATATATAATTCCTGATCAGAAGTTCTTAAAAAAAGGAGTATTCTGGCCTGTTTGTCTTTGAATATTATTACTCCGCTTTTCTTTCCTGGCAGCTGCTCTTTCTGCGCTTCTGCTTTAGCTTCTTCCTTTTGCTCTTTCTGCTCCATCAAACCAATATACTTTAGAGAGTCATATATAAATGATAACAGTCTAAGTTCCGCATCTGCTCCAAGAGCATAAGTATATTAATAGCTTTCTATTGTAATATCTATTGCGACTAGAGGTGTAGGCATGGTAAAATATATTATTGCAAAGCAACTTGTAGGGAAACGTGTAGTCACTGTGGACGGATATGACCTTGGAAGGTTTATAGACGCAGAGATAAGTGATGTTACAGGCAAAATTAACGCTATACTTGTAGAACCCAGTCTTGATGGAGGACTTGCAAACAAGGTGAAGAGCGAAGGCGGTTCTATAAGAGTTCCGTATTCTTCAGTAAGGGCGGTCAATGATTTTATAGTTGTAGATAGAAAAGAACTATAGAGCCAAGTTTAATCGCATTTTTAAGCTTTTATCAATAATAGTTAAACGTTATTATGTCAAATGGCCAAATAATATGCGGCGGAGATGAGGCTGGAAGAGGCGCCTTGGTAGGGCCCCTGGTAGTCGCTTTAGTTACTATAAAGAAAAGCAATACTCATAAGCTTACAGATATTGGGGTAAGGGATTCTAAGCTGCTCTCTAGGAGGAGGAGAGAGAACCTATATGGTGCAATTAAGGAAATTGCAATAGATGTAAAGGTCAGCAAGATAATGCCAGCCGAGATAAACGAGACGATGAGGCGCAACATATCATTAAACGAGCTTGAGGCTACGCATTTTGCCAGGCTTTTTAACAATGTACTGTTTGATGTAAACACTCTCTATCTTGATTCTCCGGATGTCATACCTGAGAAATTCGGCATGCGAGTTAATCTTTCTTCGAATAAACCCACAAAGATCAAGGGAATGCCTTTCAAAAAGGGGAAGGGCATTAAATATACAAAGATAATCGCAGAGCACAAGGCAGATTCGATCTATCCTGTAGTATCCGCTGCGAGCATAATTGCCAAGGTGGAAAGAGACTGGGAGATAGATAAGATAGCAAAGCAGCTAGGGCTCGAGATAGGTTCTGGATATCCTGCAGACTCTTATACAATATCCACAATCAAGGAGAATATGAAGAATGAAGCTCTCAGGCAACACATACGCCAGTACTGGCAGACCATGCAGGAAATAAAACAGACAAAGCTTGCTAACTTCTGAATTGTGACGTTTTCCCACAGATGGACTGTGTGGGATTTCCAGCTCACGGTATTAATTTAATTAATTTATAGATTGGCCAAACTCCTCTTTTTGATGAGTTAAGATATCATGGCGTCATTACTTGATTTCTTATGGCTTTCTGCTCTGCCTTGATTTTCAGCACTTCCATGACTTCGTTTGCGCTTAATAAAGGCTTGCCTATTCTGTCAGAGTCATCTATGGCTATTCTAGGGCATGCCGTATTAACAAATGCTTCAAATTCCAGCATGTTTCCTAAAGATATAAAGTCGAATGTGTTAGAGACCAGTATCTCAGCATCCAATCCTGCCTTCTCTATCTTTTCTTTCAGCAGCTTTGCCAATGCTTCATTATGCTGGCCATTCTTTGTAGTGAGAAGGATGCCGAATCTCTTAGCGTCAAGCGCTTTCAGTATCTTTCCTTTGCTTCTGCCCTTATATGTCTTCCTGTAGCTGTCAATGAATTCTACCTTTTCAGCAAATGGCTCTACTATGAGGAATGGTTTAGTCGTATTAAGAAGAGCTCCAAGAGGGTGGAACATTCCGCCTCCAAAATATATAAAAGCATCAACACCCCTATCGATGCTTGCCGCGCTTCCCACGTCGCATCCAAGGATCTGCCCTGGCTTTTTAGCAAAGCCATAAGGTTTTCCTATCAATATTTTTTTCCCGTGCTTTTCGAAGAACTCTTTTATCACAGGAAGTTGGTGGACGTGCTGTATTGTTGTAATAAGCCCTAGCGTTTCATATTCATTAAGTAAGGGCAGTGCTCTATCAAGCATATTCAGTGGAGCATCTATGTTGTATTCTATGTATTCAACATTGAAATCAGCTTTATGGAATTCCGCATGGCCGAAATGCACGATCTTGTCTGCATGTATGTTTTTGGCTTCATCTATGGAAAGATCGCAGGCTCCGAAGGTAGGCGATGCTGATATAAAAACTTCATTTCCCTCCTGTTCAAGTTTTTTTGCATGCATCATAGCATACTGTTTAAGCCCTTCGGGGAACTGTAAAAGAAGCCTCATTAAAACACTCAAGCTATTGCGGCTTTAGTTTTTCTAAACGTATTTACATTTATGCTGTAGCTGCCTGAAAGCTTTGACATTGCTCTTTTCAATGCATGTTTTATTATAGGTGCATTCTCGCTGTTTGACCTTATCATAAAGACAGACTGCCTGACCTTGAGTCTTGCTGCCAAAGAGATTGGGCTGCCGAAAGCAAGGCTCATACCTTGAGAGATTCTGTCCGCTCCTGCACCAGTAGCCATCTTGTGCTCTCGTATCACATTGTGCGGATAGCTCTTGACTACAAAATAGTACATGTTAGGTATATTCGATTCAAGGTACTTGTTTGCAACCATTCTTGCAGCTTCGATAGAATTTGACCTGAGCTGAATCGGTATTTCTGCATCTAGGGTAATCTCAGTGTCATAGTTGCTATTGTCAGCTCCCATTCTGAATACCAAAAGGCTGGTGTGCGGAAGTGCTCTTACATAGTTTTTCCTAGGCTTCCTTAAGGAGTACCTCGCCCATGACTGCGAATTTGGAGTCCTGCAGGTTCTTGCAGGTCTTAATCTTGCCATAATAACACATCATTACAATTTAGGAGAAGCACACTGATATATCGTACTTCTAAAGTCTTATTATTCTTTGTAGCACGTGCTTAAATATTTTTCTATGTCTCTACGATTTAGAAACCAAATTCCATGCGTATTTATTTTACTTTCTTTTTGTCCTATTTAAAACTGGTGAATTGGATATAGAGCCAACGCCTTTCTGTGTGGTAGGCTGATTTATGCCAAATTTTCGCATATGATTGCCTCTAAATCGCTTAATCCATAAAAGAAAATCTATTTATAGTTTATCAGAGAGTAAAGATTGTGTTAGGATGGAAATTTTAGATGCTGCACTCAATAATGCTGCAAACACCGAAGAAGAGCTCTTCAGAGTAAGAATAGCTGTCTGCGGAATCGGAGGAGGAGGAAGCAACACCATTAATAGGATAAGTAAGATGGGTGTCAAGGGTGCATCTCTTTTTGCAATAAATACCGATTCGAAGCATCTTAATACATTAGATCCTTCAATAAGGAGGATGCTCATAGGCGGCCCCCTTACAAGAGGCATGGGCGCCGGAGGCTTTCCTGAGGTTGCTAATAAAGCAGCTCAATATTCTCAAAAACAGCTTGAAGAGGCGCTTAATGAATATAACCTTGTTTTTCTGACTGCAGGAATGGGAGGAGGTACAGGAACAGGGGCTGCACCTGTAGTGGCAGGCATCGCAAAGAATTCAGGTGCTGTTGTGATAGGCATAGTTACATACCCCTTCAGGCTTGAAAGGATAAGGATGAAAGTTGCAGACAAAGGAATGGAGGAACTGAGAAAGAACATAGACACTCTTATAATAATAGACAATCAGAGACTGGCAGATCTTTACTCTAACCTGCCAATGGATCAGGCTTTCAGGCTTGCTGATGAAATAGCGGCAAGGGCCGTAAGGGGCATAACTGAGACAATAAACACGCCTAGTCTGATAAACCTTGATTATGCTGACGTAAGATCCATAATGAAATCTGGAGGCATAGCAATGATAAGCATAGGGGAGGGAAAGGGGCCAACAAAAATAGACGATGTGGTTCAGGACACTCTTAGAAATAAGCTTCTTGATGTAGATTACGAAGGAGCTACAAACGTACTTATACATATAACTGGCGGGGAAGACCTAACTCTTGGAGAGGCTAATGAGATAGGCACTAGGCTTACAGATATAACCGCACCAAACGCAACAGTGGTGTGGGGTGCTAGGATTGATCCATCATATAACGGAAAGGTTGAAGTGATCGCTATATTCACAGGAGTAAAAGGAGGCTCCATAATGGGCAGTTCCCAAACAGAACCTGGATCCGATATGGGACTTGGCGACCTATGATTGCGCTTCGGATACTATTGCAGACCCTCCAGATGCCTTATCCCTATCGAACTGGTAGACCTTTGCTGAGGCAATCTGTTTCATGCTCTCGTCATGAGTTATTATGAATACCTGATCTACCACTTTTGGAAGCTCGTCTCCAAGCGTCTCTATAAGGCTAGACACTCCATACGAATCAAGGTTGTGGGTTGGTTCATCGAGTATAAGCCATTTAAGGTTTGGAACAACAGTCATTGAAAGCGCAACCCTGAGTGCCAGGCAGGCTGTGCTCCTCTCCCCTCCGCTTGCCACAGAATCAACCAATACCATCTCCTTGCCGCCATCTCCTTCTACCTCCACTTCCAATGCATAATCTTCTGCTGAAGCAGATAGGGCCAGCCTGCCGTAATCGTTATATGGATATATCTCGCTCCATATCGAGCTCATTAAGTTATTTATAGAGCGTATAAGCCTCAATCTAAGCTCTGACGAAGTCTCAGCAAGAGCGGATTTAAATACTCCAAGATCTGACAGGAGCGCCCTTCTTCCAGATATTCTCTTTTCTATAACATCAATTTCGGCAAGCTGCTTGGATAAAGAATCAACTGCAAAATCCAATGTTACAATGTGCTTTTTGTAGGAAGATACAGTACTCTCAAAACCCGTTAACCTTCCAATGTTCTCAGAAAGCTCTGTAGCCATCTCGTCTAATTTTTTAGGATCTGCATCTATTTTGCCGATTTCGCTTTCAAATAAAGCACTCTCTTTCTTGCATGATTCCAGTTCTGCATAATGCCTTGCCATCCTTTTTGCAGCTTCCAATTCTGCTCTTTGTGCATCAAGCTCTTTTTGCGCTTTTTCTGCATCTTTAGAAAGAGTGCGTCTTCTCTCATCTATGATTGCAAGTTCGTTTAAGATAGCCTCATTCTCTTTTTTTAATAATGGAATCTTTTCATCAATTCCTGAGAAGTCTTTTAGCCTTTCAAGAGTAAGCTTTAATGCAACCTTTTCGGATTCTAGCTTACTTATTTCTTGCCTTGTAGGAGTCTCTTCAAGCAGAGCTTTTTTTAACAGCCCTTCAAGCTGTGAGAGTTCTGCAGCCCTCTTAGCAAGCAAACTATTCCTCAATTGTTCGTCTATAGTTCTCTCGCATACTGGACATGAGGCAATATGCTTTTGCAAAGCAGTAATTCCCTCTTTGATTTCGGTTATCTTTCCTGATGCGGATTCCTTAGATGCAATTATCGTTTCTAGCTTTTTTGTAGCCGTGTTAATTTCGGCATTAATTATTTTCTCGTCTGTAATTTTTGCTTTCTTAAAAAGAGTATCTCGCTCCTCTGATTTTTTTATACATTCATCAATAGCTGCAGATACAGAAGCATTCTTTTTCTGCAGGTTAACTGCCTTTTTGGACAGGTCCGAATCTTCCGATTTTATTTTATTTATCAACATTTCGGATTTTTGTACGGATTTCTCGGCATCATCTACTTTCATTGCCGCGTGCTCGTTTTTTATTTTTAATATTTCGGATTCAAGAATCTGCATGCGTGATTTTAGAGCAATAAGCTTGCTAGACAGTGACTCCTTCTTTTCAAGAAGTTTTCTTAAATTTTTTACTGCAGAATCAGAGATCTCAACTCTCTTCTTAATTTCTTCCATTTTATTTTCAATAGATTTCTGAGATAAAATTATTGTATCTCTCTCTGCCTTTTTTTCCAAAAACTCTTTCTCAATTTTTCCCCTATCCATATGGCTAAGGGTTTCTTCAGAGTCTGATATAAGTGCACGTACGCTGTTGATAAAAGAGGTGCAATTCTCTTCGGCTCTTGCAAAATAGTCCAGGCCCAACATATTGTCTATTTGCCTCTTCCTTTCACTTTTCGTTATATTCAGGAAATAATCAAGGCCGTTCTGTTCAGAGTATACTGCACGGGCAAATGTATCATAATCTATCTTAAGTATTGATGATATCTCTTCATTAACGCGTATAGGTTGTGTCTGCAGATAAATTCCGTTTTTCTCGAGCAGGGCACTTGTACTTCCGGAAGCGGAGATTTGTCTAGTAACAGTATAAACGTCATCTTCGGAAATAAAAGATATCTTTATCTCTGCATTGTCTGCTTTTTTGGGACGGCTTTTTATCAACTGTTCGGTCTTGATCCTTCTCTGTTTTAGTGCCGGGAAAGTTCCAAACAATCCGAAAGAGATTGCGTCTATTACTGAGCTCTTTCCAGCACCCATTATTCCTACAAGTACGTTTACTCCTTTATTGAAAGAAAGTGATGTATTCTCATGAGCCTTCCAGTTTCGAAGCTCAATTTCTGTTATCATTTTTATCTATATTATTTGAAATTGGTTTTATAAAAACCTTACAGAAAATAATCAAGGCGCACTATAACCAGATGTCCATGCACTTGTGTATGTAATGTTTGTAGGCACTCCATTGTTATCATTTCCGCTGTAATCGTTTGTGT
>JAKABJ010000026.1 GCA_021801905.1 Microcaldota archaeon | reverse complement strand
AGCTTACCATAAGGACAGAGAAGGCTAAGACGCTTGACACGCTGATAATACCGCAAAGGCTGTTTGATGAGACCATAGCGTTCATAAGGGAGAATGCCAAGGAGATAGAGAGCCATGAGAACTACCTCTTCTTTACAAAGACGGAGCAGAGCCAGGCTGGGAACGTGCACATAGGCATAGACTACGCCAGGAACAGGTTCAGGCAGTATGTGGTGCTGGCTGGATTGGATGAGGTGTATGATGTGAGCGAGGAGGAAGCGGACAGAACGGTAAGGCATCTGCACAGGCTAACCACGCACAGCCTAAGGCACTATGCGATAACCAGGTTCGCAAAAGGGTGCAACGGCAACCTTGTCCTGACCAGCAGGTTCGCCAGGCATCATGAACCAAACACCACTATGACATACATAGCCAAGGACAAGGATGAGCTTTATGGGCAGATGGACAGGGTGTTTCATTAGGCATAGGCGTCAATCCGCCCAGCTTGGTTTTATAATGATTATTATGCTAAAAAGATTATGACAAACAAATTGTACTATGGAGACAACTTGTATGTATTAAGAAAATATATACCTGACAATTCCGTAGACCTAATTTATCTTGATCCGCCTTTTAATTCTCAAGCCACATATAATGTCCTATTTGAAGAAGAGAGTGGCGAAAAATCACAGTCCCAGATAGAGGCATTTGAGGATTTTTGGACATGGGATGATGATGCACAAAAGACATTTGAATATTTGACAACCGACAAAAATGTTCCAGCAAATGTTACTGATTTGATATTGGCATTAGAACGACTTCTTGGCAAAAACTCAATGAGTGCTTATCTCGTGATGATGAGTGTTCGACTTATAGAGTTGCGAAGAGTGCTTAAACCGACTGGTTCGTTATATCTTCATTGTGACCCGACCGCAAGTCATTTTCTAAAAATAGTTTTGGATAGTATTTTTGGTGTGCAAAACTTTAGGAATGAGATTATTTGGAAACGTACTAGCGGGCATAGTGATGCTATCGGATTTGGGTGCATCCACGATGTAATTTTATTCTATACACGAAGCGATAAGGTAATTTGGAATGACACACGCCAGGAATATGATAAAGAGTATGTAGAAGCTTATTATCGTTATAGTGATCCAGATGGCAGAAAATGGATGTCTGGAGATGCATCAGCTAGCGGATTGCAAGGGGGAGGATATGAATATGAATGGAAAGGTGTAAAAAGAATTTGGCGTTTCCCAATTGATACGATGCGTAAACTAGATACCGAAGGGCGTATATTTTATACAAAAAATGGGATTCCTCGTGTCAAAAGATATCTTGATGAGAGTGAAGGGCTGCCAGCACAGGATTTATGGACTGATATAGAGGCATTGCGTTCATGGCATAAAAATGAGCGTCTTGGTTATCAAACACAGAAACCAGTTGCACTTTTGGAACGTATAATAAAAGCATCATCAAAAAATGATGCCGTTATTCTTGACCCATTCTGTGGTTGCGGAACAACTATAGATGCAGTAGAGAAGTTGAATCTAGGATCAGAAGCTAAAAGAACATGGATAGGAATAGACATAACCCACTTGGCTATAAACCTTATCAAAAGAAGGATAAGGGATAAGTACCCTAATGCAAATTTTGAGGTAATAGGTGAGCCTAAGGATTTACAAAGCGCTATACAGCTTGCACACAATGACAGATATCAATTCGAATGGTGGGCATTATCTTTGATTGATGCGAGACCAATAAACGACAAGAAAAAAGGTTCTGATAGAGGAATAGACGGTATAATTTATCTTTTAGACCCTAATACTAAGACTACAAAGAGCGTATTGGTGCAGGTTAAAAGCGGTCATGTAAATTCAAGTTATATCAGAGATTTTAAAGGAACACTCGAAAGAGAAAAGGCTAAGTTTGGTGTCTTTATAACACTAGAAGAACCTACAAAAGATATGAAGGAAGAAGCATTGACTTATGGTTCAGAATTAGCTCCTTTAAACAATGAAGAAAGAGTGCCACGAATACAAATCCTGACTATAAAAGAATTACTAGAAGGCACTAAACCTAAGGTACTGTATGTGAATATTTCGTACAAGAAAGCAAGACACGAGAAGGAGAAAAAATCAAAGCGAGTAATAGGAAAGAAAGTTGGTAAATACAAGAAATTAGCAGTATGAATTCTGTGTTTTTCAATTAATTATCTTCTTTATCTCCAGATGTAAGGTTATAGACCAATCTTTTTATTTCATCTCTGTACTTTTCTTCGAAGAATTCGCGGTATTCTTCTGATATTTTGTATAATCGAGCTCTTCCCCGTTCAGCAGTCCTAAATTCAACAATATGTGATTCCTGAAGAGGAGTCAATGTGTTAATAACAGCAGGTCGAGTTATGCCCAATGTACGTGCAATGTCTTTAAGCGCACATTCTATACTTCTAGTTACAGCGCAATAAGCACTTATTGCATAAAGAACTCTCTTCTGTGATGTAGTTAGATTATCTAATGTTTCTTCAATCTGTCTTGTTGTCTTTATACCATGCTTTTTGATGTATTCCAAAACATCTGTTCCAGAAAACTTCTTTTTGTCTATACTTGCACCTTTATTAAAAATATTGGAAGCATTTTTAAGTAACAACCTTGGGTTTCCATGAGATATTTTAGTTAATTCTAAAAAGAACTTTTCATCAAAAAATGACAGGCAATAATCTAAATCTTCTTTATTACAACTGACCTCTATTCTTTTTTTCAATATTTCTATCTCATCATTTTCTTTTAATGGAGTAAGCTTAATTTCGTCGAAATCTTCAGTAATTCCTGACGGTTCTATCTGAGGCATATCGGCAACTATAGATTCCTGCCAACAACTTATGGTTTTTATCAATTTGTTTTTATATAACACGTTTGTATGATCCATGAGGAAGAATGGTAATCTAATGAAATATGCGTCATCAAGAAAAATATAAACAGTTTCTTTAAGGTCTTTAATGTTGTTGTTTAACCATCTTTCACACTCATTAGGTTCTTCAAAAAAAAGTGGTTTTGGTATTCCGAGTTTTTGATGATTTTCGTTTATTTCTTTATAGAGATAATGCAATAAATGTGTTTTTCCCATTCCTCGTTTACCTTTTATAAAAATGTGCTGAATCTCACCGTCTGTCAATTTAATAAATAAATCTGCAAATATTAATTTTTCTTGTTCCCTATCGGCTAAACTCTGAACTGCGCTCTCTGCTTTAAACGGTGCAAATGGATTACATAATAATTTATATTCGCTAAAGCGTACGCTCCGTTCAGCTCTTCTCTTTTCTATATTGTAGATTAAACTTTCATTTCTTTCGTTTACCATAGTTACACATCAACGCATTTAATATGTAAGTAGTGTAAGAATTTATAAATGTTTCGTGCTTATAGTATATGTAAGCTTTTAGCTGAGGAGATGATTAAAAAAATCTGTGCAGGGCAGGGAGACGAGGTGAAGGTTGCATATCCGTTACTGTCTCCCTATGTAAAGCCCGTTCACAGAACACAAAATACATACACGATATCTGCGCCACGGTGGCTCGAATGGTCAGGCAATAGGATTATTGACCCTATTTTCGTTGGAAGCGATATCTGGGTTCGAATCCCAGCCGTGGCGTCTTTTAAAAAATTGAACACTGAATCTATATGGTTAATAAGACTCAGATACACACCCATAACTATAAGTCTTTGATTAAATATATAAACTTTGCTTAACCTTTTGATTAGTTTAAAAGTAGTATTGTTTCCGAACTCTCTGCATTTATAAATGCCTTTTAGTATACTCTTATCAGTTGGTGCAACCATGTCCGCCGAAACAGACAATTCGGGTTTCCTTGCCTCCATACCTAATCATCAAGAGGGCAAGATATGATGATAGTGGATATTGAACATAGTAATGAGATAAGGAGTCCGATACCAAATAAGATTATAGAGGAGATACTGCGTTACAAAAAATCCGGCACTGTACTTGATTTGGGCGTCGGCTGGGGGCGCAACGCTCTTTTTCTTGCTTCAGAAGGCTTTGATGTTACTGGAGTTGACAATAACCCTAATTCCATAGCTTTGTTTAAGCAGAAAGCTTCTGAGATAAAGGTGGATGTAAAAGGAGAGATAGCAGATATACAGAACTATAAGATTGACAGAACATATGACATAATCATCGCCAATTCTACATTGCACTTCATCGATAAACCAGAGAAGATAATTGAAGCTATGAAAGCGCATACTGAAGAAGGCGGATTGAATGCAATAAGCGCTTTTACAAAGGAGAATCATGATAAGGGATTTGCGCACTTGTTTGAACAGAATGAGCTAAGAAGCTATTATGAAGAGTGGGAGATACTGCACTATAATGAGTACCTTACAGATTGGGAACAGCATGATAATCTGAAACCTCACAGACACTTCATTGCAGAGATAATTGCACGTAAAGCCAGCACTTAACTCCGATTTATTTCCTGCAGATCAACATGTAGGATATTCCCAAAAGGTATTCCCTAACTTTCACCTCTATGAATCCTTCCTCCTTTACTCTCTTTATGAATTCCTTCCTGCTGAATTCCGCTGTGCTTTTGGGAAGCCATTTGTATAGCTTCTTTCCTGTAACAAAGCCGAAAAGCTCCATATATCTCATGTAGAACCAGAATCCTATTCTTCCGAGCGCATGTTCTGGTTTGGATATGTCTATCAAAACAAATATCCCATCTTTTTTCAGAACGCGTCTTACCTCTTTTAGGAACCTTTCCTGCGAATCGAAGTTCTTCAGCGCAAAGGAGCACACAACAGCATCGAAATACTCTGTCCTGTACTTTAATCCGAGCGCATTCCCTTTTTCAAATACCACGTTCTTAACATCGTTCCTTGCTGCTTTCTGCCTTGCGACACCAAGCATGCCTGGATTCATGTCTATCCCTATTACCTTCGTTCTGAGACCTTTCTCCTTTGCATGCGTTGCAGTCAGTATTGCAATGTCTCCTGTGCCTGTGGCTATGTCAAGCACGTTTAAAGGATTTGCAGATAGAAGAGCTTCAGCTGCCCTCTCTCTTATTATATTGTCGGTGTTGAAGCTGAGAAGCCTGTTTGTAGCATCATATGATTTATGCGCTTCTGAATACATTGCTGAATTCTTGCTCTCCAGTAAAGCACCTACTTGTGCCCTGTCACCATGAATGCAGCTCCTGATACGAGGTTTTTCTTCTTTACATTCTTGAAGCCGTTCTTCTTAACTATCTTTACAAAGTTCTCCTTGTCGAATCTGTCTACGCTTACCATCAGCCACTCGAAAGCTTCCTTGTACTCTGCAAATCCTATTATTCCGGATGCTCCCCAGAAGAATTTGAGGAAGGCCCTCTGCCATGCCTTGTCCGGCTTTGCCATGTCCATGAATACGAATCTGCCCCCTGGCTTGAGTACGCGCTTTGCTTCCGAACAGAATTTATTAAGGTCATCGACGTTCCTTAGTGCGAATGATGAAGTCACTACATCGAAGGACTTGTCAGGATACTTTAGATGCAGAGCATCTCCATGCTCGAATTTTATGTCAAGATTCCTCTCCTTTGCCTTGCGCTTTGCAACGCTAAGCATATTCTCAGAGAAATCAACCCCGGTTATATCAACCTTTTTGCCCTGCTTCTTTGCTGTCTTGTCCAGGGTAATTGCAAATTCTCCTGTGCCTGTTGCTATGTCAAGGAGTTTGTAGTTATCCTTGTTTATAGTAGCCTCTCTTGCCCCTTCCTCTCTCCATCTGACTATGGTACCTAAACTGCATATTGTATTTACAGCATCATAGTGGCTGTGCACTTCTGAGAATATCTTGTATACTCTTTGGCTCATAAGATCACGAATATCATAAAACCGGAATCAGGAATGCCGCGGATAGCAGCAGTGCAAATGCAAAAGATGCAATTGTATGAAGACCCAGGTATTTGGCATATTTATCTGAATAAGCATTGTATATCCCATTAAATATATAAGGGGTTATGGGAAGCACTACGAGTGCAGATATTGACAATATAGACAGTTCAGCGGTCAGAATACCTGCTGCAAGTATAATATATGCAGTTGCCTGGAAGAGCAGATAGTATGATGCTATCTTCCTGCTTGTGCCGAGCATTACGGCGCTATGCTTGACTCCGTATTTCTTATCCGTCTTCCTGTCAGGTATCTCATTTACAAACAGGGCATTGCCGCCAAGCATTATCCCCGCAGGTATGAATGCGAATGCTATCGGGTAGTTTACCGCAGAGATGCCTGCCATAGCTATGAAACTCCCGTATGCTATGAGCGTATAGTTAAGTGTGCATAATGGTTCCGAAAGATACGGTATTCTCTTCACAACCCTTGCATACAGTAGTATTGAGATTCCTGCAAGAAGGATTATAGGGAGAAGAGCAAAGTGTATAGTCAGAAAATACAGCCCTATCATTGCAGCCAGTATCAGCGTTATAATTCCTGAAAGAAGGGTCTTTATAGGTTTTATCTTGCCTTCTGCTATTAGTGAGCTTCCTCCTGCAAGATTTCCAGACTTTTTCTTTGCAAGCTCCTTGTCTAGCCCGCTCGTATAGTCAAAATAGTCGCTTATTACGTTGACTGACATCTGTGCAAGTATGCTTCCTATTATCAGAAGAATAGCATTTGTTGCTGAAAAGTAGCCATAGTGGTAAGCGGCAGCTATACCAAGGACTGCAAGAGCCAGGCTGTAAAGCAGCGTAGGCTCGAACAACTCAGCTAAGTAGTACTTAAGCATGAATACCTTGTTCAGCCTATGTTTAAAACCCTTTTCAAAAAGAGTTTATGCGCTCTGTATCTTCACTACCTTTATCTCGAATACCAGAACCTTCCCTGCAAGAGGAGGATTGAAGTTTACGGTTACATTGGTAGCGTTTATTGCGTCTATAACTCCTGTTGATCCGGTACTGGAGCTTACAAGTCCTCCAACCTTCAATGTATTGGACTGGTTGCCGAATACCGATATTGGCACGCTTACTATGTCCGCAGGGTTAATAGGTCCGTAGCCCTCGTTTACAGGAAGGGTTACGGTCTTTGTCTGGTTCAGTTTCATGCCTATTACAGCATTTGAGAATCCAGGAATAAGGGCATTTGAACCTGCGATAAATGTAAGAGGCTGCGATGTGTTGAAATTGTCGTTAAACACAGTGCCGTTTGTGAAACTGCCTTTGTAGTATACGCTGACATTGTCCCCTGCAACTACCGTAGGCGATGAGGCAGTAAGTGCATAGGCTGCCCCTATGATTATAACTACTGCTATTATCCCTGCAATTATGTAGACAGGCTTTACCGTAGTGCTTTTCT
>JAKABJ010000005.1 GCA_021801905.1 Microcaldota archaeon | reverse complement strand
TTAGAGGCTGGGATAATAGCTTAATGGGCAAGGGTGGAGGGGACGGACAAAGGAAGAGTGTAGTTAAAAGTTCTTCGGTGCAATAGGTTATCATGGTTAGTAAGCAAATGTTTAAAGCGATAAAAAGGCTTAGGAGGCCTAAAATCGATCCGCTTAAACTTAGAGAAGACTCTGTATTTTTGGTGAGGAAGAAATTTTCTTTGCTGTATGATGGCAAGCTACGAAATACTATTCCAATAGTTAAAAGTGCTTTGAAGAGAAGCACAGATGTGCTTAAGCCAAAGACAAATATTACTTTTGTAATTGTACCTACTTCTTCGTACTTTGTAAAAAATAAAATGAAGGGGGTTGCTGGGTTTACCCGAGATGAAAACTTGGTAGTTTTAGAAGTCCATACTGGAGGTAAATGGAGAGAAGGCTTAATCAGCACCGCCGCGCATGAATTTAGCCATACTGTACGCTTAAAGAAATTCAAATATGCTACTTTGAGAGAAAGCCTTGCATCTGAAGGTTTGGCTCAGAACTTTGAAGCTTTAATCAGTGATAAATTACAACCATAGAGTAAGGCTCTGCCTAAAAACAAAATAGAAAAAGTGGCAAATAAGATGAAACCCTATCTAAACGATAGATCGTACAAAACATATTGCAGAATATTTCTTAGCAATCACGATAAAGTATTCCCTCATTGGTCTGGATATGCTGTTTCTTATGTACTTACTAAAAATCAATTAAAAAATTTAAAGATTGATTGGAATAAAGCATTTATGACTCATTCAAAAGAACTTATAAAATTATAACTAAGTGTTTTAGGTATTGGAATTAATGTTCTGGGTTGAGAAGCGGGGTTTTAGGGTTTAGGGAAATGGGCAAAGTTAAATTATTAGAGAACCTGCTTTGAATACTTTCCTCGCTTTTCCTTTGAAAACAGTAGCAGATTTTGGGCCAACTACAATTATCTTTTTATCCTTAACATGCAATCCGGTTCCATCCGGAAGCGCTATAGTGAGTATTTCGGTTCTTTTTGAGTACATTATGACATCTTTATCATAACTTTTTTTATTATGATGGCAGGCTATCGAGTAACCATTTACGAGGTTTAGTCCTTTCAGATTCTTTATTCCAACCTCATTTTTATCAGCGTCTCCGCCAAAGTACGCTGTACCTATATTTCTGCCCAAGATAATAGCACCAGCGCTGCCTCCATAAACTGGTTTGTTATTTTTTATGTATTTTATAAGCAAGCGATCAAAGCTGGTTTTTCTGATTAGGTTCAAAAGATGAAAGGTATTACCGCCTCCGATAAAAACCGCAGAGTATTTTGCAAGATCTTCATATTTCCTGTCACTTAAGTCTGTCCACATGTCAACTCTACAAAGACCATGACGTTCGAATGTTGTAGTTATCCAGTCATAACATTGGCCAAAGCTATATGATGTAGAAGGCATGGCAACTGGTATGTAAAGCAATCTGCCTTTCTTTGGAATAAGCGAAACAACTAACTTGACAAGTTTGATGTCAGATTTTATGCCACCTCCTGAGAGCAAAAGATTTACCATATCCAGTTTTCTCAAGAAAGAATTAAAGCCTTAGCCCCTAAGTAGGGTGATATTCTGGGTCACCTGCTTGTACTTCACATGTCCGAAGAATCCATGATGAGTAATTGTAAATAAGATTTTAAGGCTTTGGTGAGAAGCTAAGGCATGGAGAAGAGAACTAAGAGGCTGTATAGGAAAGTTGCAACTTACTACCATGCATTCAGGCTGGAAGGCAAAGCCGCAAACAACGAGTTCCTCGTCACTCCAGCTACGATTAAACTATTAGGTAATGTGCGTGGTAAGAGGGTTCTCGACCTTGGATGCGGCACAGGGATTATCTCGCTCAAGCTCCGTAAGAAAGGAGCAAAGGTATCTGGTATTGATCTTTCTCCTGAAATGCTTAAGATTGCAAAAACATACGCAAAAAATATCGATTTTAAATTGGGTTCTGCTGAAAGATTACCATACGATTCAGAAAAGTTTGACATTGTGGTTTCTGTTCTCGTTTTTGATTATGTAAAAAACCTGGGCAAAGCCTTGAATGAGGTTTGGAGGGTGCTAAAATTGAACGGATACTTTATAGTTGCAGTGAGGAATCCTGTGACTACCGTTTCACACAGTATAAAGTCAAAAAAGATAAAATTTGCGCTAAAAAATAAGACAGTAAGAGAATTTGATAGGTATTTTGTCGAAAGAATAGTCAGTCACAATTGGTGGTCCAGAGATTCAAAACTTCACGCTGTTGAATATGATATTCACAGAACTTATGAGACATTAATTAAGAGTTACATAAGAAGCGGTTTTGCAATTACAGATTATGTGGATCCAAAGCCGATAAAGGGCTATAAAGGATCGGGCTTTGAAGATGCGAAATGGTGGTATCGTTTTGCCAATGACCTCCCTTCATTTTGTATTTTTAAGTTGAAGAAATGCCTCCGAAGCTCCTCTTAAATAAGATCTCACTTTATCCAAATTCAAAACGTCATTTCCAAAACCATCTCCAAGCCTGTCCCTCAAGCCTCCCTCTGCATCTATTGAGAAATCCATGTATCCAAGTGAATCTGCAATCTTACTGACACGTTCCCTCACGTTGCTTCCATTAAAGCCTCCGGAAAACACAACTTCTGATTGCACTCCGGATTTACGTAATATCCTGAACGCGGCAAGTACTTCTTCGAGATTAAGGTCTACGCCTTTGCCATGAGATGGATCTAAAATTAAGTAATCGACATTTGCATATTTGCTTGCCATGTTTTCTGCAAGCTCTGTTATGGTATCTGGACTTGGACTTATTTGAAGTATTATTTTGAGCTTTGGATATCTGTTCTTCAGCTCTCTAACCTGATCCGGCTTTGGGAAAATGTGGTTTATTTGCAATCCTCCTATCATATCCCTATCATAAACCTCACAATTATCCATTATCTTTGAAATCTCAGAGACTATACTTTCTGCCCTTGTGGTGTAATAGTGAACTGTGGCGAAAACATCTCCTTGAATAGATTCTAGAATTGATGGTACAGCATCAAATCTAGGAGATCTAAGATTACCCTCGCTAAAACCAAAATCAAGATGTTTCCACGATAGCTGAACTCCGACCATTGGCTGATGGCCTGTCTGCATAGTAAAACCAGTATCGCGAAAAAGTGCAGTTACTTTTCCAGCCTCGTCTGGACTAGCAACACAACAAACGCCAACATATGGCTTGCTTTTTGTAGTCATTCTGCCACCAATTAATTAGTAAGTTCTACCAAAGAACATCTCAACTACGTTATCCTGTTTTCCGCACGAAGCGCACTGCCCCTTCAGATGTTTATCAGGAACAAATCCCACAGCAGGTATTCCTATTTCCTCACTTCTCTGTTTTTCCCCGCTTCCCTAGTTAGGGGAGTTTTTAACAGCGTACATAAATATAACCACATCTCGTATTTCCAACGAGAATTATGTATCTATACCGCGTTTCTCATATATATACTTTCTCTTTATCGGCATTGTCGCACTTTTGGTTGTTTCCTCGAAGTGTCGCATTCGGTGGGTTTTCCAAAAGCACCAACAAAGATTCCCCTCTCAGTTCAACAAGAGCTTTATAAAGAAATTATTAGAATTTCTATGAAAGTGTTAGGAAGATACGGTGCTTATGTATAAAATTAGGAAACTTAAAAGAAGCGATTTTGCAGCTTACTATGAAAATGAAGTATCATATTACAAGGAACTCCTTGAAAATCCAGCCTTCGATATTGGGACTTATGGCAAGAAGATTAAAAAGAAGGACATTAAAGGGGCGTTTTTAAAACTGTATAAGTGCGGCTTCGCACAACGCCATTGTAGTTGTTGCAGAAAATGATGCAGTCAGAATGGTAGGGATTAGTGCATTGCAGGGGCATGCTTGGGCAGAGGCCCCGCACGTAGTTGATATGGGCTTCTCTGTAATTATAAAGGCAAGAGCATAGGCACGGCTATAGTCAGGCAGCTGCTAAAGATGGCGAGGGGCAAATACTAGATGTGACAGCTGGAACCTTTTCTAGAAATACTGCGTCCAAAAAGCTTCTTAAGAAATTCGGCTTCAAGAGATGGGCCTTCGGCTCAAAGTTTGTCAAGCATGGGAAACTGTATATGTACATGGAAATATTTTACCTAAGATTAAAAAATAGTCATAAACAACCGCTAAAATCATGAAAATGGAATTGTGTTTAATAGCACATCTTAAATTCAATGTTCCATCATAACGAAATAAAAAAACAATCTTTACTTTGCATCAATTTCAGAATTATGGCAAAGTTGGGCCAATAGCCAGACCCCCGGGATTGCTGGCCAAAAGAGGTTTAAAGAAAGGGATTTCCTCATGAGGCGTTTTATTAGCTCATATATATGGAATACAGTATGGCACTTATCATATATATGAAAGCGCTCATAAAAGAAGCTTTATTCCGGTAATAATAAAGTTGTCGTCTAGGGAAATGTGCCCTAGCTTGCGTTATACGGTGAGATAATTTTCTTTTTAGATATTTACCTTATAGAGAAGAAAATGCACTATAGAACAAAAGAATGCTAAACTAAAATTCAATTAGTATTTCTAATATTATATTTGTTTTAGGAGTATTTCTTTCGCCTCCCTTATTTGCTTTCTTTATTCTATTTATATGTTATTTCATATTCTATTCCGCCAGCTATCAATTTAATTAGAAAAGGAGTTCTTTTGTCAGCGGCCGAAATCGCTGCCGAGACTGCTTTGTAGATCTTTGGTACGTTTTCATGTGCTATAACACGCATGGAATCATTTGATTCATTCTGAAGCAGGCCTGCTCTTACAAGATTTTCAATAGAACGCGAGGAAGGCGATCTAAATCTATTAAAAACTTTTTCAGAGCTTCCAATATCAAGCACAAGCACCTCCTCCCAGCTTAAAGTTAATTTTACTGCATCAGGGTTTGTTGTCCTTAAACTAATTCTTGTTTTATTCATAATATCATTCATTTTTATTTTTACTAAAAGATTTAAAGAAAAACTCAAAATCTTTTGTAGATTTTTATGTATTGATTATTTCTATTTTATAATTGCATGCACAATTTATTCTAAGTTTTTGTTTTACTCCAGTTATAGGCATTTGTGCATTTATCATATCGCAATAACCTTTTATAGCTTACTAGCCAGTAGCTTTCTAATTAATCCTGCAAAAATATTTACCAATATTGCCCTCATTTAAAGATTTTGTTAATTCCTTTTAAGCCTCATTATTTCTGCCTCTACATAATCTATGCCTAATAAACGTGCCACGCATACTCTTCTATTCCCATCTTCCGAGACATAATATTCTTCGCCTATCTGAATCAATTCAATCGGAGAATTTTTTACTGAAAACATCTTGCCTCTATCATATGCGCCAGCCAGCACTCTTAGAAATCTGCCATCAATACCTTTTCGGGTTGGAACCCACCTGTCATCAAAAAATTTATCTTTGAGATTGCTTGTTCCTATGATTGCTCCTGTAGGAACTCTCATAACCCCTAGATATTCCTGATTAAATATATTGTACCAATTTGGGTATTTATCTTCCAGTGTTGGAATTTTTTCTGAAGATTTAGTCATACTTGTTGCCATATTCTCTACATAATTTTTACTCATTTCAGATACTTATGCCTTACTTTATGCTAAAACTTTTTGCGCATTTCTAAAATAATTAGAGATAAGTGTCTTTTAGCAGAGTCATTGAAAAAATAATAATTTGTTTGTGTAAGATCCAAGCAAGGTTTTAAAACTAACTTTCATCTTCTTGCATTTTTGTTTCTGTAATCGTGATTTTATACCATGGAAAAGACAATCTTCCCTGCGATGCTGCAAGTCTTAGCTTATCAGCATACTCCTGAAGTATTCTTGCTTTTTCCAGGTCAGTCTCTTCAACATATTTCGCCGCTAAGTTATATTTTGCACCTGCCATAGATAGCAAGTTAAATAATTGTCTATCTCTGCTGTCTTTAATCTTTTCCATTGTACTTGAAATCGTTTTATCACTTCTTAAAATATTTAAAAGAGTAGGTTCAGATGAGAGCAAGGATGCGGCATTATTCAAGAGCCTGAGCGCGTCAAGGATATTTTTCCTGTCTTCAGAACACTCTATAATAAAAACGTTTTCTATTTGATCAGCTTCTAGAAATTTAACTTTAATCGGAATTTCATTTCCGCAACCTAAATTCAACTCAGATGCAATTATCCAGTAATCTACACTTTTATTTAGAAGTTCTTTTGCTTTTTCCCCATCTTTTGCTTTTGCAGCTTTCTCTGCTTCTTCATGATATAAATTCGCGATGTCTTCAGCATAAACAGCGCGTTCAATTGGAGAAGTCAAATCATAAGACATTAAATTAAATTCTTTCACAAGCTTTTGTAATACGGGATTTCGCTGTGTGTTATTTTTAACCATTTTATCAACAATAATAAACATCCTTCCAGATATTTATGAATTTCTAATGGTATACGCAATGCAAAATGATATGTTTATGCTGAACTGGACTCTTAGTAAGGTATAAATGCAACTTTGACAGATTGTAAATCATGAAAATAAAAAGAATGCCGAGAAATGGATTCCCATCCATATATAACAGGAATGTGTGGATTAAAGCAATGTCCCATTTATCTAGGCAGGATAATGTTATGAGGCTTCTTATAAAAGACCTTGGCGTGATAAAAGTAACATGGGGAGGCGACTCGTACGAATCACTGATAAGTGCAATAATATACCAGCAGATATCCGGATCTGCAGGCGATTCTATAGAAAAAAGATTTAAGGCCCTATATAAAGGAAAGATGCCATCGCCAAAAAAATTCATAGAAACTCCCGAGAAAAAAGTCAGAAAAGCTGGAATATCTCCACAAAAATATTCTTATCTAAAAGACCTATGCACGCGGATAATAGACGGAAGGCTTGAAATGAACAAATTTAGTGCTATGGAAGATGAAGACATCATCGAAGAGCTTGATGAAGTAAGGGGGATCGGAAGATGGACTGCGGAGATGTTTCTTATGTTTAGCCTTGGGAGAACTAATATTGTGCCAAGAGACGACCTTGGCATAAAGAAGGCGATTAAGAAGATGTATAATCTGAATGACTATCCCACAAATAGCAAGTTCTCAGAGCTTGCTGAAAAATGGGCGCCATACGGAACCGTGGCCTCATTATATCTTTGGAGGAGTACCGACATTAAAACTCCTGAAAAAGCTAATTAGTCATTCAAATAGTATGTTCGCCTAATTATTTTTTGCCCTGATTTCCTACTTTTGTAGAGTACTCCAGAATGTCCTTAAGCATCTTTGCTTTTATCCCAGAATTAGCTTTTTCTAAATTTCTCATAATTATTGATATGGATACACCATATGAATTCTCAGAGATATGCCTTATTTCAACTTTGCTTCCTTTCTCTGCATTGTATCTTTTTAGCAATGCCTTTATGTGTTTCTCCAAAGGGAGATAAGGAACAATTTTAGGGATCTCGGCCATAAAGGCAATATTTATCGCATCTGACCTCCTGTGGTTTATCACCATGGCTTGGTTGAGAATTCCATTTGGAACATATAGGGGCGCGTCTGATTGGTTAAGTATCTCGGTATATAGCAGCCCTATCTTGTTGACTGTGCCTCCGTATCCTGGTATAAATTCATCATGCGGATAAGTCGAGGGCATCTTGTTGTATTGCCATGTCTGAATGGTTATATAGTCGCCTGGTTCAAACGGCTTTGCTATTATCATTGAAATTCCAGAGAAGATATTTCCAAGAGTTGGCTGAGCAGCAAGACCGAGCACTATGCCAAGAAAACCGGCGCTTATCAGAAGCCCTGTTACATTCACATTTAGCAATGAGAGTACGATTATAATCAGAATCAGGTATGCAATTATGCTGAATAGCCTTGATATGGTTCCGGCTTCCTGTCTTATCCCCTTAGTTTCTATGTATTTTTTCAGCAAGTTGGAAAAGAGCATAATTATGCTTATCCCAAATATCAAGGAGGCTATTGAGACCAGCAATTTCATATAAGCTTCATCTGTATGAAAATAAAATAACAGGTAGTAAAGGACTAGTACAAGGACTATGCTCGCTATTAGCGGCGCTATTAATGCTAATTTTGCATTCCTATGAGCAGGGTTGTTCTCTCTGGCTTTCTGCATAAAAACATTTCTTGCAATTTTACTATTTAATACTTCGCTTAAGCGTGCGGGTAACAATTCAGAAGTTAGTCCTGCATCTGTTATGCGCTTTTTCTTCTGCATTAAGAACCTGAAGCCCGAATATTGTAGGAAATATCGTCAGATCGTAGCCGTCTTTTGATCGATCAAAGGGTTTTGTAGTTATAAACCCTTTCATAGCCATCTCTCTAAGGGAATTATTCATTTTGTCCTCGTCAGTTCCTTGATCCAAGCACTTCTTTTTTTCCGCCGCTGCCAATATGCTCCATAATGTCGCCTGCTCTCCCTTCACATCCATTTCATATATTATTCTCAGCAAGGCAAGTTCATTGCTGCTCTCTTTTCTTATTGAAATGTCTATGCAAAGCACCTATAAATTATTCTGCTACAAGAACCTCTTTAAATATATCTTCTATTACGTTATGCATCAACTCCTGCTCTGGCTCCCTTATTCTATAAGAGATTAGCCTTTGCCTCTCTAAGTTTCTAAAGGATTTCGCATCTCCGTATAGAGACCTTATGATCTCCCTAATGTCTCTTTTATCTGTTCCGGATTTGCCTAAATCATGAGGGCTTTTTGCATGCATTATCCTTCTGCATTTTAGCGCAACTAGGAATGCAGGATGAATTACATAGAAACTTTCATTGTTATAATTTGTGGGGAGCGAATCGGCAAGCATTTTTTTATAAAGAAGATTGGGAAAAAGCACTAGCGAAACATGGTTTCCAGAGGCTAAATCAAGCATGTTGTACTGAGAGATGGCTTCGTCGGAATCCTGGTGTATTGCAAGAACTTTAATCTCTGCGGATTCCAGATTTTTAATAGATATTTGAGAGGCTTCTGGCAGCGTATAATCCAAATCTGTTATTTCCCTTGTTTTTTCCGTAAATAGGTTTGCAGCTGCGCTTCCAAAAAGTATAGGAGGAATATTCTTGCCTTCAAATGTGGATGCACTCATAATGCGCTCCGAAAGCCCTGCTTCTGGCATTTTCCTAAGCAGGCAAAACTGCGCAGTCGAAGGGCTATCATAATGCTTTTGCAAACTGTTCATGAGCATGATAGGATTCTACAGATATTTATCCATTTTGATATTTTGGCCAATAGAATCCAATGGCCAAGCACCTAACCTGATAGACCATACGAAAATGTTGCAGTTACACTTACTGTAAGTGCAGATGTCCCTGGAAATATCTCCGCATTGGAAGCCGATTGCGCAGAGTATATGACTGGAGGTATGCCGTTTCCACTGTTTATTACTAAGTTGGTAAGGCGCACAGGCGCATATATGCCTGCGATAGACTGTGCCTGGCTTGTGGCGTTCTGCATGGCCATAGACAATGCAATGCTCCTCATGCTTGCCGATTGCTGGCTTGAAAGCCCTATTGCTATGTCGCTTATCCTGATTCCTTTAACATTAGAAATTGCAGTTAGTATTCCAGGAGTTGCGTTGAGCGGCGCTATAACCTCTATTCCCTGCGAGGCAGCATATGATGTGCTGTTGTAAATTCTGTATAATGAATATGATGTTGTCTTGATGGATGTGCCGTTCATAATCATAAGTTTTGAAAGAGTTGAATTAAGGCTGGACGCATATGCGGATAGATTGGCAGTTGCTGATGATGCTGTGCTGCCTGTTGCGTTAATGTTAATGTATAATGTTGCCTGTGTAGGAGCCTCTGAAACAGATCCAGTTGCAGTAAGCGTTATGTTCCCTCCAGCAGATGCTGGGCTTACCGGCCTTGATGCTATCCTGTATGAGAGTGTGCTGAAAAGAAGTACCGCAGCCATAGCGATTATTGCTATTATGGCTACAGATGCTATTATGCTTTCATTTCCTTGTGCCATAAAATCATAGATAATATTTCATGTTGTGATTTATATGTTTTTCTGTGGCCTCATGATGCATTGATCAGAGGTCCTGGGAGCGCTGTAACTTCAGAAAGGTTGGTTGCCTGTGTAATATTGGTCTCTGCCATGCTTATGCTATAGCTGCCTGTTTTTGTGCTTATGTTGGCCGTAAGTGTTAGAGGGAAGTAGTATTGCGATGAGAAGCAGGAGCTAAAGTCTACCAGCGCAGTTCCATTAACCGGCTGCGATTGGCTGGATAATGTAAGATTCCCGCTCGCCTGCCAGCATGGCATTCCGTTATAGAATCCAGGAAGCACGCTTCCAACTTTATAACCCTTAACTCCGGAAAAATTAAAGGCGTTTGATATATTGCTTATTATCTGGGTTGGGCTTCCGTTTGATTTTGCGCAGTTGTATTTTCCCCCATTATATCCATAGCATGCATAGACTGTGCTGCCATTGTTTATTGATATTCCTATTGCTGAGAGATTATGCAAAGCTATTCCAGCTGCACCTCCGATTCCGCCCAGCGAAAGGCCGCCAACCATGAGTGAAACTCTCTCGTCATTCTGATACTTTAGATAGCTCAGGTTTAAGGGTATGTAAACGGTAGGATCTGTTCCAGAATAATTTACGCTTACCCCTATCTTTCCAGAGTAGCTCACACCGAACTGAGGGTATGAGTTTACCTTATTGAGTATAGCAGACTTCAAGGAAGAGGGATTCGTAATTGCAGCGTATGCAAGGCTTCCCACCCCTCCGGATAAATACAGATAGTAGAAAAGTATTCCTGCTATTATTATTACTGCCAATATTCCAAGCCCAATATTTCTAGCTTTATGCCCTGCCATTTTAACCAACATCTTTTATTTTTTGAAACGCCAAAACCAAACCACGGAATCTTGCTGCTTAGACGGCATTTTTACAATTCTGCAGATTCCTTGCTTTACTATGTTTCATTCATCCTTATATATTTAACTAATGCTGGGTTTTTCTACTGAAGAGGGTGCTTTCGCCTCTGAATTATTTTACCATATTTGCAGTAGATTTTAGCTATTTTTATTTACTCTGGTTTTTGAAAAGAAAGGCAAGGAATAAATACCTTTTTAATAAACTATCCTCCAAGGGTTGCAGATTTAGTTGGATATAGGGTTTGTCAAAAAGGTTTACATCATGCTTAATACATGGTTAAATGGGTGGGGTAGAAAAACTATCACATAGCCTCAGAAGAGAGGCAGGCAGCGTTACAATAGACCCACTCTACGCTTCCAGAGAAACCAAAACCTCTACAAGAATCTGGAATATTGGAGAACTTGGAGGGGGAATGTCTTATTTTGGCGAAGATAATTTACTCGGTATATATTCTCTTCTAAAAGACAGGATATCACAGAACATGGCTCCAGACCTAATCGTATTTAGACAGGTTCTGCCAGAGATACCAAAATACGGAACAAAAAGCTACAGGGCCAGAAACCTGCTGATTGCGGATGAAGTTGAAGACCTAGACCAGGCAACGGTTATGATGAAGCCGCATCTAAGCAGGATAACCGAACTCATAAAAAAGAGCAATTCAAAAACCAAGGTTGCATATGTTTGGGGGTATAATGACGACCAGAATGAGAAAGCGGAATACGAAGCCCTTGGAGAAGCTTTTAACCATAATCCAAAACATCTGGCAAGGATGAGGATGACCTATGGCCAGGTAGTGGCTGACCTAGGCAGTAAGATAGATAACATAGATATAGAGATCGGGCATATAAAGAATGAGATTGAAAATATTGCTAAAAATAAGGATTCTCTTGGAAATGGAAATGGCGGAGTTGCAAATAAAGTCTCTAAATTATCCTTAAAGCTGCCTGGCAAGCTATCCTATCTTGAGAAAAAAAGAGAGCAGCTGATGGATGAGCTGTCAGATAATCTGCAGATAAAGGACCTTTATACAAAGCTTTTGGGGATGTGGATAGGGGGACGTAGTTCTGACGAGGTTTTTGAAGCCTTCGGGGAGGAATATGTTGATTGGGAGATTATAAATCTTATAAAGCCCAACGAAGGCCACACAATCCAGGAGCTGAGGGAGATTACAGAGAGCGAATTCAACAGTGTGAAGAAGCAGATATCTAAGATGGGAGGGAAAAGCGGTGAAAAGCAATCCAGGCTTGAGACTCGCGCGAAGGAGCTTGCAAACAAGCTTACAAAACTTTCGCACATGATGATTGCTGATGAAAGGAGCCTTTCTGAACGGGCTGCGGAAGAGAGGCTGTCGCGTGAGAGAAGGTTTACAGGGTTGGAAGCTGGGACTCCAAGCCAGACTAGGATAGAGAGCCAGCTCTCAAGGCTCATAATAGAAAGCAGCATAAAAGACGTTTTTGGAAGAAGGATGCATATAGAGATAACAACAGGTAACCGCTCATATTTGCAGATAAATGGATTGAACGTCGTTATTGGAACAAAGGGGGACAATACCTCACAGCATTTTATAAAAGACAGTAGTTACAAGGTCAGGCAGATGCTCCGCACTCTCGAAAAGGATGCGGACATAATCCTGCTCTCGGGCAGCCCAAGAGGCATGGACGAACCGCTTCCAAAATCCAACCGCGGCGAAAGAATATTCTTTACTGATGTTGCGCCTCCATGCATAAATGTCCAGAAGCTTGTGGAGGAGCATGCAAGGGGCAGAAAGACCTGGTTTACCGAAATGCTCACCAAAGGAAGTCCGGCATCAGGGCTAAACGAGATAGATATATGCAACGGAAGAGCCACCAACCTCTTCATATCTTCTGAAAAGTTAGCAATATTCTCAGACAGGGAGAAGCGTGCTCAGGCGCGTGTGCTAGCCAAAATGGTAGCCGGTTCATGCAACTACAATAGCTCAAAGGAGCTCCTTGATGCGAGGGATATGCTGCAATTCAGAAACAAGCTGCCTAGCGAAATAACTGAGAAGAGCAAATTTGCCAGGCTTCTTGATGATTTTGAAGTAGATAGGAAAAATAGAAAGGAGGTATTAAATGCAGCATCAAAAATACTCAGGCAGGAATTTAACGAGGCCGGACCGGAAGACAAGCTTATGAAATGGGTTGGGAGCAAACTCTCTTTAAGCGGAAACAGCGAGAAGTTCAACAGGATCACATTCATTGATATAACCGACGTACATTTCGGAAGTCCAGGAGAGGGGTATCCGAACAGGATAGTGTTTGACAGAATGGTAAGATGGATACAGGATAATGTGAAGGAGAAGGCTGTGCTCGTTCTCGACGGAGACAACATAGAAGGCAACCTTGGAAGCTTCAAGAATCGGGTAAATAAAGAGAACGACCTGAACAATGAATTTGCTTTCGGAGATTATCTTGTTAAAAAAGGGATCAGGAAATATAGCGATGAGTATGAAGAGAATATGGGAAAATACAGGGAATGGCTATACTATAAGAGCCCGATAGCAAGCTTGAACACTCAGGCCGACCTATTTGTAGAGGCAATAAAGCCCCTTGTGCAGAGCAAAATTGTAAAGGGAATAATAATCACAGATGGCAATCATGCAAACGGAACCTTCCCAGGAGGGGATGTTACAGAGTCCGGAGAGCTTTCGCAGAGAATAATGGGAATGGCTCCGAACCCAATAAGAGATAAAATAAGACGGGTATATGGCGGAAGGCACGGAGGATATGGAGAGTTTGAGATTGGGCTTGGGCTTCATATCTCCGTTGGGCATAGGACCGAAGCCAACACTATAGAGAGGCTTATGCCAAAAGCAACGGTTGCGATTGGAGGGGACAGGCACAGGCATAGGAAGACGATAATGGGCGTGCAGAATAAATTGGTTGCTGTCTTTGAAGGCATTGCTCTTCAGGGCAATACAGGGCATCCTGACGTTATAGGAATACCAACTACAGACTCGCTTCGCGGGGTCTCAATCTTTGTGCTTGAATATGAAAACGGGGGCAAGATACTGTCAGCAGCAGACACATTCGTAAGCGTTGACTTCCTGATTAAGGAGGGCTGCCTGAAAATTAACCCACTCATAGCTGGATTTGAGAGCGAACAGCATAAGATAGATGTGCTTCCAAGAAGGCTGGTTGCCTATTGATTGGGTTGTTTATAGCAAAAGTTTGATAATAAAAAATTGGTGGATATGGAAAAGTATTAAATAATATATGAATTTTAGTTTTAATCGGATGAGGCAGTGGTTGTAGCAAAACAAGAGCCTTTGGCAAAGGAAAGGATTGATTTCGAGGCGGGACGAGAGACATTCATATCTGAAGACTTGTACCTGGGCACATTTAGATGGGTGGCAAAGAGGCTAAATGCAGAGGGAACGAAACCTCCAAAGATTACCCATTCTTCAGTCCCAGTTTCAGCCGAAGGATTCATGAACATGTATTACGAGGGCCTATATAAAAAGTTGCCAGTTCCTGAGATGATTATATACTCTGGAAGAAACAGAAGCCTTAGTGAGGTTATGGAGACTGTGGCCCACGAATCAGCACATGCCTGCCTATCAACGCTCAATACCGCACCAGGAGAGGCAAGGCATGCCGAAGAGGGAGTTGCCAGGATCGTAGGATGCATCGCATATGCAGCATTTGCAAACATTTCTGATGATAATGCATCAATAGCGAACACGCTAATAGATGCGGCCCTTTCGGTTATACAGAGTCAACTTGTGGAATTAAGCATAGTTAGAATAGGGAAAGACATTAGGCCTGGAATTTTGGTTAAGCTGCCAACGATAGTTGACACCCTTGAGAGCATGGACTACATTATTAGGCTCGCTATAGAGATTGGGGAAGAGACTGAAAAGGATCCAGTGGCTTATTCTATGGAAAAGCTTGCAGCTAAGAGGATGCAATGCGTGCTCAGAAAGGAGCCTGATGAGCGTGGCTTGGTTGAGAAGGAGATCGGATACGATATAGAAGTAAAGGCGCTTGTTGATCGGTCTGAGAAGGCTTTGGAAGGAATTGGGATGTCCATGGCGCATATCAGGGGAGAGGGTATTTTTGCGAGATTAGAACGCGTCGATGATTTTATGCATTACATATGGGCCTATTTAGGAAAAGAGTGATAAAATGCGCGCAACAAAATCTTTTATAACCCCTCATAACGAGGAGAGCGAAAAGCTTGTAAGCATCGAACAGATCCCGAAAGGTTCCAGGGTAGAATTTAGATTATTTGAAGAAAAGACCGGTGCCTCTGATGATTTCATGATGAAGCTGCCTAAAAATGACAATGGGATTGGATTTAGAAAGATCCTCGGGCAATTTTATTGGGTTTCTGTCATCCACCCAAATGGAGTAAAATTAAGCAGGGAGCTTTTAAGGCTCGAGATGGGGGCGTGCGTTGTGAAGGTTTTGGGGCAGGCGCAGAGAGTGGTGCACGAATATGACGCAGAAAAGTGCTTTGACGCAAGTAGCATACTGCTTCCAACTTCTGGAGAATCCACATACTCCGCCAATAGAAAATTCTCTAAAGCAAGAGGAATTGCAGTTAAAGTTATCAATGATCCCAAATATGCTGACGCTTTTGGGATTATAAAGACCGGGACCTTGGAGGAAGACAAAGCGATATTTATGTATGTAGAGGATGCTCCAATCGCTTTGGAGAGAAAGGTACTGAGGATAATGAATACGATAGAGAGGATATACGGAAACATCCAGCTAAATAACTCTATTGAGACAATGCTGAGGTATGTGGAAAAAAATAAAATTTATCTTAGAAAATGAATATAATCTCTGCAATGCTTGATCTCCAAAAATTATCCAAGACACTCTTTCAAACAGCCTGCAAACAAGTCGGTTTCCAAGCTCACTTCGGCAATACACTTTTTATAAAATTAATAATCTGGTTTATAAAATTAGATATAGGATTTGAAGATGAAATGCTTTCGTTATAAGATGCTGTTGCAGTTGTGCTGCCTATAGTGCTTGTATCAACTTCAGGCAGGACGGTTGTGGTATAAATTGTTGATGTTGTGGTGGCTATAGTTGAAGTTATCGTTGTGGTTGATTCAGCCACGCTCGCGTTTTCATACAAATTTAAATCGACCATGTTAAGCTTCGGTATGTATAGGATCTTAGCAAGCTCTACGTAGATATTATTCTGCCCATATACTCGCTGCGGTATTCCAACTGTGAGGTAATAAGCCCTTCCATTAAGCGTAACCCCTGATTGATTGGGTGATATGTAGTTCTGCTGCAATGTTATGTTTGGTTTTCCAATTGGCAGAGTTATCGTCCCATAAGTGGATATATTTACAACATGGTAGCCTGCCTGAGTGCTGTTGTTATACGGGGTTACAGTAAAGCCCAAGGGCTGAATTACACTCGGATATATTGTGAATATCCATGCACTGAAAAGCATCAAGGCATACATAAAATTCGGGCATATATCTCTGCGCACTCTTAATAGCTTTTGCCTTAGAATATCTTTGGCTTAAAAATGCAAAGCCCTTAGAATTCAAAAATCTAAATAGAACAGGATTCTGTTGAAAAACTCAAATTTTCTGATAAAGTAAAGCCAAATCAACAAGCCAGAAAATAGAAACGTTTAATAAATCATACTTGATAGGACTAATATGGCTTTAAACCATAAAAAATTAAGCGATGACCTGATCGCGTTTGCAATAGCCGTAAGCCTTGTGGCAATAGTTATGAGCTTTGTTGCAATACTAAGCGTTAGAGGCTTGTCAGGAAGCATTTTCTCAATATCATCAATAAAAAACCCAGTAGCATCTGCAGGCTCTGCAAACATACAGGTTATATTTGTAATACCTTCGGACAGGGCCGTAAACCTTCAGGCATCTCTGAAGGGGAACGGGTTGAATATTACGGTTCCTATTAAAACCTATTATCCTTATGCAATCTCTCAGGGCAGTAATCTTAGCAGCAGCCCAGCCATGAATGGCAGCCGTGTAATGGCTGGCTACAACAACTATGACCAGTACACTGCAATATTCCAAGGACTAAAGCCCCTTTCTGAATATAATGTAAGCCTATACGGTGTAAGCTCACCTTATTGCCCACCTGGAACTGCGTGCGCGCTTGGTTTGGCCCTGATAGAGCAGCATGCATCTATAATCACTGGAAGTAATGCAAGTACAGCAAATATCACTTTTGTGCTTGGTTGATGCCCAATAAGTAAACCCTGCTTTAGTGCAGGGTGTGGCATGTTTTGCGCAATAAATAAATATTTAGAGCAGCAATGGAATATACATGGACAAAAAAGAGATTATGGTTCTGGACAGCTCAGAAAAAGAAAGGCTCGGCACACATATGAGCCGCGTGCTTCCAACTCTTTCTAAGAATGAAGTGGAGCTTTTCTGCGATCTTTTGCGCACTAGCCCAAGTTTTAGGCGCGGGGTATATTTTAATAGAAAAGAGAAGAAACCAGACAAGATATATGATGCTATGATCGATATAGCATTAATCCATCCTTCTTTAAACGGGCGCAGTGTAGGAAAGGAAATTATAAGGAATTATGATACAATTAATCCGGAGATTGTAGAGAAAGCGATGAGAGCTGCAGAAGCCAATCTAACATCAATGTTTAACCTTGGAATGGTTTGGGCCCTTTTCGAAAGATATGCTGATGATGAAAGTAGAAATGATGAAATAGAAAAGATGCTTTTGCGGCTCTTCAGATGCCACATTTTCATGATGAGCATACCGAGGAATAAGATAGGCTATTCTGTGCTTCTTGACGCTACAGATACCACAAAAAAGGCGCAGATGAAGATATTAAGTAAAATGCCTGACTCTCCAGTAGGAAAGGAACTTGAAAAATCGTTTAAACTTCTCAGGAAATACAACAAGGAAACCCATTTCAGCAATTGGAGAGTGGAGGAATTGCTAAGAGAAGCGGATAAAAATCATACTTTAACATAGTGTTTAAAAAGAACTTGACTTCTATTCAAACCTGATTAAAAAATCAGCATAGTGCAACTATGCCAAAAAATAAAAGCCCTAATCTAATTGATTAGTATGGCATAGCGCATCTATGCAAAAATAAAGAAAGGCCTGCTCAAGAGATTATTTCTCCTATTGCGAACCTTTCCTTTACTTCAGAGATCCTAACCTTTACAGTCTCGCCCTCTTTTGCTCCTTTTATAAAGATTACGAATCCGTCTTTTTTGGCGATTCCGTCTCCTTTTGATGCTACTGCCTCAACCTTCAATTCAACTTCATCTCCGGTTTTGACAGGTTTTGGTGCACCACCGAATCCACCGCCGAATCCTCCTCTTCCTCTTCTTCCACGGCCCTCGTCAGAGTAGCCGCCATTTCCTTCTTCTTGGTCCATATATTCACTTTGTTTTTTTCTTTTTACGTAAGAATTAGAGCCGTCAAAGATTCCATAAAAGATTCCTTCAGACCTTCCTTCTTCCGTGCTAATATAAAGCATCCTATAATATAAAAAGCTATGCTTGTGCATGGTTTTGCTAATAAACTTATATCTTGCTAATAAACAATGAGGGTTGCTAATTTACTCCTCATTTTCAAGTTTTTTGTTTCTTATCTTCTTTTTCAATATGTAATAACATCTATCTGAGTTAATATGCAAATTAATAGATTGCAACATAACAGTTTTGATAAGTGCAATGTATGAGTTTGGGATAAATCCAACCCTTACACAAAGTTTTTAGGAGTTTGATGTATAATGTCAGATGCTGATTTAACTTGTTCTGTGTAATAGTACTCTTATCATAGTTCTTATCCTCTCTTTTGCTATAGAGTATGGAAGAGTTTTGTCCAATTCATTCCAAGCATCGTCCGCTATCTGCTCAGCAAGAGTTCTTGAATAAGTGAACGAACCATATTTCTCCATTATTGCTATAGCTTCATTTATCTTTGTACTATCTTTTGTATGCTCTTCAAGAATTGCAAGAAGTCTTTCTTTATCTGCATCGTTTGCCACTTTTAATGCATGTATGACCATAACAGTGATCTTCCCTCCTGTTATATCTTCGCCAATTCCTCCTTTCTTGCTTGCAATTTCGCTCGGTTTCAGATTCTCTATGTCATCTATTATTTGGAATGTAACCCCGATTGCCATACACGCTCTGCCTAACACATCTATAGTTTCCTGATCCGCATTGCTCAAAACTCCTGCCAGTTCAGCAGCCATTCTAAGCAAAGCACCGCTCTTCAATTCAACCATTCTTAAGTATTCGCTTTCACTTATTTCAAATGCTTTTACTCTGCCTTCGCCCCAAGTGAGGTCAAACGATTGTCCAACCGTTGCCCTTAACATATTCTTGCGATATATTCTTACAATTTCGATTTCTTTTTCAGGAGGCAAACGGTTTTTTTCAAGCACTGCATCGATAGGAAAATAATACATGAAATCGCCAAGGTTGTTTGCAAGAGGTAATCCAAACTTTACATGTACTGCCTCTTTGTCTCTTCTCATAGATGAATTATCTTCTATATCATCATGCACCAACGTAGCATTATGAATCATTTCTGGTATGATAGAGAATGGTAAAAATCGTACTCGGTCTCCTCCGAGTGCTTCAATCAATGTGAGCATCAGCACTGGTCTATGTCTATTTCCCCCCATATTCATTAAATAATTTGCAGGTTTGGCTATGCCGTTATCTGTCGCATTCGATGCTGTCTGATACTTGCTTGTTCCTATTAAATTTTCGATACCATTCGCATCTATCTGTTTAAGAAATTCATTTATCGTAGGGTTTATGCTTTCGACTATAAGTGTTTTTACATAGGTTTTAAACTCCACATCGGTAACTGTATTATCTCTTTCAGCAACCTGACGTATTTTACTCTCCGACATTTAATCAACAAATAACTAACGTTTAACTTAATATTAAAACCTTGCGTAACCCATGGCCTTGTTGATAAAAAAGTAAAACTACTACTTTAGTCAGCTAATAAATTGACTATTTTAGCAAAGCCCTTGTGTATGGTTTTGCTGATTTGGCCTAACTTTATAAGCAAAATTTGACTTTTTCAACAGAATCCTGAAAAAGACATAATTGTCTCAATTTGGGGCTTTCCGAAGTCTTCAGCCATCTCAAGGCACTATTTCCAATTGGATTTTCTTGGCAATCAAGCGCTCTTCTCATTCAGACCTTTATTTCTCCGCTGTCTATCTTCTTTATTATTATTTTTGGGTCCTCGTTCTCGCATTTGACTCCCATGCTTTTGCACGTGCCTAGCACCTGCTTAACCTTGGCTGCTATTGAGCCGCCGTACATTGTCTGCTCCTTTGCCTTGGCTATCTTCTTCGCCTGCTCTATGCTTATGTTACCTATGGACTCCTCCTTTGTCTTGGCACCGGTCTGCGCACCTACCTCTTTCAGTATCAGGGCGCTTGTTGATGGGGCTCCTACTTCAATCCTAAATTTCTTTGTTGAATTGTCCACTATTACTTTTACAGGTATCTTTAACCCTTCAAATGACTTTGTTTTCTCGTTAATCTCCTTTATTATATCATTTATAGGAACTCCAAGCGGCCCCAATGCCGGTCCGAGCGGTGGCCCACCTGTTGCTTTTCCTCCTTCAACCAATCCGGTTATAGTTACTTCTGCCATTTTCTCAGCTCTTCTGTTTTTTTTGTATCACTCTTGCTGTAGCCATCTTTGTAGTTATAGGTATAGGAACTACAACATCCATAAGTTCAACCGTTATATCGCTCTTGGCTTCGTCAACTCTGAGCACTTTTGCTTTATATCCTTTAAACGGGCCTCCAGTAAATTCAACTATGTCGCCATTTGCAATCTCTTGTGCATATGTTTTTGTAGCGAGTAGCTTTTCCACTTCTGCATCGCTCAATGGTTTAGGCAGCACGCCGCGTATATTCCTCT
Source organism: Microcaldota archaeon (assembly GCA_021801905.1). Classification (GTDB taxonomy): domain Archaea; phylum Micrarchaeota; class Micrarchaeia; order Micrarchaeales; family Micrarchaeaceae; genus JAJZAB01. The sequence continues at coordinate 14,162 of JAKABJ010000005.1, read as the reverse complement.
CCTTTGTTATAAAGCTTCTTACTGCTAATTCGTCCTCCGCTTCGACGATTATATAACCGCGCATTCCCTCCACAACAAGTATCGAGTAAATGGGAAGCGGTTCCTTTGATGATTTGTTCTGAAGCATGTTAGCAGCAATCTTTTCCTGCCCAGATGTTACTTTTACAACGAAAAACATAAAATCACTCATAACATATTACATTGGTTAAATCTTAATTAATCGCGTTTGTCAATTTTTGTAGATGCTTATATGCATTACGCAAAAGTGCAGAAAAAACATGCCGAGAAGCTAAGGGACGCATTGGCCAAAAATAACCTATTGGCAAATAATGCAGATGTCCTGCATAGCGACAGCTATGTTCTATTTCCAGTTACTATTGCAACTGCAACCATTAAAAAGCTTATCAGACAAAATGGGGGAATGCTTATTGAGAAAAAGGGGAGAGCGCAGGGCAATGCGAAGAGCAAAATAAACAGGAACAAAGAGGTAGCCAAAGGATACGACATACTTGGTAACATTGCCATTGTAGAAACTGATAATCCTTCATCTAGAGCAGCAAAAAGATACTCTGAGGAAATAATGAGCTCGTCAAAAAGGATAACTACGGTCCTTGCAAAGGCGGGACCGGTATCAGGCAGATACAGAATAAGAAAACTCAGCTACGTTGCAGGAAAAAGAACATACGTTGCCGACATGATAGAGAATGGATGCAGGTTTGTCTTTGATGTCAGGAAGACTTTTTTCTCTGTTAGGCTTTCTTTTGAACGACAGAGGATATCTGCACTATCAAAAGGAAAGGAAAATGTAATGGTACTGTTTGCAGGAGTGGGGCCTTTTGCTGTGGAGTTAGCTAAAAAAAACCCACGTTCCAGTGTTGTTGCCATAGAACTAAACAAGAGCGCATATGAGATGATGAAAAAGAATATACTGATTAACAAGCTAAAGAATGTTGTTCCAGTATGGGGAGATGTTGGAAAAGTTGCAAAACATTATGAGAATTTCGCTGATAGAATAATAATGCCTTTACCAAAAGACAGCCATAGTTTTATTGCACACGCAGCCGGGATCTCGAAAGATAAGGGAAATATTCATATCTACATGTTTGTTAAAAAAGATAACCCCGCAAGGGAAGCTATGAAAAAGCTGAGGAAGGAGCTCGGCGATTCCGGAAAGCTTAAACTGCTCAAATGGAGGAAAGTTAGGGATTATTCTCATAGTGAAATAGAGGTTGTCCTGGATTTGCGCTTGAATAAAGGATAATGCCCCATCCCAACCTGTTTTTTAAAGTTTTGCTACATAATAATATCAGGTTAGATGGCGACGACCGAGGCGACCACGGCAGTGGTTCATCATGAAATGAACCTCCAAGACTTTGTCCAGAACTCTACTTGGAGAGAGCTACTTATAGAGCTAGTTACATCAAATAAGCTTGACCCTTGGGATATAGACATATCTAAAGTTTTAGACGAATACCTCTCAGTAGTAAGAAGAATGAAAGTGCTGGAGTTGAAAGTGCCTGCAAATATTGTGCTTGCGACATCCATATTGCTTAGGATGAAAAGCGATACCTTATCCATATTTACTCAAGTGAACATGGAAGAAGCGTCTGCGGATTCTGCTGAAATGCATACGGCAAGACCAGAGGTAGATGCATTGATGCCGAGATCCAGAATGCAGCCAAAAAGAAAGGTGACATTGGAGGAGCTTCTATCTGCTTTGGACTCTGCAATTAAAGTTGAAACGGAAAGAAAAATAGAGCATGAGCGCATGGTTGCGCCGATAAATATAGTTATAGAAACAGAAGACATAGACGAAAAGAAAGAGAAGTTAATGAAAAGCATAACAAGCATTGCGGATAAGGAAGGAATGACAACATTCTCAATTTTATCCTCTGAGTTTTCGGACCTGGAAAAGATACTGACAAACGTATTTGTGCCTGTGCTCTTCCTTGCTCATGAAAACAAGATAGGAATCTTCCAAGAAGATTTTTTCGGCGAGATACTGATAAAGATTACTGGTGAAAAGATTGGAAGAAAAGAGCGAGTATCCTGAAGCTAATGAAAAGGAGAACATCCTGGAGGCTGCTTTATTTGTTTCTGGCAGGGCGATGTCTGCTGATGAACTTGCTGGCATAGTGGGAATCGCATCAATAGGATACGTAAAGAAAATACTTGACCAGATGGTGGAAAACTCAAAATCAAGCAGAAATTCTTTGTGCATACTGAAGATTGGGGATAAGTATGTAATGAGCGTCAAGGACCCGTACGGAAAGATAGTGAGCGCCCTGGCAGGACAGCCAGACATATCCAAAGGGGCTTTGAAAATATTGGCATACATAAGCAAAAACGAGCCAATATCACAAAGCATGATAGTGAAAGCTTTTGGAAGCACCACATACATATATGTAAAAGAGCTTACAGATAATGATTTTATAAAAGCGCAGAGGGAGGGAAGGAGTAAAAGGCTTGAGACTACACAGAAATTCAAGGAGTACTTTAACCTTACAGGAACAGGCGCGGCTTAATAAGAAGGGTTTTTTTCATCCTTCCCCTTATTTTTATTTGCCAGCAAAGCGCACGCAAACAGGAAGGATGATGTCCTGTTCATAAATGCAAGCACTTCCGGTGATATCTCATATGATTTTGAAGCAGCTACAGCAGACCTCTCGGCGCGTCTTGCTATGGCCCTTGAGACGTGGAGCAGCGCAGACTCTTGGCTGCGTCCCGGCAGCACAAATTTTTTAGTTTTTGGCAAACCCTCAGAAATCTTATCAGTTTCTTTCTCAAGCCACTCCACATCCTTCTTATCTATATTTTTTACCTTTTTGCTTGAAGATGAAACAACGTCCGCACTTACCTTAAATAATTTATTTTGCAGTTCTGATAATAAGTCTGTAAGATCCTCTTGCCCTATGAAGGATATTGCCAAACCAATGCTGCTTACCAATTCGTCTATATCTCCAAGAAGTCCAGCTATTGGAGAATCCTTTGAGATCCTGCCTCGCCCGAGGGTATCTGTTTCTCCGAGATCACCCTTTCCCGTATATAAATTCATAAAGCAATATTAAATAGGCAAATATTATAAACGTAAGTGGGAAAATCCAAACAGGCAGATTTCGGGTCTGTAGTCGAATGGTAAGACGTCACCTTCACAAGGTGAAGATCGGGAGTTCAATTCTCCCCAGACCCATTCATAACCTACGATTACGCACATTGTCGTCCCTGTGGCAATTAATAAATATCATATAAAAGCATCGTAATATGATTATATGGTGAACTTTTTCCATAATAAGACGCCAATTAGCGCAGATAACTTGAGCGAGTCTAAATTGATTTCTGTTGCACACCATCTGGAGAGAGAGGTTTACAACGCAATCAAAAAAACCGACAGAGAAAAAGAAACCATTGCAAGGCGTGTGCTAGGAGCCGTGCTTGAAAGAATATACTCAGAATCGAATACAGAGATATGCAATTTTTTTACAGGATCTTTCTTAGATCATTCTGCTACACAAAGCGCTGTTTATGGTGTGGATAAGCACGAAATCTCTGATTTGGAATCAAAAATACGCGCGACTTATCCCATGGATTGCACTCCTTTCTTGGTGCAGACGGGTGCATCTCCTATTAATTTTATAATGCCAAATAGGATGCCTTCTGAAGAGGCAGATGCATTAAGAAATAAAGGCAAAGAGATGCTGAGCTTATTTATAAGCAGAAACAGTATAGAGATTTTAAGCAACAATGTGCGCAAATAAATCAATGCATTTATATTCTAAAAGTTCAATTCAGCATAAAAAGCTTTTTTTTATCAGTGTGAGCTGGAAATCCAGGCAGTTTAAGGGGGCACTATTATAATGATTGCTTTTTTCTTATATTGCTTTTATAATATGTCAGTTTTAAATTGACATATCAATTAATTTTGATAAAAATAGAAAAATATTTAAATTTATTGGAACATAATATATTCATGCAAAAGATAGCGATCAGATCATTGGAGAGGCCGGACACTGATAATCCAGAGGCTTTGCTTAAATGGTTCTGCACCGCTCTTGGACTTTCTGCAAATGATAATGGCGAAATAGAGGAGAAGATACTCAAGGAGCTTTTTTACTCTGCCAGGGCAAATGATGGAGTCTCCAGCTCAGAAATAAACTTTGGCATAGAACTATCAAGAAGTACAGTGATATACCATTTGAATAGATTTATAGAAACAGGAATTGCGATAAAGAAAGGCAGGAAATATTATCTAAGGGCAAACGAGATGTCCAAAGTAATAGAAGAACTCGAATATGACATTGAAAGAGAGATGCAGCGTATGCTTGATGTTGCAAAGGAATTTGACAGCCTTATGCAGCCAAGACCGAACAAGATCGGCAAAAAGGTGATTTTATAAGCGGAGAGGAAGAAAAGGAGGCAAGCAAGAGAAAGGATAATAACGAAAAAGTGGATGCCGGAAAGAAGGCTGATGCTGAAAAAGAAGAGGAAACTAAGGAGCCACATCATAATCAAGACTCTGACATGAAGGAGAGAATGTTAAGGCTTGCAGCGGAATTTGACAATTACAAGAAAAGGACAAGAGCGGACATTGAAAAAGCCAAGGACATAGGAAAGGCAGAGCTTCTCAGAGGAATCTTGCCCGTACTGGACGAGTTTGAACTTGCATTAATGGCATATGGAAACTCTGAAGCAAAACAGGTTTCAAAAGGGATAGAGATGGTTTATTCTAACCTGATGGATTCGCTTAAAAGGGCGGGTCTTAGCGAGATAGAAGCCAGCGGGGCATTTGACCCTTATAAGCATGAGATAATCCTCTCAAGGTTTGACAATAAAAAAAGTCCTGGGACAATTATAGAGGTTGTAAAGAAGGGATATTCATTAAATGGCATAATGATCAGGCCGGCTTCAGTGATAATAGCCAAAGAGGCAGATGGGGAAGCCGTTTGATTTGATTTAAATTATATTTTGGTGAAAAACATGAAAATAATAGGAATAGATTTAGGAACTTCGAATTCTGCTGCAGCAGTACTTGAGGGAGGCAGGCCTGTCATAATACCGAGCAGCGAAGGGACAACCTTATATGGAAAGGCATTTCCTAGCTATGTTGCCATAACAAAGGATGGCCAGAGACTTATCGGAGAGCCGGCAAGAAGGCAGGCGGTTGCAAATCCTGATGGAACAATAAGCGCATTTAAAAGGAAGATGGGAACTGGTTATAAATACAAGATATTTGGCAAGGAGTATAGCCCGCAGGAACTCTCTGCAATGCTTCTCCAGAAAATAAAGAAAGATGCAGAAGCTTTCCTTGGTGAGGAGGTAACGAAGGCGGTTATCACTGTTCCTGCCTATTTTAATGACAATCAAAGGCAGGCCACAAAAGATGCCGGGCAGATTGCAGGTTTGGAAGTGGTCAGGCTTGTGAACGAGCCAACTGCCGCAGCTCTAGCATATGGAGTAGACAAAAGCGGAAAAGACATGAAGATAATGGTATACGACCTCGGAGGCGGAACCCTTGACGTAACGATAATGGAATTCGGAAAAGGGGTCTTTGAAGTTCTCTCTACAAGCGGAGATACCCAACTGGGAGGCACAGATATGGATAATTCAATAGTGGAGATGCTGACCAACGAAATAAAAACGCAGTATGGAATAGACATAACAAAAGACCATCAGGCCATGCAAAGGCTTAGGGAAAGCGGTGAGCGGGCAAAGATAGAGCTTTCAACTACTCTAAACACTGAGATAAACCTTCCTTTCATATCAAAGGACCAGAAAGGCAATCCAATAAATTTCACATACACTTTCACAAGGGCGAAACTGGAATCCCTTGTTGTTCCGATAATTGAAAGGTCGGCAAAGTCCGTAATGCAGGCAATGAAGGATGCAAAATTGGAGCCGAGCGGCCTTGACAAGATAATACTCATAGGAGGGCCTACAAGGATGCCGATTGTGCAGAGGTACGTTGAGCAGCTTATTGGCAAAAAAATAGAGAGGGGAGTAGACCCTATGGAAGCCGTGGCGCTTGGAGCTGCAGTTCAGGCGGGGGTAATGACTGGAGAGGTAAAAGACATAGTCCTGCTTGATGTCACTCCTTTGTCTCTCAGCATAGAGACATTGGGAGGCATAGCTACAAAGATAATAGAAAGGAATACAACAATACCTATAAAGAAGTCGCAGATATTCTCCACAGCAGAAGACAGTCAGACAAGTGTAGACATTGTGATAGTCCAGGGAGAGCGCGCCATGGCAAAAGATAATGTGCAGCTTGGAAGGTTTACCCTTACAGGTATACCTCCTGCGAGAAGGGGAGTGCCGCAGATAGAGGTGACTTTCGACATAGACGCAAACGGAATACTTCATGTAACAGCAAAGGACAAAGCAACCGGAAAGGCGCAGGGCATGGACATAATCGCACCGAATAAAATGAGCAGCGACGATATAGAAAACAAGATAAAGGATGCCCAGAAATTCGAGGAGCAGGACTTGCGCTTAAAGGAGCAGGTTGAGACAAAGAATTCGGGCGAGTCCCTAGTCTACACCACAGAGAAGACCTTGGAGGAATACAAGGACAAGATTCCTAAAGAGGTTTATGAAAAAATAAACAGCTCAAAGGAGGAGCTTAAGAATGCCCTGAAAGGCGAAGACATATCTGAAATAAAAAGAAAATCAGAGGAGCTTTCCAAAACGCTGCAGGAGATAGGCTCAAGCATTTACAAGGATTTCGGAAAAGGAAATGAAGGAGGAGACAGCCAGCAGGGAGGAGACAACGGCGAACCTGGTGCAACAGACGCAGATTACAAGGTAGAAAAGTAGCTTGAATATAAATTAGATCGATGAACCAATGCCGGAAGACTATTACGAAGTGCTGGGAGTTCCAAAAGGGGCAAGCCAAGATGAGATAAAGAAGGCTTACAGGGAGCTTGCGCTAAAGTTCCATCCTGACAGGAATAAGAGCAAGGCAGCTGAAGAGAAATTCAAAAAAATAAATGAGGCATATGCAGTCCTGGGAGACGAGCAAAAAAGGAAGCAATACGACTCGTTCGGACCTGAAGGCTTTAACCAGAGATTTACCCAGGAAGACATATTCAGGAATTTCAACATAGAGGATGTACTTAAGACGATGGGAATCGACTTTGGGTTTGGCTCTTTTGGAGGGAACGATGTCCTAAACAGCATGTTCGGCTTTAATCAGAGAGGGAACGAGGGAGATGTTGGAAGCGATATACTCGCCAAAGTTGACGTCTCTCTGCTTGATGCATCTAAAGGAGTCGATAAGGATATCTACGTAAGGCATGTGGTCAGGTGCGAGGCATGCGAAGGCAGCGGAGCAAAGCCCGGAAGCAAGATAATCACATGCGAAAAGTGCAACGGCAAAGGGCAGATTGCAACAACCATGAGGAGCCCATTTGGCATAATGCAATCCATAAGCACATGTCCAAAATGCGGTGGGGAAGGGAAGATTCCTTCAGCCATATGCAGGTCTTGCAGCGGAACTGGAAAGATGCAGACCGAGAATAAGATAAAAGTTTCAATACCTAAAGGCGTTGATACAGGAACGCGCTTGAGAGTCAGGGGAATGGGAGATTATGGAAAAAGCAGGCAGGGGGATCTTTATGTTGACGTTAATGTCCTTAAGGATAACACGTTTAAAAGAAATGGATCAAATATCTACATTGATTTTCATGTGCCTTTTTATGTTGCTGCATTGGGAGGAAGAGTGACAATACCCACCCTTACAGGAGAAAAGGAGGTAACATTAAGCGAGGGAACGCAGAATGAAAGCACAATAACGCTAAAGGGGGAGGGAATGCCGCGTTTTAACTCCTCAGGAAGCGGGGATGAGATAGTCAATATCATAGTAGAGATACCAAAGCACCTCACAAAAGAACAGCGGGAACATCTGGAAAAACTTGCGGAACTTGATGGCAACAGAAGGAAGAAGTTTGGGGTATTCTGATCGCATCTCGGTGGCGGCTTATTTATTGGGATTCTTGCTCTCTGGCGGCGCAAACACCGTACAGGTGCTGCGAACAAGGATCTTTAATTCACCAACCCCTCTCCACTCTTCGTACAACCGCGCCTTCTGCCCCACACGGATGCTGCATGCGTCATTTTCAACTTTTTCTGTGAGGCGTCTTCCGTCATCCAGCTTCACTGTGGCTACAGTTTCCATTGAGTCACTTCCACATTTCTCGCAGCGGATGGGTACCTGCTTTACTTCTACAACATTTCCTAATGTGGTGCAGTCCAAAAATACATCCATTGCAACACCGAAAAATATTTAACGTAAAAATATTTATGCATTACTGTTTGCCAGAGCTACTTAAGCCTTATCGTGTCAAGATTCATCGGCGCCCTTGCATCAACATGCATTATCCTTGATAGAGACCTTGCAAGGTCTTCGCATTTTGATTCCTCTCCATGCATAGTGAATATGCTCTTGGGCTTTGGCCTGAGGTTCTCTACGAAATTAAGAAGCTGCCTTCTGTCGCTATGCCCCGAGAACCCATCAACAGTATGAACAGACATCTGCACTTTTATCGGGGTGAGCTTTCCGTCTTCATCTGGAAGGACGACCTCCTTGAGTCCGTTCTGAAGCCTTCTTCCGAGCGAATTTGCGCTGTTGAAGCCAACAAAGACTATGGCGTTTCTTGGGTCTTCGGCGAGCATTCTGAAATGCTCTACGCTTGCCCCTCCGTTCATCATACCTCCACTAGCTAATATTACTGCTGGACCCTTGTCTGCGGTCTCTTCCCTCTCCCCTTTTATTACCTCAAATATCTCGCTCTCAAATGGAGACCTGTTATTGAGTATCCTGTTCTTTATCCCCTCTTTCAGGTATTCTGGATATGCGGTGTGTATCGCGCTTGCCTCTAGTATCATGCCATCCAATAATACGGGTGCGTCGCTCTTATATGGCCCTTCTGAGGTCATGTTGCTTTCTAGCACTAACTGCATCTCCTGGCTTCTGCCCACAGAGAAAACAGGTATCAGGACTTTTCCATTGTTGCTTGTTGTCCTTTTTATTATGTTCATAAGCTGCGCTTCGGCGTCCCTTCTGTTTAGATTTATATCGTTGCTGCCACCGTATGTGCTTTCTATAAAAAGGGAATCAATCCTTGGATATTTTACCTCTGCAGGGTCCAAGAGCCTTGTAAAGCCGTATTTCATGTCGCCAGTATGTACAACATTGTACATCCCCTCACCAACGTGCAGGTGGACAGTCCCGCTTCCGAGTATATGGCCCGCATTATGGTATGTAAGCTTTATCTCATCGGTTATATTTGTGACCTCTCCATAATCCCTAGTTATCATATGCATGAGGGTCTTCCTTACGTCTTTCTCGTCGTAAAGCGGCGTGCCGCCTCCGCGCTGGATTAGCTTGACATAGTCCTTGAGAAGCAAGGCTGCAAGATCTCTTGTAGGAGGTGTGCAGTATACAGGACCTTCATACCCGTATTTGAAAAGATATGGGATAAAGCCCATATGGTCCATGTGGGCGTGCGTTATTATTACAGCATCAAGCTCATTTATTGAGATGTTTGCGCTGTCAAGGTATGGAAATGCCTTGTTTTCGGCCCCGTTGTTTGCATCCGCACCCCTTGCTGCAGGTTCTGGGCTTATTCCGCAGTCAATTATTACTTTTGACCCCCTGGTTTCAATAAGAAGGCTGCTTCTTCCAACCTCCCTGTAGCCCCCCAATGCAGTAGTCTTTAGCCAGTCGCTCTTGGCCAAAACCCTATTGATGTCCTTGCCCACCTTTGTTAGAAACTTTTTCCTGAAATCTTCCTCATTAAACATAAGCTGGCGCACTCCAGATATTACCTCGCTGCTCATTGTAGGAGTCCTCAGGACCTTTGGCGTCCATCCGGTTTCCATTGCAATTCTCTTTAGGGTTGCTCCGCCTTTTCCTATTACAAGGCCAGGCTTCATCGCCTCCACATAGACCTCTGAGAAACGCGGCATGAACCTCATTCCTGCAATTACAGCCTCTGCCGGAATTATGCCTTCAATAATGGGTTTGCATTTCTCAGGAGGCATCAAAGAGCTCTCATCGCTCCTTATAATAAGTTTTTTCTTTATAGATGATGCTATGCCCCTAATCACAGTATCGTCAGAATAAACTACCCTTATGTTTTTGACATATATGATTATATCAGGGCCTTCGAACTCTGCTTTTACGAAACCCGCCTCTTTTGGCAGCATGTCCTCTATCTTTCCAAAAAGTTCATCCATATGCTCTTTTGCATTAGCCGTATTGCTTTCATTTTCCAAAAAAATCACTAAGAGGTTGGTCTGTCGCTATTCCCAATTTTGCATCCTTACAGATACTGGTATATTATTTAGATGAAATAAACTTTTCCAAGTCCTTTCCAGAATATTCCGTATATCCTGATTTTGTTATTGTAACAACAAGAATGTTGTCTCCCGTTGCTGAGTCTCGCCTCATTGCTATGGAGAGCGCCTTTGCAGCTATCTTTACAGCATCTTTTGTAGTCATTCCTTTTTTGTATGCATCCTCTATATACCCAAGCGCGGTTTCTGATCCGCTTCCTACAGAGGTAAATCTGCTCTCTTCTATAGCGCCTCCCAGCGCATCTATAGAATAAAGCAGTGGGACGTTTCCATCAAGCCCTCCAACCATAACCCATGCCATGTAAGGCATCATCTTGTTCTGCTGCATTATTATGGAGAGCAGCGAAGATGCAGATTTTGGGGTAAGAGGCCTGCCCTCGTTCATCTTATAAATCTCATTCTGCGCTTTTAGTATTCTTACAAGCTCCTGCGCATCCCCAACACCCCCTGCAATTGTCATTCCGATATTAGAATCTATTTTAAAGACCTTTCTCGCTTCTGTGCTTGCTATGTAGTTGCCAGCTGTAGCCCTTGAATCGACTCCGAGCACAACTCCGTCAGAACAGATTATTCCTATGGTAGTAGTGCCTTTCATATATTTTTCCATTTTTGGTTCCATGCAATAAACCCCAGGCACGGCACATGATAAGCCTTAGCATATCTAAAAAGCCGAATGCCTTGATAATTCGCCTAGATAGATTAACACCATTAAGTATAAAAGGGTTTGCTGGTTCGGATCAGAACTCAATCATACTTCCGTTTCCTACAAAGCTACCTCTTGGGTGCGCAACCTCTGCATATGCGAAGGTTCTGTGCACTTTTGTCACTTTCACCTTGTAGTTATTGCCTATCCTTGTCTTCGCGTTGTTGACAAAGACAACAAAACTACCTATTCTGCCTATTCCTTCGCCGCGAGCACCTTTCGCTTTCACAGTCATGTCGTACTCAGCTCCTTCCTCTACACTTTCTGCTATTCCACTCATTTTCCCAACCCGGTTTTTTTCTCTGAGCCTGGTTAACTTGTCGCCCATGCTCATATAAAGATTGAACCTATTGCTTTTTAAGCTTGCTCTGCAGGTTTGAAGAAATTTGACAGATGTCTAACACGCTGGAAAAAGCGCAGTGCCTGCACTTTCGCGGCATTATCTAAGCGCTGCCTCTTTTTCTATTCGGATTAGTGCAGTCGATGGCTCAGAGGTTTACGTCTATTTTCAACTGTTCCTTGAGTTCCCTATACCTGTTCCTTATTGTGACCTCTGTCACTCCTGCTACGTCGGCAACCTCCTTCTGGGTGCGCCTCTCCCCGCATAATGCACCAGCTATATAAACTGCAGCTGCGCTTACGCCCGTAGGGCTTCTCCCGGAGACAAGCCCTTTTCTCATAGCATGCTTCAGCAGCTCAATGGACTTCTCCTGTGCCTCTCCGCTAAGCTTCAATGAGTTTATGTATCTTGGCACATAGCTTATTGGATCTGTAAGAGGAATTTTGAGGCCGAGCTCGTGCGATATTACCCTGTATGCCCTTCCTATCTCTTTCTTTGGCAATCCAGAGATGCTTGAAATTTCATCCAGTGTTCTTGGCATTCCTGCGCTTCTGCATGCTGCGTATATTACAGCCTGTACAACAGTCTCTATAGGCCTGCCCCTTATCATGTTGCTCTGCACGCATTTCCTGTAAAGCAGTGCTGCATTTTCCCTGATATTCTCAGGAAGACCAAGGTAACTTGAAACTCTTGTAAGTTCAGGAAGTGCTATAAGGTAATTCCTTTCGCTGGAATTCGATATGCTTGCACGTTTGTGCCATTTCCTCATTCTGTATAGCTGCGCTTGCCTTTTTGAAGGTATCCTTACCCCTCTTATGTCTTTATTGTAAAGATCTATCTCTGTTACTAGACCCCTGTTGGGTTTTGTGTATTTTATTGGTGCACCCGTTCTAGACCTTGAATTTCTTTGATCTGAGTCAAATGCCCTCCATTCTGGGCCGGAGTCTGTTGCATTCTCTTCAATTACCAAACCGCAATTGTTGCAGACCCTTTCTCCGCGTTCGCTGTCAGAGATTATATCTGCAGATCCGCAGCTAGGGCACCTTCTCTTTTCAAGAAAATCCTGCTGCACGGAAGACTGGCTGACCATTTCATTTGTTCCGTATAGTGCTTCCCTTACGCTGCCCCTAGGCCTGCCTCTCCTTCTTTTTGCAGATGAATCCTCGATGCTCAATTTATTATCGCTGACAACTATTCTTTTCACTCCTTCTTCGTTAGGCTGCTTGGATTTTGTTGTTTTCTTGGTATTAGACATTAAAACCACTTTTCAAATATTTTTGCCACCCGCTTGGATAGCATAAAGATTTTTAAATATTTCTAAAAACTAGCACTATTATTGTGTATACAAAGATATTTAAACCTTTCTATATGTGATTCGTCGTAGAGTTTTTTCTGTCCTTTTATCCCTTTCGAAAACGCTAAAAACTTCTAGTCTGTTTAAAACTTCCAATTACCCCTTCCATGCACAAAATATTTAAGCTTATTATAACACAGATATTCAGGTGATTAGTTGAAAGTAAGTGAAATATACAGCATGGACATCTACAGCGATGGAGGGCAGTATCTCGGAGAGGTCAGGGATGCGATAGTGGACCTTGAAAGAGGGGAGATAAGCAGACTACTTATGCAGGAATGGAAAAATTCCGATAAGGTAGAGGTAAGAAAGATATTACAGCAGAAAAGCGTCCTGTTCAAGAATGTTAAGAACATTGGGGACGTAGTGCTTGTTTCCGGTACTGGACAGTCAAAGCCCCAAAGCGAGAGTGGAGCAAGCGCAGAGATATCAGATCTTGCAATGAGATAATACTCTTTAACTTAGTGCAAGAATCGGAAGCTGCAGGAGGCCATTTTAGCAAGCCTCCTGCATTTTTTTCACCTTAATACTTAATATTTACATATATTTTTGCTTAACAGAGCATATTGAAGAAATTCGCAGGTTTTGCATCAGCACTTATGGCTTCTTGTAAAATATGATTTAAGGTTTACCTGTCCTTGCCCTTTCCGTTCTTTTTAAGCACTTTGGGCAGCTTTATTCCGTTTTGACCGAGATACTTGCCGCTATAGCTGTTCATTACCTTGTTGCTTGTCTTCATGAATATAACATGAGCAAACCTCTGCTTGGGCTTTAAAGCTATAGCATAAGGGGCGTTGTTTATAGCTTCAAGAGTAACGGTTCCTTTAAAACCCGCATCTATTATAGTTGGTGGAAGTGAAATTCCATGCCTGGCCCAGGTACTCCTCAGTTCTACAAAACCCATTATGTCGTCAGGCAGCTCTATATACTCTATTGTTGAGAGAAGAACTTGCTCATTTGCTTTTATTATAAGCCTCCTGGAATTTTTCTCCAAAGTATAGCTATGATTAACATGCTCTTCGTTTTCCGGGTCTAGTACAAAGTCTTTATCGTATCTTCTGTGCCTTGCAATTTCGCCCGATAGTCTAAAATCTATTCCATTCTCCCTAATAGACTCCTTGGAAAGAGGAGTTATTACAATTCTTTTATACCTAAGGGCATTTGAAAGATCGTAATCAGACAGAATCAATTGAGCACCTAATCTGTATAAATGAACAAAAAAGAATAAATATTAGCTTAAATAAAAGCATTATCTGAAGTTTGGCAACTTTTTAGCAGTTATAAATGCCGCCAATAATATTGGTTCTCCTCCCAAAATGTTAATTGCAAAAACAGAAGCATAAAAGGGATTTATAATTTGTGCGAGGTTTTATAATAACAGAATTTAATGACTTATTGTAAAGTTCTTAGGC
>JAKABJ010000025.1 GCA_021801905.1 Microcaldota archaeon | reverse complement strand
CTGAGTCGGTTTTAATAACCGCTCCACTCTCCGAATTATCCTTTTTTCATTCTGATATATAATGATTCTGAAATGAAAATTAAATACATTTACTCTTTTATTTTGTATCAAATATATCAATACAAACATTAAAAACAGAAGTGGAATGCCTAACATCAAGAATGCATCACAAACATGCAATATCCCCAAAAGAGTGGAGCTGCATTCCTACTTCGTCATCAGAATTTATTATGTTTATCTTTATTCTCGCAGCCTCTGCTTTTGAAAGAGCATTCTTTATAACTTCATCTGCAAGTACGCTGTCATTTACCAGCACTCTGTCTGCATCATAGTTATTTATTGCATCTATGACAGCATTAATCCCCGATTTTGACCTTCCGCTTTCAAGACCCTCCAGGAACTCTGCCATAAGGGCGAACTCCTCCCTCATTCTGTCCCCTTCAAGTATCTCCTCAATCTCTTTTCCCCTTATAAGCTCGTATATGCCAGACCTCTCATTATTGCTTGTCTTGAAAAAGAAGAATCGCTTTCCAATCTTCTTCAATATTCCGTTTGCCTCTGCATATTTCTTTATGTCATCTTTTGTAAATCCAGGGCCTGCGATCACGATAATTTCAACAGGCATTCTGCCTGCAAAATCAAGTATCTGGTTAAAGTACTTGTTCTGCTGCTCAGTAAATTCCTTCTGGCTCATCCTCTTGCTTAAATGGCTGTATATCTCATTCTCAAACTGGATTCCGGAGCCGTGCAAGTAAGCAAGCAGTGCCTTTTCATCATCCATGGCTATTATCCCAAGCCTGGGTTTCTTAGAATCCTTGACTGAGTTTTTCACTACTTGAACAATATAATCCGGCCATTCTTCTTTAGTTATTTCAATTATGTCTTCGACTGATATGTTTAATGTGTGATAGCTGTTCAGTCGTATATACTCCATAGGCTTGCCTTCCAATATCTTACCGCTTATCCTTAATCTCATTGCAGCCTTATCCAGCTCGGTTCCTTCCACTGCTATTTTTATCACAACATCCTTAAGCTCTCCAGCATCCGTATCTACAGACCGGAACCTGCGCTTGCTCTCTGATTTTACCATGTCTCCTTTGAATACTATCCTCTCTATACACCATAAGTCCTCAACAGTGTCCAACTTAACCTTAAGAGTGCCTGAGCTTTCATAAAATTTGATTATCTTCATTTCAACATTTAGAGTGCTGATGCAAAGTATTTAATCTCTTTGAGCAAGATACTCCACTGTGGTCTTTTGACATTTACAATTATAGCAACAATTATCTCTGTATTTACCTCATCGTACTCGGCAATATCCGCTCTTGTAACCAAATACGGATATGCGGCAATATTCGGCCTTATGCTAATGGAGGGCTCATCTCTACCAGTGCCAAGCGAAGTGGTAATGCCTCTTGCAGGTCTATTTGCACATAATAGTCTCCTGAGATTTTACCCTGCGCTTTTGGCAGGAGTTCTAGGAAGTATAGGAGGTTTGATAATAGATTACTATATAGGGTACTTTCTTGGTAAAGATGTTGTATACAAGCATATGCATCTTTTTCATATCAGCAGGGAATCTTTGGACAGGTTTGATGAATGGTTTGCAAGAAACGGCAATTTTGCAGTATTCGTATCTAGGTTAATCCCTGTTGTAAGGACCTTTATGAGCTTCCCAGCAGGTTTTGCAAAAATGAACCCAAAAAGATTCTTTACATACTCTATTGCAGGCACGTTTATATGGGATGCTGTGCTGATGGCATATGGCTATTATCTTCTTTCTGCAAAAAGTGCAATTGTTGTTCTATTTGGAATAGCTGCATTTATCATCATAATCTACATAATATATTTCCTTTTCAATAAGCGCACAAAGCAAAAGCCGGCTGCAAAATAAACCTATAAAGATATTTATAGCTATAACAGCAAAACTAATCAGTGATGACCGAGGTAATCTCTGAGCTATTGCTGTGATGACAGGCAGGCGGGCTGATATAATTGGATGCTCTTAAACGTCTAAAGAAAGCAAGCATACGTGCTTCTGATATTGCTTCTCAATATTGGTGCGAGAAGCAAATGGAGCTCAATTACCTATACGGGCAAAAGATAACTGCAGAGATAAAGAAGGGTAAGGAGATACATGGGACTTTGGAGAGCGAGACCAACGTCCCAATAATACTCATGCCCAAAAGCTATTCTGACTCTTTTTATAAAGGTTTATACAGCAGCGTCATGGCGCTTAGGTCGTTGAAGGAGAACGGGAAAGCAAGGGAAATACAGGTATACGGCTCCATAAGCGGATTCAAAATTGTTGGCAAAATAGACCAGCTTGAGATAAAAAACAACGAGGTTGTGGTACAGGAAGATAAAACAAGAAGCACAGACAAAGTTCCAACCGACGCCCAGGTTCTTACTCACAAGGTTCAAGTAATGCTTTATAAAAAACTACTCACCGACATAAAAAATGGAGAATATACGTCAGAACAGTTCAAGAGGACTTTCTTCACATCAACAATGCCTTTGACTGCAGAATTCAAGAGACAGCTTTACGCACTTGGGATAAAAGAGCAGATGATGAATGTAAACGCTATTGCAGACCAATTCTTCTCATCTATAAATAACATAGGCACAATAAGTGACACTCTTCTTGTTAGGTATATAAATCAGTATACCGGTAAGCAGACAAAGATAGAAAAAATCTACTATAATGAAGAGGAGATGAATTCTATAATCGGATTCATCATGGAGTATTGGAAAGGGAACAGAGAGGCAATGCCAGTTCCAAAAGATGAATCATGGAAATGCAATTACTGCGCATTTTTTGGAAAGGAATGCAAGGTGTGGTGGCCGCAAAAGGCACTCTGACAGGTAATAATTCATGAAAAGCTGCACGGCTCTGCGGAGTTCTATGCCCCTGCGGTTATTTTTCAAGTGGCTGTGATTTTAGTTGATCCAGAAGCTCCATCAATTCCAGCAACTACTATGCTGTAGTTTTCACCAGAAATTGGGCTTATGATTATGCGCCCGAATGCCAGCCCTACCTTTCCTGAGAAGGTAAAGGTTGCGCTCTCCCCTGGTTCCAATGTATAGCCTTCATCTATCATCCTTGGTATGTCTTCGTATCCGCATACCGACGCTGAAGAATTATTTGTTGCAGCTATTGCTCCTCCAGATGAATTAACAGATAATTCATCATATGGTTTTATGCATCCTGAAGAGAAGGGGAGGAAGAGCTGCCCATTCTGGGTTATTTGAAAGTTCAATACTCTCATGCTTACTATGTTTTTGCTTACTTTGAAGAGGCTGCTCACATCCTCCCTGCCAAGCAATGGCATTCCACTGTTGCTACTGTTTATCATCACACGCGAGCCATTTACCAATACCCATATGCCGCCATGCTCGCTTTTTTGCTCTTCTATTTGCAATCCTGTCATGTTTGCAGTAATGTTCATTCTTGTGCCAATTCCTTCTCCAAATGCACCAGTTACATAAGGCCTATCTTGCACTGTAATGTTTGTTTTTATAGATATATTTGCCACAGCTGTCCTGTTTTTGGAGTTTGGTATGGTTGAAGTAGAATTTGGAGCATTTGATGATATTACAATGTTTGATCCAGAGAGATTTGATATCCTTTCTCCGCTTCCTGATCCAATCCCTTCGCCTGCAGAAACATTCCCGGAAATAGATCCAGGTAAAACAATTTCAGGATTAATTGTAATCGTATCGTTTCCATATATGAGTACGTGGCTGAGTAATACGCTCTGGTTGCCATTGTTTCTTACAGTAATAGAGAAGTTGGTTGCATTTCCGGTTTGTGACAGGGTTGCAGATGTTATGCTTATGTTTGCTTTAGCAGTCTCCAAATGAGTTCTTTCATATTCGGAGATTTGCGCCCTAGTCCCTATAAATGTGCTTGTATTGCCGTTTGGTGCAACCACGGCTCTAACAGATGGAACAAGAACGAATATTGTAGACATGTTTGTATATATGGTTGCTACTACTGGAGATAAGTCTAGCAGCAGGCCTGCGCTGCTATTTACATTCCCTCTTCCAGAGACATGAGCCAGTACGCTTCTGCTAGGTACTGTTACATTATAGTATGTGCCATTGATCTCTATGCTAGCTGAGGTTACATTAAACCTAATCATGTCAACAATCGAATTTTTAGGGATTGTAACACTACCTATGACTTCGCTCTCATTTATCAATGATAATAGGTTTATCGAACCATTACCCGCTGCCGATATCCAGCCTGTAGCGTTGCTTCCTCCGTTAAAATGCACTGCAACAGAAGAATAGCTTATAAGTAGCGCCTGTGTGCCATTAGGTACTGTGGGGGGATCTGTCAGCCTTACAGGCACGGTAACCTGTGCAACACCGGCACTGTTCATCAACTGCGTAGCTACGAAAGCAATAGCACCAATAGCAACAAGCATAGCAACCAGCGCTATTATATAAGGTGTTTTTGTTTTTGTCATACTCCCACCGTTTCCTATAATCTTAATATTAAATTCCGGGTTTGGTTCAAAATACTTCCATTTCTTTACAAAGGGGTTGTCAACCTTTCTTATAGCTCCCATTGCTTCAAGTTCCTGAAGGTGCTGTGTAACTGTTGCCGGGGATAAACCAAATTCATCGCAGATTTCGGACGGCATCTTCTTGCCGCTGCGCATAAATTTCAGTATCTTATTTTTAGTCTCCCAGGTTTTGGTCATGTAATCCAAATCTATTAAACCGATTATATTTATATGTGCTATCTCATTGTTCGGTTTTATTTGGGTTTTTAAATTTATAAATATTTTTCTAATACCTCGACTAAAAATGAAGCACAAGCATTGAAAGAATATTATTCTATTTAAGAAATAAGGCTACATAAATAATATGCTAAAAATAAGAAGTTCTGAATGAAACAAATGCTCACTTATCTTTGCTGTTTGTTTTCTTTCTGCATCTAAATAATATAGGATTTTTCCCAGTTTTGCTAAAAATCAGTCTCTCTTATGTATTCCCCATGCATATAAAAATCTTTTAAATATCGCCATCCGCAAAGCTTTATAAGTGAAACTAGTAAATAAACAATGTGGCACAATGCTGACAAAAGATAATCTTATAAAGGAATTTGCAAAGGAGCCTACCAAGTACTATTCAGTAAAGTTATTTCAAAAAGAGGGATTCGAAAGGAAGCAGTGCAAAGAATGCGGTATGCACTTCTGGACAGCAGATTCTTCAAGGGAATTATGCGGAGACTCCTCTCACGAGCCTTACTCTTTCATTAAGAAAAAGGCATCAAATATAGGATATGAACAAATGTGGGAAAAGCTCTCCAATTTCTTTAAGGAAAATGGTCACTCTGTAATAGATAGGTATCCAGTTGTAAGCAGATGGCGTCCAGATCTATATTTCACAATTGCAAGCATACAAGATTTCCAAAGGATAGAGAATGGCAAGATGAGCTTTGAGTACGGCGAAAACCCCCTGATAGTCCCACAGATATGCATGCGTTTCAATGACATACCAAATGTCGGCGTGACTGGAAGGCATTTTACCTCATTTATGATGGCAGGGCAGCACGCCTTTAACTACCCAAAAGAAGGCTATTGGAGAGACAGATGCATAGAGCTTAATTACGGTTTTCTGACAAAGCACATCGGAATAAAGAAAGAAGATATCACATATGTGGAGGACGTCTGGGCCATGGGTGATTTCTCTGAGTTCGGTCCCTCCCTAGAATTCTTCTCGAAAGGGCTGGAGTTGGGAAACAATGTCTTTACACAGTTTGAATACTCGGATAGTAAAATGAAGGAACTGCCAAGCAAGGTTGTTGATGTAGGATGGGGTTTTGAAAGGCTGTTATGGTATTACACAGGGGCCGAAACGAATTACGATGCAGTCTTTCCAAAAGAACTAGAATACATTTACAAAAATGTGCCATTCCATCGTAATTATACGCTATACTCCAAAATAGCAGCACTCAGCGGTGAGGTGGATATTACAGAGGCTGGCAGCAAGGACGCAGATATGGAGCTGATGAAAAAGGCAGGCATTAAAGTGAAGGAATACCAGGATGTAATAAAGCCAATGCAGGCTGTATATGCGATAGCGGACCACACCAGGACTTTGCTATTTGCAATAAATGATGGGGCTCTGCCAAGCAACATGGGCGGAGGCTATAATCTAAGGATAATCATCAGAAGGATATTTGATTTCATAGACCGGTATTCGATGGACTTAGACTTGATAAAATTAATGGAGATGCACTCCAATGATGTTAAGAACCTCTACAAAGGACTGTCCGAAAATATGGATATAATCAATGAGGTAATCTCCATAGAGAAAAAAAGGTACGCTTCCATGAAAGATGCAGCTACAAAGCATGTTACAACTATGATAGAGAAAAACGAGGAGATAACTCCAGAAAAGATGCGAACTTTATATGAAAGCAATGGAATAACTCCTGAGTTCATAAGCAAGATAGCAAATGAAAAGGGCAAAAATATCGAATTACCAGAGGAGCTCTACAATAGGATAATAAAAGGAGATTTTGCAAAAAAGGAAAAGAAGGAAAATAATAATATTAAAATAAACTTAGAGGGCATTCCAAAGACAAAAAAGCTATACTATGATTATATTGACCAGTCTGACTCCAAGGTGCTTCTCTGCAACGGTAATTTTGTAGTTCTTGATAAAACCCCGTTTTATCCAGAAGGAGGGGGCCAAGAAGACGATAGGGGGACTATAAACGGAATCAAGATAAAATCTGTAGAAAGCACCGATGGCATAGTGATACACGAGATTGAGTCTGCCAATGCATTCAAAAAAGGAGAAAAGGTCGATTGCAAAGTAGATATTGAGAGAAGGATAAGGCTGATGGCACATCACACAGCAACACATCTAATAAACGCTTCTGCTAGAGAGGTCTTAGGCGCCCACGCATGGCAGGAAGGGGCAAAGAAATCACCAGAGAAAGCACATATAGACATATCTCATTACGATAAGCTTACAGAACAGCAAGTAAACCTTATAGAAAACAAAGCCAATGGGATAATACTGCATGGAATAAGGGTTAAGGTAGAAGAAATGGACAGAGGGAAAGCCGAACAGGAATACGGATTTACAATATATCAAGGGCACGGTGTGCCTGCAGCAAAGCTCAGGATAGTTACAATAAGGGATTTGAAAGGTAATCTTATCGATGCCCAGGCATGCGGAGGCCTCCATTTGATGGATAGGGAGACAATGATAGGCCTAATAAAGATAATATCAACATCAAGGCCGCATGATGGCGTAGATAGAATCGAATTTACTGCTGGGCCTGCAGCATTGGACAAGATAAATGCTATGGAGAGAACAATCAAGAATATGGCAGGCCTCTCCTCTTTGGATATTGATAAGTTGGATTCAGGAATGAAGGACAGGATGGAAGAGCTGCAGAGGTCCAAGAAAGAGAATAGGAAAATAGCAGAAGAGTTAGGAAGGGAAATCGCAGACAAGCATCCTTCTGGCACGGTCTCAATGGAGATGGATTATAGCAGGCAGACTCTAAGAAACATAGCTAATGCTGCCATAGAGCGTAATTCAAATCTGGCAGTTATATTTATTAACAAGCAAGGCGAAATTGTCTGCATCTCCGGGCAGAAATCCGTAAAGAATGCGCTAGAATTGATTAAGGAACACGCTGTGCGACTAGGAAAGAGATTTAATGGAGGCGGCACGCAGAAGATGGCAGAAGGCACCGTTTTATGAGGTTATCTCTTGATCTATCAAATCATATACGATGTAATATTATATCCGATAATCTATATTTTCCCCGCATATGCTGCCAATGGGGCGCCTGTAATTTTTGGAGGCAAATGGGGCCCTGTAGATATGGGTAAAAAAATCGGAAAAAGGAGAATTTTTGGAGACAACAAGACAATAAGCGGAACTCTTGCGGCACTTGTTTGCGGAATCCTTGTTGGCGTAATTGAATTTCCTTTCCTGAATTTTATGCTGCCTATAGCTGTTCTCCTTTCACTAGGTACGATATTTGGAGACTTTCTAGGAAGTTTTGTCAAGAGAAGGATAGGGGTTAATCCAGGAGGCGAAGTGCCTATATTAGACCAGTATGGTTTCTTTATATTTGCACTAATATTCGCCCTTCCTCTAGCGAATCTGCCTGATTTTTATGGGATTATTTTTCTTATTATCCTTACAGGAATTCTTCATGTTTTTACAAACAAAGGCGCACATAGAATTGGTTTAAAAAAAGTACCGTGGTAATAAACAAAAATCAAATTCCATCATTAAAGTGTAAACTTATTATAATTTATTATAAATGAAAGTAATGTGCGATTAAATGAAAACGCAATTTTGTATTAAGGATCCGTTTGCTTATAGCAAAATGCGAAAATCCCAGTCTGCAATGGAGTACCTCATGACATACGGTTGGGCAATTC
>JAKABJ010000004.1 GCA_021801905.1 Microcaldota archaeon | reverse complement strand
AGTATTCCGAAGTTCTTGAGGAATCCCATAAGGAAGAGATTGAGCGCGTGCCGATGTCTATGACAAGAAAAGCGATAGCAAAGAACATGGAGGAGTCATGGAAAATCCCCAGGGCAACTCATATGGATCTTATAAATGCGACAGAGCTATGGAATATCATCTCCAAAGAGAAAGAAAAGATGAAAGGCAAGGATGTGCATCTCACCCTCCTTCCATTCATAATAAAAGCGCTTGTAGAGGCCCTCAAAGAAAATCCTCATTTTAACGCCAGCTATGACAGGGAGAACCAGGAAATAATAATAAAGAAATATTACAACATCGGCCTGGCTGCAGAGGCAGATGACGGGCTGAGGGTTGTTGTGATAAAAGGCGCAGACAAAAAAAGCATAGCTGAGATCGCAAAAGAGATACAGGATCTTTCAAAGAAAATAAAGGACAAGACGATAAAGATAGACGAAATGAAAGATACAACAATAACGATAACGAACATAGGCAGCCTTGGCGGGGGATTCCTTGCTGTTCCAATGATAAACCCTCCTGACGTTGCAATTGTGGGAATACTTGCAGTTCGCGACTGGCAGTTCTTTGCAGATGGAAATCCGAAAGTAGGAAAGGTTCTGCCTTTCACGATTACTTTTGACCATAGGGTTGTTGATGGCGCTGAGGCCGTTAAACTTGGCAATGCATTCAAGGGGTACATCGAAGATCCAGACTTCTTGGAAATGCTATGAAAGGCAGGATGGCAAACCCCATATTTAAGCTCCGCATTGAGCAGCACAATCCAAATCCAATTTTTCATTAAGTTTTTTCAGTTTATGTTTTTTTATGCAATCATGAAGCCTTGATTAATTATTGGCGCTGGATTTCGCGCTCATTTTGCTAAGTGCAGCTTTTTATAGATTATGCAACATATATCTCTGCGCCTTGCGCTTTAAGATTGGTGAAACAAATGGTAACTACAGCAGATCCTTTATACGCAGTTGCAGCATCTATTGCTATAGCAGGAGGACTTATAGGTACGGGTATGGCACAGCAGGGAATCGGAGCTGCAGGAATGGGCATCATAGCCGAAAGACCGGAGAAATTCGGCCAGGTCCTATTCTTCTTCGTAATACCTGAGACATTATGGATAATCGGATTCGTGCTAGGGCTTATACTTCTATTGCAGATACTTTGAGCGTATCATAAATTGGTTCAATGGGTCTCGAAGAAATAGTGGCTAGAATAGAGAAG
Source organism: Microcaldota archaeon (assembly GCA_021801905.1). Lineage (GTDB taxonomy): Archaea > Micrarchaeota > Micrarchaeia > Micrarchaeales > Micrarchaeaceae > JAJZAB01. Next base: position 37,480 of record JAKABJ010000004.1, on the reverse strand, counting down.
GAGACTGAGCTGAAAGTAAAGAAAACGCTTGACGATGCAGGGTTAAAATCCAATTCTATAATTGAGGATGCAAAGAAGCAGGCTCAGAAATACACATTGGAAAAGATATCAGCAGCAAAAGAGGCTGCAGATACTGCCCTATCCAAAGCTTCGAGCAAAGCCAATGTTGAAGGTGCGCAAATTTATCAGAAGGCACTAAACAATTCTATAGAGTCTGCCATAGGTGAGATACGAAAGCAGATTGCATCATATACAGAGAGCGATGATTACAAAAGGCTGCTTGCAAGGCTTTCAGAATCGGCTTCAAAAGAGCTTGGAGAGGGATGCATAATAATGATGCGGAAGCAGGACATGGAAATGATAAAACCAATACACGGAGCATCTATTCAGCAGGCAAAAGAAGCTTTTGAAGGAGGAATAATTGCATATTCTTCTGACGGGAAAAGATCCATGGATTATAGGCTTGGCAGGATACTTGATTCTATAAAAGGCAAGGTGGCGGTAGAGGTCTTGAAGAAGGTGAAATGATGGATTCCACTTATACCGGGGCGTACGGAAGGCTTAAGGCGATGAGGTCCGACTTCCTTAGCCCCTCTTTTATAGAGCAGCTAGAGCAGAAGGAGATGGCAGATTTCATCTCTTCTCTTTCATCAACCTCATACAGAAAAGAGATAGATGAACTTTCAGGAATTTACAAAGGCACAGATCTTGTGGAAGCTGTAATAAACGCGCACATGATACGCATGGCGCAAGCCTCAGCCACTGCAATCCCGCCTCTTGCAAAAGATATAGTTGCAGCCTTCATAACAAAGTGGGATATAGAGAACATAAAGACAATACTCTCCTCAAAGAAGCTTGGCTATGCGATAGAGCATACGCAGGCATTTCTTACGGTGCAGAGCGGCATTCCTGTTGGGCTGCTTGCAGGCATGATAACAAAGGAAGACTATGCGAATATGATATCGCAGAAGGATATAGAGGGGGTGGTAACATACGCGGTAAAATACGGATATGGAACTCCTCTGCTAAAAAATCTTGACGACGCGCGCAAAGGAGATGTATCTGGCATGTTTCTTGTGCTTGACCTGTATTATTATGCAAGGCTTGCAGATTCATTTAAGTTTTACATGGGAAATGAAGGCATGCTGCTTGATTACATAAAAAATTCGATTGACATAAAGAACATAATGAGCGTTATAAAGGCGATAGAGTACGGCAGGACGGACATAAAGGAGTTCATAATAAAAGGAGGGAGCATACCGGAAAGCAAGCTTGTCGAAATGCTTGGCAGGGATGTGATGCAGATCCAGCAGATACTTCCTTTCAAGATAGATGACGCATTCGAGCTCTATAGGGAGGAGCGATTCTCCTCTTATATAGAGGCGGCTCTCAAGCGCGAGCTTAACAAAAAATATCTCAAAATGTTCAATGAGTCTTCGATATCCGTAGAGCAGATAATAGGCTTCTTGATAAGGAGCGAGATAGAGCGCGACGAGTTGAGGGCGGTATGGCTGGGCAAATATTATAATATAGGAAAAGCAAGATTAGATAGGATGAAGATATTGAAGCACGTGGTCTGATGGAATTTGACAAGATAGCTGTTATCGGAGAAAGGGAGCTTGCATTGGGCTTCAAGCTGATCGGCATAAAGGATGTTTTCATGGAAAATGAAAAAGATGCAAGGTCCAGGCTTACAAGTCTTATCGCTTCGAAAGAGTATAATCTTGTCATTGTATCCGAGACAATAAGGGCAGGAATGGATCAGTGGGCGCTAAGCCAGGCAGAAACCTCATTAAAACCCATTGTAATATTCATACCTGTGCCCGGCAGCACAGCCTCCCAGGAATCTGTGGAGGGGCTGGCAAAGCGCGTGCTGGGAGTTGATATAAGCATGCTAAAAGGTGCATAGATGGAAAATGGAAGAGTGTACAGAGTTTCCGGGCCTGTAGTTATAGCGACCGGGCTTACCGGCTCCAAAATGTATAATGTGGTTAAGGTAGGCGACGAGAAACTGACTGGAGAGATCATAAAGCTTGATTCAGGGAAAGCAACAATACAGGTATATGAAGACACAACCGGGCTAAAGCCCGGGGAGCCTGTCACCGACACTGGCATGCCTCTATCAGTAAAGCTCGGGCCAGGATTGATAGGCTCAATATTCGACGGAATACAGAGGCCTCTCGATAAGATAATGGGCAAAAGCGGAGATTTCATGCCAAGAGGCATAGATGTAGAGTCAGTGGATACAAAGAAAAAATGGCATTTTGTCCCAAAGGTAAAGATTGGAGATTCTGTGAAAGGGGGAGACATAATAGGCGAGGTCAATGAGACCAGCCTAATAAAGCATCTCGTTATGGTGCAGCACGGGATAAACGGCAAAATATTAAGCATATCAGAGGGAGATTTTTCCATCTCTGATTGCGTTGCAGAGATTGGCTCAAAGGATGGCAAAAGAAGCATAAGCATGGGGCAGGAGTGGCCTGTAAGGATACCCAGGCCGGTTTCGTCCAAGCTCCCTCCAAACGTTCCCTTCCTTACCGGGCAGAGGGTTATAGATGCACTCTTTCCAGTAGCCAAAGGCGGAAGCGCAGCAATACCTGGGCCTTTCGGAAGCGGCAAAACTGTAGTATCCCACCAGCTAGCAAAATGGGGAGACAGCGAGATAGTGGTGTATATAGGCTGCGGGGAGAGAGGAAACGAGATGACAGAAATACTCACAACATTTCCAGAACTTACCGACCCGAAGAGCGGCAAGCCTCTTATGGACCGCACCATCCTTATTGCAAACACATCCAACATGCCAGTGGCTGCAAGGGAGGCAAGCATATACACAGGAATAACCCTTGCAGAATACTACAGGGATATGGGATATAACGTTGCGCTTATGGCAGATAGCACCTCAAGATGGGCTGAGGCGCTCAGGGAGATATCCGGAAGGCTTGAAGAGATGCCTGGAGAGGAAGGTTATCCTGCATATCTTGGCAGGAAGGTTGCAGAATTTTATGAGAGGGCTGGAAGGGTGCAGACCGTAAACGGGCTTACAGGATCGGTAACGGCCATTGGGGCAGTCTCTCCTCCGGGAGGAGACACATCAGAGCCAGTATCACAGAATACACTGAGGGTTACCCGAGTATTTTGGGCGCTTGACGCATCTCTTGCTAACAGAAGGCATTTCCCTTCAATAAACTGGCTAAACAGCTATTCCCTTTATTTGGACGAACTTGGTGAATGGTATAATAAAAATGTAGGAGAGGAATGGAATGATATGAGGTCAACTGTGATGTCAATACTTCAGAAAGAGGCTGAGATAAACGAGGTAGTGCAGCTCGTCGGGTACGACGCTCTCCCTGAAAAGGAGAAAGAGGTTCTAGACATAGCCAAGGTGATAAGGGAGGACTTCCTGCAGCAGAGCGCATTTGACGATGTAGATACCTACACCTCGATAAAGAAGCAGGCGATAATGCTCAAGGCGATACTTGAACTTGATGCTGCAGAGCGAACACTGCTTGACAGGGGCTTTACCATGGACAAGCTTTCGAATACCGATGCCAAGCAGAAGATGGCAAGGATGAAATTTGTCCCTGAGGCTAAAATAGATTCATATTACCAAGATTTCCAAAAATCAGTCAGGGATCTTGCGAATACTGAAACAAATAAGGTGCAATCATGAAAGACGTGTATTATAGTACTGTAAAGCAGATAACAAACGTTTTGCTTTTTGTGGAAGGGGTCACCGACGCTGCTTACAACGAGATAGCAGAAATCTCATTGGAAGACGGGACCACTGTGACAGGGCAGGTTCTAGACAGCAGGAACGGGATTGCTGTAGTGCAGTCGTTCGGAGAGACAAGAGGTATGAATCTTGAGAGAACAAAAGTCAGGTTTACAGGCAGCACAGCAAAACTCTCTGTCAGCACAGACATGCTCGGCAGAATATTTGACGGCGTGGGCAATCCAAGGGATGGAGGACCGCAGATATACAGCAATGAGCAGATAGAGATAACAGGGAGCCCAATAAACCCTACTGCCAGAGAGGAGCCTTCCGAATTCATACAGACCGGAATCTCAACAATAGATTGCATGAACACTCTAGTAAGAGGGCAGAAGCTGCCCATATTCTCTGGCTCTGGACTGCCGCACAACAGAATAGCTGCCCAGATTGCAAGGCAGGCAAAGATCCTGGGAGAGAGCGAAGAGTTCGCAGTTGTTTTTGGAGGCATAGGAATAAACAGCGAGGAGGCAAACTTTTTCAAGAGGGAGCTCGAAGAGACAGGCGCCCTTTCCAGGGCGGTTGTGTTCCTAAACCTATCATCAGAGCCTTCTATGGAGCGGGTAATACTCCCAAGGCTGGCACTTACCGCAGCAGAATACCTTGCATATACGGAGAATATGCATGTTCTTGTTATATTAACAGACATGACCAACTATGCCGAGGCTCTTAGGGAGATATCTGCCGCCAGGGAAGAGGTTCCGGGCAGGAGAGGATATCCTGGATACATGTATACTGACCTTTCCACCATATACGAGAGGGCTGGAAAGATAAACAACAGGAAGGGCTCTATAACCCAGATACCCATGCTTACAATGCCTGGAGACGACATAACTCACCCGATACCAGACCTTACCGGCTATATAACAGAAGGGCAGATCGTTCTGAGCAGAGAGCTGCACAGGAAAGGGATATACCCGAATGTCGACGTGCTGCTCTCCCTCTCAAGGCTCATGAACCAGGGAATAGGGAAAGAGAGGACTAGGGAGGATCACAGGAATGTTTCAGACCAGCTCTATTCTTCGTATGCTGCAGGGAAAGACCTGAGAAGCCTTACAGAAATAGTCGGCGAGGAAGCCCTGAGCGAGAATGACAGGCGCAGCCTGAAATTTGCAGACCTTTTCGAAGAGAAGTTCGTAAAGCAGGGATACGATGAAGATAGGAGCATAGACAAGAGCCTTGACCTTGGCTGGGAGCTTTTCAGCACTCTCTCCAAGAATGATATGAAGAGGATAAAGGATGAATTCATTTCCAAATACGGAAAATGGAAGGAGTGAACATGGTAAACGCTGTTAACATAAAGACAACAAGGATCGAATTGATACGCACCAGAAAAAGCGTAGCTGTCGCAAGCAAAGGGCTCTCTCTCATAAAGATGAAGAGGGCAAGCCTGGTCCTGGAGTTCTTCAATCTGGCAAGGCAGATACATCTCCTGAAGGCGAACCTTGGCGCATCTGTGCAGTCGGCAATGGACAGCACAAAGATTGCAGAGATATATGCTGGAAGGATAAACCTGGAGAGGATTGCTGCAGAACAGAGCAGCATGCTGATATCCGTAAACGCAAAAAACGTCATGGGGGTAAAGATACCCAACCTGAATTTGCAGGCTTCTCATGAGCATGGTTTGGGATATGATCTGATATCTGTGCCCACTCCAGTACAAGATGCAAGAAAAAGCTATACCAGCCTCTTCAATGTGCTGATAGAGATAGCCGAGAAGGAGAATTCCCTAAGAAAGCTTCTTTATGAGATAGAGAAGCTTAACAGAAGATCCAATGCGATAGAGAATGTTGTTATACCAAAGATGCAGCAGAAAATTCTGTACATAAGGCAGAGGCTCGAAGACATGGAGCGTGATCAGATAGTCTCTTTAAAATTCATAAAGAGGAAGATAAATGCAAAGTAGCAATGACAAAACTGTTGAGTTTTCAAGGATAAAGAGAGTATTCCTGCTGGCGAACCTTACCCTGGGCATCGCCGCAATTGCAGTAATACTTGCATTGGCGGTTTTAAAATGAGCGCAATATTGCAGGTTGATGCTGAAGAGACGCTGCTTAGGATAAAAAAGGCAGAGGAGAGCTCCGCATTGGAGATCGCAGAGGCTGATAAGAAAGCTGATATGATGATCAAGGATGCTCAATCTTCAGCTGCAAAAATACTTTCAGATGCTGCAAAGGATGCAGAAATCAAAAACGCATCCATACTAAAAAATGCAGATGATGCTGCAAAAGAAAGATCGCAGAAAATCCTGGGGGAATGGTCTGAGAGGGCTAAAAAAATAAAGAGCCTAACGCCTCAGGAATCTTATGAAATATTTAAAAAAATCCTGTCCAGGGAATGGAGAATATGAGCATGCTTAAACCATCAAAGATGAAGAAGGCCAGGATTATAATATCAAAGGAGTATTATGATGACGCGCTCTCCATTCTTCAGGACATGGGGGCTATTCAGATAGAGGTTCCCGGAGCACAGGTGGGCGGCATAGCGCAGATAGGCGCGGGAATCGCCACGCAGAAAGAGATACAGAATGAGCTGCAGAGGTTTAGGGGGCTGGAGAGCGGCCTGTATAAAACCGCTTCTGAAGCAAAAGTCTCTTTTGAAAGCATAAAAGAACTTATGAAAGAAGCAAACTCAATAAAAATAGACGAAAGGGTAAGCTCAATAAGGAAAGAGGTAGATAAAAATTCCGCAGAGATAAAGGAGCATTCAAGCAGAATTGCAATGCTTGAAACAATAATGGACTTTGAAAAAGAGCTTCAGATCTTCAGTTCAGGAAGCATAAAATCATTCATCATATCCGGGAAGGATGGGAAAAAATTTATTGAAAAGCTGAAAGAATCAGACAACATAAGCATAATCTCCCTGAAAAACGCATGGATAGTCAGCATAACCACTTCAGGGGAAAAAGAGTTCAGCGGCTCTGCAGAGGGCTACAAGCTAAGCATCCAATTAATTCCAGAGATGAATGGAAAGCCAGCTGATGCACTCGATAAGGAGAGAAGGGCAAAAAAGAGATGCGAGGAGAGAGTAAAGTCTCTGCAGGATGAGCTCCATGCAATATCTGAGAAGTGGTATTCCAAAATCAGCGCCATAACCGAGCAGTTAGAGATAGAGATGGAGAAAGTAGATGCAGCCAACAAAATTGGAATGGGCAAATCGGTAGTAATCATAGAGGGGTGGATCCCAGAAAAACGAATGGGAAATGTAGAGGCGGGAATCTCAAAGATATCTGAGGGGCATTTTGTTGTCGAGCAGATATCTTCAGATGAGCAGCCTCCAACCCAATTTGACAACCCTGCATGGTCAAAGCTTTTCGAATTTTTTATAAGGTTCTATTCTCTCCCCAAAAGCGATGAGATAGACCCAACGCTTATATTTGCAATCGTATTTCCCATATTCTTCGGATTCATGGTCGGCGACTTTGTCTATGGCCTTATAATGCTGCTCGGCGCAACATGGCTTATTCATAGGCTGAAGCATCCGCCAAAGAAGAGCAGAATACCCAAGAAGCTCGCCTCTTTTGTAACCATGATTGTCAGCCCAAGCGGGCTTGAGATTCTTGCAAAGGCGATAATACCAGGAGCAGTGATAGCTATGCTGCTTGGAATAATTTTCAATGAATACATGGGCTTCCAGCTTCCATACACCGCCCTATTCAATGTAGAGGTAGGCCTTCCCACCCTGCTTCTGATTTCCGGATGGATAGGTGTAATGATGGTGGAGTTTGGATTTGCCCTTGGATTTATAAATAACATGGCGCATGGCAACAAAAAGCATGCAGTTGCGAAAGTCGGATGGATGCTTGCAGCAATCGGGATAGTCATATTGGGGCTCAACGTGCTTCACAAGGCGCCTCTCCTTACGCCTTTTTCACTTGCCTCTTTTGGGATGATAATAGCAGGAGTAATCGCTGTGCTGTATGGAGAGGGCGTGCAGTCCATGATGGAGCTTCCCTCAATAGTCAGCCACATACTCTCCTATGTCAGGTTAGTCGGCATACTCCTTACCTCTGTCATACTTGCCGGCATAATAGACCTAATATTCCTGCACGGTGTAACGCACAGCATACTTCTCGCCATAGTCGGAATACTAATACTGGTAGTCGGGCAGGTATTCAACCTTGTAATCGCAATATTCGAATCTGGCATACAAGGCGCAAGGCTGATTTATGTTGAGTTCTTCTCTAAGTTCTACACAGGCAACGGCGTACAGTTCAAGCCCTTCAAGAGCAGAAGGAAAAGGACACTTAGCAGGTTCAGTATAGAGCAATGAGCTGAAAGCTGCCTATCTGAAAAATCCTCTCTTTAATTCTGCACCTTGCCTACAAATGTGCCTATCGCCTGCTGCGATATTGAAGAAGACTGGGAGGTGTAATTCACAATGACAAATCCGTGATAGACCTGCCCTATCTTGCCGTTAAATTGATTTCCTGCGTAATAGCAGAAAGGAGTGAAAGTGGCGTTTCCGTTTATGTTAATATTCACAGACGCAGATATGCCATCATAAGCGGTCTGGTTGGAATTGCAGCTCACCTCCGTTATTTTTATCGGAGAGGAAGTCTCCTGCCCTATATTTATTGTAAGCATTCCATTAGATGATAAAATTGCGCTTTTGCAGCTTAGGCCGTTTGGAAGCACGCAGCTATTTCCGACAAAGCCGCCTGGGTTAAAAAGCCCGAATGCCGTAATCGCTATTAGCGCTATTGCAATTATGAGCAATGCCCACCCATAGGTTACAAGGTACTCGATTGCGGATTGGGATCTCATCAGACCACTACTTAAGCATGGCAACAAGGCCGTTTATTATTCCTCCCACTCCGATGCCTCCTGTTGCCCTAGCCACAATCCTATGGCTTAGCACTGGTTTCGCCAAGAACTTTATGTCCTCTATTGTTATTGAGCTCCTTCCCTCTATCAATGCCTTTGCCTTGGCGCACTTCATGAAGCTTATCTCTGCCCTTGGGCTTGCTCCCATGACTACGTGTATGTCTGTTCTTGTAGCCTCTACAAGTTTTGTTATATACTCCTCAACCTCATCCTGCATCTGTATAGAGTTTACTTTGGCTTGCATCTCTATCATATCCTGTTTATCGATCACTTTTGCTATAGAGAGCTTCTCATCGCTCTCCTTTATCCTCAGCATCTGCTTCTCTTCCTCTGCGGAAGGGTAGGTGACCTCTATTCTCATAAGAAATCTGTCTGCCAGCACCTTCGGAAGCTGTGTAGTGCCTTCTATATTCAGCGGGTTCTGGGTTGCTATAGCTATAAATGGCCTATCAAGCGGCATAGTAGAATTGCCTATGGTAACCTGCCTCTCCTCCAGAGCTTCCAGCAGCGCAGTGGTGGTTTTCGGTGGGGCTCTATTAAGCTCGTCTATTAGCAGTATGTTGTTGAATATGGGCCCTTTTTTGAGTACAGGGTTGTGCGATTCATCAAGGTAAGCATATCCTATGATGTCCTTTATCTCAAGATCTGGCATTCCCTGTATTCTTCCGAAAGAGGCATTGATGGTCTCAGCTATAGTTTTTGTAATGGTTGTTTTTGCAACTCCTGGCACCCCCTCAAGCAATACATGGCCATTGGCTACCATTGCTATGAAGATAAGTTTTATTGTCTCTTCCTTGCCTGCCACATGCTTGCTAACTTCTGCAAAAACCTTCTCGTAGGCCTCTTTTGGCTCCATTTCAAAACCTTTATATAAGTGATTAAACAGAACTATTAAAATAGGTAACTTATAATAGATAACCTGCCATTCCGGTTGTCTAAAAAACTGTGGTATGAATGATAGGAAAAGAGTCAAAGTATATAAGCAACGCGTCTCTATCTGAGGTACTGGAGATACTAGAAAAAAGGAAGAAGGAGAAGGATTTGACATATGAGCAGCAGGTGGCCTATGATCATGCCTCTAAGTTTGCAGGCTCAAAATCCACAGAGCAGAAGCTCAAGAAGGGGCTGGAAGAGCTCGGATACCTGAGCCCTAACGCAATAGTTACCATATTAAACCTAATGCCAAAAAGCGAGATGCTGCTCAGGCAGATACTTGCTTCTGAAAAGAAGACATTTGCAGACGAAGATGTAAAGAAAATACTTTCTATAGTAAACCAGAAGTAGTTCTGATGAGATCCGTGAAGTGTTTTGAATGCAGCAAGAAGAAAGACGAGAAGAGTATGCATACGTACTTGACTTCATGCCTACTGGCAAGTCTTTCTCGAACAAATCTGAGCCTGTAGCACAGCTTATAGGAGAGGAATGGTTTACGCTTCTTGAAGTTACTCCAAAGCTAGGGGCCACAATGGCGCTTGCCGAGAGAGTATATATAGGAAAGGATGAAAGGGAGAAGGTCTCGCTCATAAAGGCAAGGATAAGTTATGATGATCTAACTCAAACAGCCAAGAACGGATTGCAGAGGGCAATAAGCACAATAATAAAGGCCAACGAGAAAAGATTCGTCGACGTTTTCAACAATGCTGGTCCTTTAAACATAAGACAGCATGCTCTGGAGCTGCTCCCAGGAATCGGCAAAAAGCACCTCGAAGCAATATTGAAAGCAAGGAATGAAAAGAGATTCGAGAGCTTTGTAGATATAAATGCAAGGGTTTCATTGCTGCAGGATCCTGCAAAGCTAATAGGCGAAAGGGTCCTATCCGAGCTTCAAGGAACGGAAAGATTCTATATGTTTACAAAACCTTATTCGAAGAGGGAAGGAAGATACAGGTAAATTGGCTTATACTTTCTCTAGGTGCAGCGCAGGAACTATGAGCGTCCTCTCTGCATTCATTATATTTACTTTTACTACATATGCAGAGCCGCGCACTCCCTCTATTCTTCCAGTCCTGCCTTTATACCTTGGATGCGGGCTATTGTATCCATTGCCTTTTGGCACTATCGCCACATTATCCCCTATTGCGAATTGCTTTATTATGGAGCTGGTATTAAGGCTTGATGGCTTATGATGCCTTGCAAAGTTTCTTGTCTTTCCTGAGAAATGCCCGTTTGATCTCTTTGTCATAATATCACAGATGAATGATTTCAATGTAAAACATATTTATACCTTTAGATAAGAAATGAATTGCGTGTTTATATGGCAGTAAAAAAATCTGGCAAGCACATAGTGCTTAAGCCAACATATACTATAGTAAATATTGTTGCCCATGCAGAATTGCATACAGACTTAGACCTTTACGGCCTTGCAAAACTCTCAAGAGACATAGATTATGAGCCAGAGCAGTTCCCAGGGGCGATATTCAAGGTCCATGACCCAAAATCCGCGCTTCTCCTTTTCAAGAACGGGAAGATCATATGCACAGGAGCAAGAACCAAGCAGGATGTGAGAAAGGCTATCGATCACGCAATTGCCCTGATAAAGAGATATAAGGCCGGGGCAAGGGGCAGATAGCCATATACTATGGTAAAAACGATAAAAGCAAATCTTTATAAATGACTTTAATTTAATTACATACACTTCCTTTTTGGAAGTTTTACGCGTATTCTGCAACAACCCTATTCTCATCCACCCGTGGCGTATGCACATGCATACGCCCGACTTTTTAACCCTCCAGCGCAAGCTCTCATAAAATTCCACAACATTAAAGGAAAGTTGCGTGCGCTGAGAAATCTAAAAGCTTATATTCTTAAAATGGCATTAATGTGCGGTGGGAAATTTGACAAGCAAGTCAAAAGAGATAAAGGATCTAATAAAAACAGCACAGCATTACAGGAGCATGGCCAGGACCTTCAGGTCCTCGGTAGGGGTAGCTTTTCAGATGTGGGATGGGAAGGCATTTGGAGGATTTAATATGGAGACATACGGCCACAAAGGGCTGCATGCCGAGGAGGTAGGGATTGTAAGAGCCCTGGCAGAAGGATATAATGGCACTGATTTTAGGCGCATGGTGGAAATATTCCAGGACGCCGGGCATAACGAAATAGAAATTTTTCCAGGATGCTTTACCTGCTGGGCTGCCATGTGGGAATGGACGCATCCCTATCTGGAAATCATAGTGGCCGATGCTGAAGGCAACTCAAAGTATTCCGCCAGGCTAAAGGATATGGTCTCACCAGCTCCTCCTGTTCTTATATACCCATCCAACAAGATAAGAGAGATTAAACCAAAGATCAATTTTGTGCCCAAACTTCCCCTTAATGCAGAGCTGAAAAAATTAGCAAGCCAAGATATTGAGTTTGACAGGTACTGCAAGATCTTGAGAGTCAAAACTTAATCTTCAAAGCCCTGCCGATGCAAAATCGGTTGAAGCAGACCAGATCTGCTAATTCCACAGTTAATTATATCACTTCTGTGCAAATACAAGATAGCCCGTATGCCAGACCCCTTTTGTAGAGGGCCGCATCCCTTCCTCTCTTACCAGCATGTCCCTCTCTATTATCTCTGTAATATAAACGTCATGAAATTTCAATGAGTTAAGCTTTGATACAAACCTTTTGACCTGTTCCATATGCGGCAGGTATCCGGCAACATAGCCTCCTGCCTTCAGCGCTTTTTTTGCATTAGAGAGCGCCTTTTCCGAATTCGGCATATCCAGCGTAATTAAGTCAACGTTCCTCTCGGCTATGCTTTTCCTCACATCCCCAAGCTTTAGCTCAAGGTTTTCTAGGCGTTCCATCTCCCTGTTTTTTTCAGCAATGGCCAGGAAATCCTCCCTTTGGTCATAGCTTGTAACCTTTCCAGCAACCCTTGCAAGAGAGACTGCAAGCCAGCCGCTTCCGGTTCCAGCATCTACGCACGCGCTAGATTTTGATATTCCAGAATAAGCGATTATCACTCCTATGTCTTTTGGCAGCATCACCTGCGGCCCCCTTTTCATTTTCCTATAAGCGTTTGAAAGCATCATTCATCAGCACCGTCAATGCTCTTGGTCTTTCTGGAAGATTTTTTTCTCTGGGTCTGTCTCTTCCGGGCTGCAACTCCCGCTTTCTTCCTGGCCGGTTTTGTCTTTATCTCAATGGCTGGCTTTTCAGCAGCAACCAAAGAGGCCGGTAGCGGGGCTGGTACTTCCTTAGCCCATTCTTTTTTGGTTATGCAGTTAGGGTCCAAATCCATTTCAAAAGGACGCCTGCCCTTTCTTATAACTTTTATTATCGGAGTATTGCAATGCTCGCAAGTATTCCCAGTTGGGAGTATCTTGGCGCCCTGCGGCAATGAATAGGTATTGGCGCATTTAGGATAATTGTTGCATGCTGCAAAGTATTTTCCAGCTTTCGACCTTTTTATGACAAGATCGCCTCCGTCTTTAGGGCATTTGCCCAGTATCTCGCTCTCATAGAGCCCTTTTCTCATTGCTTCTGAAATCTGCTCTTTATGCTGGTCAAATGACTTTATGGCATCAAGCAGCATCTGCTTGCCCTCATCAACAACTTCCGATTCGCTCTTATTGCCTCTTGATATCTCCTCCATGTCCTCTTCAAGCCTTTTTGTAGTCTCTTCGTCAACTATCATCGAGCAGTTTTTCTTAAGGGTGTTGTAAACAACCATGCCAAATTTTGTAACTTTGATGCTTGTGCCTTCTATGTAATTTCTCCTAAACAAAGTGTCAACTATGGCTGCACGTGTTGCCTTGGTTCCGAGATTCCTTTTCTCCAGTTCGGAAACGAGCGTAGCCTTGGAGTACCTTTTTGGAGGCTGGGTCTGCAGCTCCTTTATATTTGCATCATTTGCAGATACTTTTTCGCCTTTCGAGAAACGTGGCAGCTCCTTCTCTTCAAGCTTTGTATACGTGTAATATTCAAGCCATCCCTGTGTTATCATCCTTGATCCGTTTGCCTGCAGTTTTTCCCCTCCGAAATCGCAGATGACCTTGAGCCTTGCCACAATTCCCGGCTCTGCAAAGCAGGAAAGGAAGCGCCTCACAATCATGTCGTAAAGCGCTGCCTCTTCCTGGTCCAGCCCTTCAGGCATTACGCCTGTTGGAAATATCGCCGGATGCGCCTCATCATTTTTCTGCCCTTCTACAGGGCTGTATCTTCCGGCATCAATTAGCATTTTTGCAAGTTTGCCGTAAGCTGGGTTGCGTGATATCTCTTTTATTATGCCTTTAAGGCCGAGGCTCTGCGGCAGTTTCTGCGATGACGTCCTTGGATAGGATATGTAGGCTTTCTCGTAAAGAGACTGTGCCACAGCCAGCGTCCTTGTAGGGTCCATCCTCAGCGCCCTGCTGCTCTCCATCTGCAGCGAAGTAAGGTCGAAAGGAGGGTATGGGTTTACTTTTCTTTCTACTGTCTCTACAGACTCAACAATTCCAGAACCGGCCCCGTTTATCTTACCATAAGCCTGCTCAGCAACCGCCTTTTCCTGTATGTCCCCTCTTATAGAGAAAAACTCAGCACCCTTTATATAAGCGGATACCCTCCAGAAAGGCTTTGGGACAAAGTTCATTATTGAAATCTCAAGGTTTGCAAGTATGGCGAGTGCCGGGCCCTGCACCCTGCCTATGCTGAGAGACCTGCTGAAGCTCCTTCCAACAAGCGCAGTTGTAAGCGCCCTGCTTAGGTTTATCCCCCATATCCAGTCAAGCATGTGCCTTGCTTCCCCTGCATAAAAGTTATTCAAGTCCAATTTAGACATTTTCGAATATGCCTCAACAAGGTCTTTTGTTGTTGTGGTAGAGAACTTCATTCGCTTAGATGTGGCGTCCAGCCTGCCATTATTGATGAATTTTATTATGTTTGTGCCTATCACGGTGCCTTCTATGTCGTAGTCGCATGCATTTATGAAAAAACTGCAGCCTTTCGCAACTGATGTTATGCAGTCAAGGTATTTTTTCGTGTATCCTGATAACTTTCCAACAGAGTATGAAGGCGCCCATTCCACGTCAAGCACAGGATATCCTGTATTCTTCTCTTTCTGCTTTATTGTGAAAAGGTGTCCAACTGCAGCAACCACATAGACCGAATTTTTGCCGTCTTCTATCTCATAATACGAGACTTTGTCCTTGGTTTTTTTCTGGGAAGTCTTGTTGCCTCCTATTGCAGATGCAATCCTAAGCGCAACGCTGGGCTTCTCGGCTATTATAAGAGTTTTCATGCTTACCTTCTCCGCCTTGTGCTTCTTCGTCCTTTTCTTGCTGATGCTCTCCTCATTTTTTGTGGTGCTCCTCTTTTTGTTTCTGTGCTTTTTGATATAAGCCAGGCATTCACAAAGCCCAGCGCGATGGCAAGCACAACAACAGCATAGAATACGGCATTACCACCATAATCTATAAATACGACTATTGCAATTACGAATAAAACAACTGTTATTATGGAAAGAGCTATGTTTATGGTCTCTTTAATATTGTTCATGCAGCCACTGGTGAGATAATGAATATTTATTTAGTAATATTAATAACACTTGTTGCGGCGTTGATCGCATCCTTCTCCCAAATCCTATACAAGAAAAACATAGGGAAAAGGATAGAAAGCACAAGAGACATGATAAATGTCTTCATGAAAAAAAATGTCCTTCTTGGGCTTTTTGGATATGCAATAAGCCTGGTAATATACCTTTTTGCCCTCTCCAAGTCACAGCTATCTATAGTATACCCGACCTTTGCAAGCACATTCATATTCGTGACGCTTCTTTCCGGGTTTGTGCTGAAAGAGAAAATAGGAGCAAAGCGCATAATAGGCATGGCCTTGATCTTTATAGGGATAAGCATAATAGCTATTTCGCTCTAGCGTGTGGTCTTATGGCAAATGAAAAGACAAAGAATCTCTCCATGCTCCTGGGATCTACCGCCCTTGGGGCTATCGGGCAGCTGCTATTCAAATACGCCCTTCCAACAAACAGCGGCGTGCTTCCATTATGGCTTCTGGGCGGTTTTGTAGCATATATCGTCTCCACGCTCATATACTTCTATGTGCTAAGCAGGGTTCATTTGAGCTGGGCGTACGGTATAGGAGGATTGAGCTACATACTTGCGACTCTCTTTGCATATTTCATCCTGTCAGAACAGGTTTCCTTGCTAAGATGGGCGGGTGTTGTAGTAATAACTATAGGAGTGTTTTTCATAGCAATTAGCTGAGAAGTAGAAAATCACATTATTTCTATTTTCCTTATCTCTATTTTTCCTATCTGCGCTATCTTATTGGCCTTTTCGTGAAGGTCTGCCTGCATCGTGCCTTCTATAACGGACTTTACTATCCAGTCAGAGCTGTTCTCTGCAGAGAGCTCCTTTATCCTCTCCTCGATAATCTTTCTTATCGCTTTCAGCCTTGATGCCGCAGTTCTCTCCTTTGTTATAGCCATGGCCTTTATTACAAAAGAATCCCCGCTGCTAGATTTTACAGGTACAACAACCGATGAAACGCTTCTATACCTCCTCACAAGGGATCTTATGTAGCTATAGACCTCCTCTATCATTACGAGCTTTGTATGTGCAGAGTCTCCATTCACGCTCTCTACTCTCATTATAACATTGGATATCGAATGCTGAGGCTTGTGAGTAAGAGTGTCAAGGCTTACTTTTATCTTCCTGCCCTGCACCGCCTTTTCGTCCTCGCCAGGTATCTCGCATATCTTCTTTTCCTCGAATGCTTTCGGAGCGTATACTGTAAACCATTTTTTGGTTTTCCATTTGTCTATGCCTTTTTGAATCGCCATGCTAAAATCACGCTTTTCCTCTTATTATCAGCTCTGCAGTTGATGGATCGTATTTCCAGTCTCTGCTGAGCACTCCCTCTTTTTTGTAGTACCTGACCAGCCTCCAAATCTTTGATTCTATCCTGCCAAGCCTTATCCTGTTGTGAACATCGCTTTTGTTGGAAGAAAGGTGCTCCCTTATGTTTACCGCCTTTTTTACCAGCTGCAGCATATCCGGAGGCAGAGAAGATTCCAAATTGTTCTCCTTTATTATCTGCATAAGCCTTTTGCCTGTTTCCTTTCTTATATACAATACATTATGCTTTTTCTTTAGCGTTTCGCCTATAAGTTCTGCAGGCATGCCGCTTTTTGCATACGAGACTATGAGCTTCTCTATCTCTTCCTTTCCAAGCCCGCTCTTTGCTTCAGCTTCTTCCATCCTGAGCTTTCTCGAGCTTGATTTTCCTTTTTTCTTTGTGTGCATTCTTGCCGTTAAATCACTCTGTTAACTTATTATACATTTATAGAAACCGACAGCTCGTCGCTGCCTTTTAATTCTATCTTAACCGACTTCAATATCCGCTTCAGGTCCTCCTCGGACGCAGCAACGGCGTTATAGTATTGTTCAGGAACATTTATATTTATTGATGCTATCTCCTTGTTCAGCGCTAACCTTGCAGATGCCTTGGCGCGCCTCACCTGCGAGATTATATTATTCAGCATAACGGCCACGCTATCGGGTTCTATGTCTACAATGGCGCTCTTGAAAACAATGCCGTTTATAACGTAATCTGAAGGCGAATCCCTTTTCTTGTATTCCGGGAACTTCATCGAGAAGATGCTCTTCTCTGTAAACTTAGAATTCATCTCCTCGCATGTAAAAGGCATAACTGGGGCGAATATCCTCAATGCTCCGTAGACCACGTACTTCAGTGTGAAAAGAGCGGCAGACCTGCTTGCCTCTGCATTTTCGCTCTTGTCCTCTGTGTATATCCTGTGCTTTACGTTCTCTATATAATAATCTGCGAATTCGTGCCAGTAGAAGGATATTGCAGTGCCTATTGCAACGTGCAAAGAGTATGAGTCGTATGCCTCTACCACTTCCTTTATTACTGCATTCAGCCTATTCAGTATCCAAATATCAAAGATATTGAAATGTCTTGATGGTTCCTCTTCGTTTTCTGGAAGCTTACCTTTCTTAAGCGCAAGCTCCACAAATGCAATGCTGTTCTTGAATTTTGTCAAGAAGCTTTTTGCGTAGTCCATCTCTGCGTAAGAAAAAGGCTTGTCCTTGCCCAGTGCCCCGCTAAGCGCAACCCAAAGGCGTATCGCATCAACAGGGTATTTTTTCATAAGCTCGTCCGGCATTATCCCGTTTCCAAAGCGCTTATGCATCTCTTTTCCATCTGTTCCAAGAATAAGCCCGTGGACAACTATGCTCTCAAAAGGCTTGTTTCCGGTCAGCATAAGCATCCTATATATCGTGTAGAAAGCCCAAGTTCTTACTATGTCTGCGCCCTGTATACGCACAGAGGCAGGGAAAGCCCTCTTAAACAGCTCCTTGTTGTCTGGCCAGCCTGCTATCACCAATGGGGTAATGGAAGAGTCTATCCACACATCTGCGGTGTCTGGAGTGCCTATAATATTCCCTCCGCATTTCTGGCACTTATCTTCCTTTGGCCGGTCTTTTAAGGTGTTTATTGGCAGCATCTCCCTGGAAGGCGCAATTATATTGTCGCACTTTTCGCATCTCCAGAAAGGTATCGGCGTTCCAAATATTCTGTTCCTTGATATGTTCCAGTCCCATTCTATAAAATTCGCCCAGTCGTCAAGCCTCTGCCTCGTATTTTCAGGTATCCATGTAATCTCGTGCGCTGCGCTCTTTATCTCCTCTGCGCTCTCCTTTATCTTCAGGAACCACTGTTTTGAAGATACCAGCTCTATAGGGCAGCCGTCCCTATCATGGACTTTTATCGTATGCTTTATATTTTCGCTTTTTTTCAGGGCTCCGGCTTTAGAGAGCATTTCAACAATAAGCTTTCTCGCTTCTAGCAAGCTCTTTCCATTCAGCTCTCCGGCATTGATAAGCGCGCCTTTCTCGTCTATTGCCTCTATTAGCTCCAGCTTATGCCTGTAGAACATTGCTATGTCTGCCTTGTCTCCAAATGTGCAGATCATCTCTGCCCCGCTTCCAAACTCGATGTCCACACCTGCATCTGATATTATCTTAACCGTCTTCCCATAGATTGGGGTTTTAACAGACTTTCCTACAAGGCCGGAATACCTGCTGTCAGATCCGTTTACTGCTATGGCTACGCATGCGTGCAGCATCTCTGGCCTCGATGTCGCTATTATCAAACTGCCACTCTCACCAGTACCATCAGCAATCATAAACTCAATATGATGCAGCATTGATTCTTCTTCGCGCTCTTCCGTCTCTTCTCTTGAGATTCCTGATACGCATCTCGTGCACCACTCTACAGGATGAACTCCTAGATAGATAAGTCCTTTTTTGTGCATCTCAAGAAGGGAGAGTTGCACTTTAGATACATAGTCTTTGCTGGTGGTCGTGTATTCTAATGAGCTGTCAAACGTAGCTCCAAGCAGTTTCATCATGTCTTTCATTTCTTTTATGTTTGCCATGGACAGGTCAAGGCATTTAGAATAGAAGTCCTCCCTGCTCAGCCCCTTTCCGTATTGCTTTTCTACTGCCAGTTCGGTGGCAAAGCCATGCGTGTCCCAGCCTACTGGGTGGAGCACATTGTATCCCGCCATCTTTCTATACTTAGCTATCGCATCTGCATAGCAGACCCAGAAGGTATGCCCCAGATGCAGTTTTCCGTTTGTAAAAGGGGGAGGCGTGTCTATTACAAAAAGCGGCTTCTCAGTCTCCTTGCTGTCAAATTTGAAAAGCCCGGAGCTTTCCCAGTAGGAAATCCACTTCGTTTGAACATCTTCGCTATCCTTATTGTCCAATTATACACCTTCACAGTCTCTGCTCAAACATAAAAATTGCCATAGATGCAACCGCATCAAAAATAAAATGCTACATCACAAATTTTTACTGCAGGGGTTCTCCTACAGCAAATCTTGTCTTTACATCAGTTATCCTTATCTTTAATTTGTCACCCTGCTTTCCTCCTTTTACAAATATTACAAATCCATCCTTTCTTCCTATTCCATCGCCTTTTTCAGCTACGGAATCTATGCTTATCTCAACCTCATCCCCTATCTTGACCGGCTTGGGCAGGAAGTAACTTGACTTTATGTTCATTCCCCTTCCTCTTTCTCTTCTCTCTCCTCCAGTTCCAAATTCATCTTCCATTATATCTACCGAAAAAAGGACTCTAATCCTCCATGATGATTAATTGCAAGGTTGGTTTAAAAGCCTTTCTTTTCAGGCCGGCTAAGGGTATATGCGGGAGAGCGTCCTTGGGTAGGGGAGAGTGTCAAGTATCGTCTCTCTTTTTGTTATCCATTTCACAGCCCTGTCTATGCCTAGGCCAAAACCAGAGTGAGGTACGCTTCCATATCTCCTTAGATCCAAATACCATTCGTAAGCTTTAGGATCGAACCCTTCGGATTTTATCCTTGTTATTATCATATCAAGGTCCTCCTCCCTCTGCCCTCCAGTGCTGATCTCGCCATAGCCTTCCGGTGCCAGCATATCCGCAGAGAGAACAAACTCAGGCCTATTCTGGTCTATTTTTGTGTAGAAAGGCTTCACCCCTTTCGGATACTCAACCACAAAAATTGGGGCTTTCTCGTTTGCGGTAAGTATCTTCTCATGTTCAGAAGACAAATCTTCTCCCGCCTCCATCTTTACATTGCTTTTCTTCATTATCCTTAAAACATCATCGTAATGCACCCTTTTGAATGGAGGTTTTATGCTGAAAAGCTCTTCAGGGTCCCTTCCCAATGCTGCAAGTTCCTTTGGCACGTCTTCGGCTGCCCTATGGATCATCGCTGTAAGTAGCTGTTCTTCGGCTTTAAGAATTCCTTCAAAATCCAGCCACGCTACCTCCCCCTCAAGATGCCAGAATTCCATCAGGTGCCTGTTGGTTCTGCTCTTCTCTGCTCTGAATGATGGAGTTAGCGACCAGACTTTCTCCAAAGGAAAAATCAAGGTCTCAAGATAAAGTTGGGCTGATTGCGATAAGTATGCCGTCTTACCATGGTAATCCAGCTCAAAGAGGGTAGCACCTCCTTCCACAGCGCTGCCTGTCAATATTGGAGGATTAACCTCGTGCCACTCTTGTGATGCAAACCATTCCCGCGCACCTTGGAGCACCTTCTCCCTTACCAGCATTATATTTTTTATTTTTGTGGACCTATTCCAGAGGTGCCTTACATCAAGAAGGAATTCTTCTGAAAAATCTTTTGATATTGGATACTTGTCAGAGTCTCCTATTATGCTTATCCCGCTTGCACGGATCTCAAACCCTCCAGGCGCCCTTTCGTCCTTTGCAACAATTCCAGTTATCTCCACAGATGCTTCTATGTATACTGGCTTCTTGACGAGTTCCGAAGGTATAACCGCCTGCATTACTCCTGTAGAGTCCCTTACAACAACAAAAATTTCATTGGAATGCTCCCTTTTCCTCCAAACCCATCCAAGGAGCGATACCGTTTTTCCCACATTCTTATCATCCAGCAGGTCGCGTATGAATATTTTTTTTCCTTCATCAAGCCTAACGCTTGATATTCTATTAATCTCTTTTTTATCCTCATGCTTACCTGATTTCTTTGGCATGTTATCCCTGCTATATGATGCAAAACCTCATAATAAAAGGCTTTTGTATATTCTTAATTCTCAAGCAATAATATAAATTTTCTTTTGTTATACTATAGGTTGTAAATGATCTGCCTGCAAATCTGTCGCCTTCAGCGGCAGGCCAATGGCGTGAAAGGTATATAGGATGAATAACAAAAAAGCTGTAATACAGCTTCAAAAGGATGGCGCAAGGCCAAAAGCTGAGACTGCCCTAGCAGAACTAGTAACATGCCATCCAAATGCAGTGGGAGTGAACGGCTATAGCCGTTGGATGGTGTCATAAAATGATTGATGGATATACTGACGTTGCTGTAGTTGTATCTGATGCTCAAAAAGCTAAGAAGTGGTATGTTGAAAAGCTGGGCTTTAAGGCAATCCTTGAAAAAGGGCATGCGATATGCGTAAGCCCAAACGTGGAAGGCAAGAGTCTAATGCTGCACCTGTGCGGCGACAATTTTGCTCCTCTTGAGCCCGGCAACACAGGAATAGGATTTACTGCTGATAATTTTGACCAAACCTGCAAGGAAATGATGGATAAAGGGGTGAAGTTCAGCGAACCACCTAGCAATAACGAAGGATACAAGATGGCTAAGTTCTTGGATCTTGATGGGAACGAGTACTGGCTTTTTGAGAGCAGCCTTGCAAAAAAAATTTTGGAATAAGCATACTGGTAAACGTGGGCTCGTAGCTCAGCTTGGATAGAGCGATGTCCTCCTATCTTTTTTGGAGGCAGACATAGGCCGCGGGTTCAAATCCCGCCGAGCCCGCCTAAAGCTTATAAGCAAATATGTATTCAGATCCTGAATATGCTGTTGTAAAGCTTTAATTGAGAGAGTTCAAAACCTTTATTATGTTTTCGCACTTAAAAACTATTTATTGAAAAACGCATGGTGAGCGATTGGCGAAAAAGCAAAATGAAAAGAAAGCAAAGCAGGAGCCTATATTTATAGTAAAGCCAGCGCTAAAACACGGAGGTCTTGATTACCTTCACATATCATTGATAGCGCTAGTGATAATCCTTATAGCACTCTCATTCTCCCTGTCTCTATTCAAGCCAAATTCTATAATACGCAACTGCCAATATGGCGTGCTTAACAACACATGCATTCAGCCAAAGTACAATTCCACCCAGGCAATATCAGCCTCTGGAAAGGTACTTGCAAGCTATCTTTTTGTTAATTCCTCGCTTTCGCTGCTCCCTTATTATTCCGAGCCCAACATGGCGAATGCATCATATCTTCCAAACTTAAATGAGTGGATTGTAAATGTACCATATATAGATCCTCTCGCCAATAACAGCAGGTTCAGTATCTCTTTTATACTGTCTGGGGAAAATCTTTCCCTTAGCAATTCTTACCTTCAGAGCATAAACCCTAAGCTGCAGGGCAATGATACTGTTGTATCGCTCGGGACTGTCCAGCTCTCAGGAAAGGTGTACTGCCAGACCAAGCCCCCAATACCAGTATACTATATAACAGACCCATATGCTCCAGGCGCATTCTCCGGGCTGGCAAAAGCGATAAACCTGTCATCTGCATATCCCGGCAAGCTTAATCTAAGCTACGACTTCATATTTACAAACTACTCTGCAAAGCAATATTCCGGATACGGAGTTTTGCAGACGCAGGCTATAGGCAACTATCTTTTCTGCTCCGCTTCTCAAAAGAAGATTGCACAGTTCTCAGCCAACCTTACAAAGATATTTGATGGAAGGCCGCTTCCCAACGACACCCTTTATCAGACTGCGATAGGCTCTGGCCTTAATGCGAGCTCTTTAAATGCATGTTTGGCTAACAGCACAACATCCCTTGACTACCAGGCAAAGCTCGCAGCATTCTACAATGTTGTCTCTACGCCTCAGGTCATAGTTGACTGCAGATATTCTACAATACCAGAAACAGCAGGCTATGCGATAAATTATACTTTAAAGAGCATAAATTCGTGACATTCATATGCAAATCATAAGCTCTTTCAAATCGAACGACAATGATAATGCGAATGGGAAAAATTGCATTCTCTGCAGACAAAACCGCATTTGGAATTATATTCGTCAACGATTCTGGTTTATCCATCCTTTAAGCTCTATAAGGTTTCCTGCCTATCTTTTAAACCATGCAGTGAATGATTGATTGGCGCACATAATAGTTGGAATAGATCCTGGAAAGACATCAGCAATAGCATGCCTTACTTTTAATGGCAAGCTTATCATGGCATCCCACCGCGCAAATGCAGGTTTAGAATGGATGGTAAGCAAGATTAGGGAGATAGGAGTTCCTTCGGTGATTGCTATCGACAAGAAGAACCCAAGTGCCATGGCCAAGAAGCTCAACTCAATATTCAACTCAAGGCTTGTAATGCCTGAGAAAGACATATCAATGAAGGAGAAGAGGAGGATGTCAAAAGATGCCGGCATAAGCAACCCTCACGAAAGGGACGCATATTCCGCAGCTTTGAAGGCATACCATGCTATGGCTAACAAACTCAATCAGGCTGAGCACATATCAAGGGTAATGAATGTAAATGATACTGATTCCATAAAGGCGAAGGTGTTCAACAAGTACTCAATAAGCGAGGCCATACACGGAAAAAAAGCAAACAGATGAGGCAAAGTAATAAGAATGGCATGTTGAATATATCCTACACATAGTAAGGCGACCGGTGATAGATTGATGCGGCAGAAGCAGCCAAAGCTGAAGCGGAACGCGCGAAAGACAGATGCGGCCTCGATAAGAAAAAGGCTTATAATGCTTCCATTGAAGAGCCTTCTCTATGCGATATCATATCTTATGTCGGATCCATGCTCAGAGGGAGTAAAAAAAGGAACCACTGCAGCCAGGAGGATTGCAACAATAAGAAGACACAGGGAAATCCTTCATAGCATGCTCACCAATCCGCAAGGCCCTGACGGGTTGAAGGAGGTTCGCTCAAGGATCGCATCCGCAGTCAACTCATACGTTGGCTTCTTCTACTCTATAGACGATCCAGCAAGAATTGCTTTCATAGAGCGCGCTGACAGGCACAAGATGTCTGACAGGATTCCCAAAGCAAAGAATCTCATAATTATACCTGCGATAATGGCATGCGCTAAAGAGAAAAGGGGCAAAGCAATGGCCCATCTTTCAAGATGGCTGTATGCCTCTCCGCTCGCATTCTTGCGCAAGAGCTCCAAGGCTGCGATGCATATCGAGCTTCTGCAGCAATCCATAGGCCTGAAGGACATAGGCGAAAGCTCAATGAAAAGGCTCTCTCTCTCAATGAACCAGCTGGACTCTGCCATAGAGAGAATAATGCAGGGCGGTTTCAGAATCGAAGAGGACAGCATGCTTACCGAACTTGCGGTAAATGAGATAGTTGCAATATCTGAGGCGGAAAGGCTTTCAATAGCCGATTTCATATCAGAAAAACTCCATGACGACGAACTTTTCGGAGAGAATGCAGCAAGGATGATAAGGAAGTAGCTTAATATATATTGAAGTAATCTTTATTTAAGGCTCCGATCGTCTAGCTCGGTCAAGGACACGGCCCTCTCAAGGCTGAAACTCGGGTTCAAATCCCGATCGGAGCACATTCAGGTTGGGTTATATAAAAGCCATCTTTTTCTAACATATTTTAGCATGAATAATTTTTAGGAAATGCTATGAAAAAATTCGAGTAGTTTATCCTCAAAGAAACGTTTGCAAAGTTTATTGGTGATTGATTAGAGCCAGTGTTAGTAAAGAATACTATCGGATAATGCTGCGATGTGTAATTGTAATAATATGGAAAATGCGCTTTATATCCTAAATATATCAAGTAAACCCAGCTGTTTGATATAATATTACAGTGACTTATTCCTTGTGATGCCATTGCATTCACTGCTGCTCCTAGCGCAGGGCTCGATGAACCATAAAATACGTATCCATTGTACGGAAACCATGTTACAAGCATTATAATCGAGATAACAAATAGGCCTGTAAGAAGGTACAAATGCTCCTTTTTTTGAGAAGGAAATCTATTTGCAAGATCGGAGAGAGAGACGGCAATGAAAAGGGCAATGCCTGTATATATCAAGTAACCCAACCGCGGAAGATCATTTATCGACCCTCTAAACGAAGTAACAAGGAATCCAAAAAATCCTAAAGCAAGAAAAGAAATAATGATCTTGTACCTAAGATTATTCCATGAAATAATTTTTCTTCCTAACACGTTTATTTGTGCTTTCAATCCTTTCTTTCTTCTATACATCAAAAGTAGTCCAACAATTAAAACTAGCAAAGCTGGGACAAGCTCCGGCAGTATCAATAAAAGCGATTGTGAAATTATATTAACTGGAAAGTAACCTTGCGCAGCGCTATTTGAAAATGAACTCATCGAAATAATATAACTTAGTACTGGGTTGTGGTATACAATTGCATTAAAAGCAATCCATGGGCCAGTCACAATAAGAAAGAAGACAAATGCTTTCAACCGTTTTCCCTTCGGAAGAAAGAGCAGCAAAGGAATAAATATTAAATTCGGGTACTTTGCCAATCCAGCAAGCGCAAGAACAATGCCTGCTTTCCAATCTTTACTTATCAGCATTGCTATCAGGATTATTAACAGTATTACCGAAACTATTTCTGTGCCGTTTAATAGCATAAGAAATAATGCCACATAAGGGGTAAACAGCAGCAGCGACAATACCAAAGGATTTGCAGAAATAGTCTTTGATGCGTATATTGCCGAACATAAGAGCAACGCCAATATGAATGCAAAATAGAGCGGCATGGCCAATCCAGCACCCAGCAATGTAAAAGGCACCATAATGACTCCCGTGAGCGGCGCACGCAATGTTTCAAAATAGAATGTATTGCCATATAGGATGGCAGTTGCTAAGTGCCCGCTAAAAAGTGCAGAGTAAAAACTATAGTTAGTAAGGGATTTTGCCCATAACCAATGCGCAACAAAATCCCAGTTAGCACCTCCTAAATCATACATACGGAGTGCATCAAAAAATGCAAACGCATAAAGAATTATGATTAATGCATACGTAAATACGATTTTAGCTTTTATCTTCTGCTGCGATTTTTTCACTAGATTACCTTCCCGCATGTTTCCTAGTAATGAGATATATTATTGCATTCTTCTTACGCTTTTTATTCATAAAAAATGCTGATTGATTTTACCAACAAACCTGCCATAAAACTTGATTCTCTCCATTCTTTATATGTTTCTGCTTATGTGGTAGGGTTGGATTATTTATTCCAAATACGGCATTAATACAACTATTCGACTATAAACGAAAGCAAAATTAGATATTTATATTAAAAACATTTGATTATGCGTTGATAATATGCACCAATTAGTATCATCTCTATCTAATTCAAAAAGAGACCAAAATGGAAATATGGAGATAGCCTGTGTTATATTAAAGCCGGATACTGTAAAAGATGGCAGAAAAGATCTAATAATCGATTATTTAAGAAAATATTCTTGTGAAAATGGCTTAATGATGGTAGAAGGCTGCAGCATACTTCCAGAAATTTCTAGTAAGATGATCAATGCGCATTTCGAAGGCGAGGCTAAAATTAAGGAGGTGGGAGAAAAAGTCCTGCTGGCATTCTCCAGAATGGGCATTCCTGAAGAAGAGATGAATTCTATATTAAAAAGACACAATCTAGACCCAAAAGATACAATAAGCATAGGGAACTGGGTGAGAAATGTGGAAGTTAATACTCATAAAGGCGCGTGCCCCTACATTTTGGTTTTTGCTGGACTAGATGCGATTAGCAAACTTTTCAAAATAAGAGGGGGGTCAGATCCAATATGGGCGCAAGAAGGCACGTTAAGGAAGATGTTTAGTAATGGGATGTCAATAGTTGATATGTTTGATGGGAAGAATGGTAAATCAATAGACAATGTTCTTCACATACCTGATACTGTTGAAGAGGTGGATCGCATTTTGGCTACTGCTTTAGGAAAGAGCTATCAAGAGTATTTAAATATTATAAACCAGAATTTGAGCATGATGAGAAGATGATGGACCCTAAAAGAGATTCAAGCTTGCCATTGCACGCAAGGATAGAGATGGTAAGCGGCTCTAACATAAAGCACATATATGATGCCAATACTGGAAATATTACTGTGCAGAGAGCGCTTCCGAAACCGCTTCCCGAGCCGTATAACTACGGGTTCCTACATGGAACACTGGGGGAAGATGGAGATGAGCTTGATGTATTTGTAATAAGCGGGGCAAAAGTTTCTCTGGGAGATAAACTTCCAGTAAAGCCTATCGGAGTAATTTATATGGAGGATGAGAACGGAGGAGATGATAAAATAATTGCAACTTTTGATGGAGATCAATCGTATTCCGGAGTCTCAAAAATAGAAGAAATTAACGCAGGCATAATAGATAATCTAGTCTATTACATACAGCATAACAAAGACGGCCTACCTGGCAAATTCGTAAAGATAAAAGGGATTGGAGATGCAAATTCCGCAGCAAAAGTGATATCCGAATCACGCGCCAGGGCAAATGAATCTGGAAAGGAGAAGTAGACGTTTTAGAATCCAACCTTCATTGAAGGAATTATCTTCCCCTAATCTTCTCCACTACCATTAGCGCTATCAATACAATAGCAAACCAGAAGATTAGATCTATTACTAGTCCTCCAAGCTGTATCCTCCATGCAGTTGGGTAAGTAATAAGCTTATTTATCCAGTTCAATGGATATCCATACCAAACCGCTCCAACAAGGTTTTTAGGGGTGCTGGATACAAGCCCAGTAATCATTGTAATTATAATGCCTCCAACAATTGATGTTCCAAATTTTATTTTCTGTTTCATAAATTAGTATCAATGTCTGGATTTAAAAGGTTTTGCTAAAATGGAGTACAAAACATTAGCTAATATAAATACTGATTTGATCATATCCTTAGCTTAATTAAAAAACAATAAGATAAAATGTTCGGCATAACTCAACAGGTATTATTTTATATCGGCATAGCCGCTTTTGCAATTAGCGAGTATATAGGGGCTAGAATACTGCCAAGGCTCCGCGCAAAGGGATTAAAGCAGACCGCAACCGCAAAGAAAGGCTCTCTTGGCATTATATCCATAGGCATGCTTGCAATCCTGCTGCTTATAGTATTTTTCGAAAGGCTTGGCTTTGCGAATTTCCCTCAATGGCTGCTATACCTGGGCTTTGTAGTTATATTTGCTGGCATAGCAATACGCCAGTGGTCCATAGCAGTTCTAGGACGCTTCTTCAATGTTAATGTAAGACTAGTAAAAGGGCACACTGTTGTAAAGAAAGGGCCATACAGGTTAGTCAGGCATCCTTCCTATCTCGGTCTCTTCATAATAATATTTGGCATTGCGATCGAAGGCGGATCATTGGAAGGGGTTATATGCGCAGCTGCGATTTCTATGTTTTTTATATGGTATAGGATAAAAATAGAGGAGGGTTTCCTGATAGAGCATCTCGGAAGCGAGTATAACAGATACAGGAAAAACACAAAATATATTATACCATTATTGCTATAAACAAATAATTGCAGTAGATTATAATAAAAAGGTTGTGCGGTATAAATTTACACTCGCATATAGATGGCACCTTGGTAAGCATTATGACAGAGAAAGTGATAATAATAGGTTCTGGCCCGGCTGGACTTAGCGCAGCCATATATCTTGCAAGAGAAGGATTTGATCCGCTTATTATAGGCGGAAGCATTCCCGGAGGCCAGCTTATGCTTACCACAAAAGTTGAGAACATGCCAGGCTTCCCGGATGGTATAGACGGGCCGGAATTGATAGAGCGCATGAGGGTTCAAGCTGAGAAGTTTGGCACGAGATTCATCAATGAAGATGTAATTGGTGTAGAATTTACTTCTAGGCCTTTTATCATAAAGACCCAATCAAACAATTACCAGGCAGATGCTGTGGTGATAGCTACAGGAGCCAGTTCCAGAATGCTGAACATAGATTCTGAAAAAAGGCTGATTGGGCATGGAGTAAGCACATGCGCCACTTGCGATTCACCTTTTTATAAAAATAAGGACATAGTTGTCATAGGAGGAGGGGATACTGCGATGGAAGACTCTCTCTTCTCAACTAGGTTCTGCAGAAGCGTTACGATAATACACAGAAGGGACTCGTTCCGCGCCAGCAAAGCAATGCAGGAAAAGGTCCTTTCGAATCCCAAAATAAAGGTAATATGGAATACCGAAGTTATCGAGATCCTCGGAGAGGAAAAAGTAACGGGAATTAGGCTAAAGGACGCCTCTGGCAAGATTACAGAAATGCCTATAGATGGCGTGTTCATTGCAATCGGGCACATTCCTACAACTGGTTTTCTAAAAGGCAAGCTGATGCTTGATGATCAAGGATATGTGGCGGCAAAGGAGGAGGTTTTAACAGATATAGAGGGAGTTTACGTAGCAGGCGACAACTCTGACAAATTTTACAGGCAGGCCGGAACAGCATCCTCTTCCGGTATAAAGGCAGCCCTAAGAGTGAGGGAGTATCTCCAGAAGATTCAGAAATGATTCAAAGGCTTTTCTGCCCTTTTCTTTGCGAGAGCATGGATACCCTCACTCCTATTTTTCGCACAGGCTTCTTTCCTACAAGTTCAGAGAAAAGCTTTTTTGCCGTGGTTATCAGCACTTCCTTAGATTCAGAATAATTGTTTAGGCTTCTGCTTTTTATACGGTCTGTAAAATCAGAATATCTGGTCTTTACCCCTATGTTTTTAAACGCCACATTCCTCTTTTTAGCCTCTTCCATTACCGCATCTGCAAGTTCCAATATGGTGCCTGACATTTCATCAACAGAATTTGCATTCTTATCTAAAGTCTTTTCCCTGCCTATTGATATTGCCGGAGTTTCGTCCAAAACCCTGCTCTGGTCATTCCCGTTTGCTATGAGGAAAAGCTCTTTGCCAAAAGATCCCAAAGCGCCAAACAGGACCGTTGGATCTGTTTTTGCAAGGTCCCCCACAGTTTTTATACCCAGCATTCCAAGTTTATTCTCTGTCTTATTTCCGACTCCTGGTATCTTGCCTACGCTTAGGTTTTGAAGAAAAGCCTTTACGTCCGTCCTGTCCAAGAATATCAGTCCATCGGGCTTTGCAGAGTCGCACGCCATCTTAGCTATGATCTTGCCTCTTGCTATTCCAACAGTGCAGGGCAGGTTAAACCTATTTTTTATATCATTCTTTATTCTTTTAGCGAGCTCCAATGCAGAATCTCTCCCATCGGTTTCCAATTCAATCGCAGCCTCGTCTATGCTGTCCATCTCCATCCTGAGGTTATGCGCTTTAAGCAAGGCCTCTATTTCTGAAGAAACCCTCTCATAATACGAATTATCGGCTTCTAAATAGGCAACATCGCTGCAGAGTTTGTAAGCCATCGTTGTTGGCATAGCGCTTCGAATTCCGTATTTCCTTGCCTCGTAATTGCATGCTTGCACAACTCCTCTCTCTTTTGTTTTTATAGGGCTTGATCCAACTATGAGCGGCTTGCCTTTAAGTTCGGGATGCCTGGCAATTTCACACGACGCGAAGAAGGAATCCATGTCTATGTATAATATAAGTGCCATACTGCTCATTCAATATTTGCTTCAATCAATATAAATTTTTACTCTAATATACTTATGACAGAGCATTCTCCAAATGCGGGATAATTAAATTGCTTTAATCGTTATTGGCGTGACAATATGAGGAATCCGGTTGTGGCAGGAACATTTTACCCTTCAGACAGGGACGAACTGGCAAACTTCATAGATAAGGCAGTCAAAGAGGTAAGGCTTAAGCATGACATAGAGAATGCAGCCTCTTACATAGCTCCGCATGCTGGTTATGCATACTCTGGAAGAACTGCAGCTCACGTATACTCAGCAATTCTTGGGAAAAAAGATGTTGAGTCTGTAGAATCAATTATTATAATAGGTCCAAACCATACAGGGGAGGGAAAGCCGATCTCCGTCTCGCTGCAGGATTGGATGACTCCTATTGGCATCTCGTATAATGATACTGGGCTTTCAAACGAAATATGCAAGACAAAAGGATTGGAGAAGGATGAGACCGCCCATAAGCATGAGCATTCGGTTGAGGTGCAGCTTCCTTTTATCAAGCAGCTTTTTCCAGATCTAAAGTGCTGTTTCATCTCAATGAGAGACCAGAGCATTTCTGCGGCAAACCTTGTTTCAAATGCAGTCATAAAAGCGATTGAATCTACTGGCAGAAAAGCCATAATGATAGCAAGTTCAGACTTCAATCATTATGAATCAAGGAGCATTGCAGACAGAAAGGACCTCCCCCTGTTCAGCAGAATAGAGGGAATGGATATAGATGGCTTCTATGCCGAAAGGGAACGGCAGAACGAGAGTGCTTGCGGGTACGGCCCAATGGCTGTATCTATGATGTTTGCCAAAGCAGTGCAGAATGCTTCAAAAGGAATGATGCTTGACAGGTCGGATTCTGGAGAGCAGACAGGCGACACGGAAGGGGTTGTAGACTATGCTGCATTTGCATTCAGCTGAGCTTCTGCTAGGAACCGCATAAGCCAAGCGAATCTCTCAAGCCTGCTTTGCTAACAAAAATCTGGAAGCGGCTCCAAAACGAGATGCAAAGTGCTCCTGTTCATCTAATCCTGTGCAGATCAATGCTGTCCTTTGCAGGCATCAAAGCACAATCCCTATTCCGGCAAACTCTTTTCCAGAATAAAGTACGAACCTACCAAGCTCTCTAGTGCTAGAAAAACTCTCGGCCGGAATCTTTTTGCTTAGTTCAAGCTCAGCATCAATAGCATTAAGCTCTTTTATCTTACCGCTTCCAATCTGCTCACCAATTGTCGTGTCTATCTGCGAGTTTATTTTTATCGATATGCAGCCTATCTCTATTCCGTTGAAATGAATGCTTAGCTTTCCGTTCAGCTTTCCTGTTACGAATATCCTCGCCCTTATTTTATTTTTAGCAATAGGGCAATACGATTCTCCGCAAAGTATGGAGCCTCTTGGATCACCGTTCACATCTCTGTCCAGCTCTAAAGCAACACTCTCGCCAACATGCGCGCTTTTTACAGATCTGCCTCCAGAAACTATCTTCTTTACAGATACGTTTATATCAAGAGGTATTATGCATGTCCCCTTCTCTCCCACTTTTATATGCCCTCTTACAATCCTTCCCGCCACCATGTTCTTTCTGTTGTTTAGGGTTCCTTGAAGCGCAATCCTAAGTGCCCCATCGTCCTTCAGAGTGCCTTTTCCAGAATTCCTATACAGAACTTCAAGAAGGGGCTTTCCTCTGTACCATTGCATCTTCCCGCTTTTTGTGAGAATGTTGTCTCCTTTATATGCTGAAACAGGAACAAATGAAATATTCTTGCTATCAAACCCTATTTTTGTTATGAATCCTGCGAGCTCGCCTTTTATTGAATCAAAAAGCTTTTCTGAATATGCAACTGTATCCATCTTGTTAACCGCTATTACCAGATAGTCTATGCCCATCATCTTCGCTATGAATAAGTGCCTTTTTGTCTGCCCTTTTATTCCCTCATCTTTCTTTGCCGATACGAGAAGAAGCGCAGTGCTGGCATACGATGCTCCGCTTATCATGTTCTTTATCAGCTCCTCATGGCCTGGCACGTCTATCAAAGAAAAGGCGATTTTCTTGTAGAGTATCTCGGCTCTTGTTATGTCTATCGTCAGGCCTCCTTCTCTCTCTTCGTGAAAGCTGTCAAGTATAAACGCAGGCTCGAAATTCTTGTGGAGCTTCTTGCTGTATTTCTGGGCTTCGTTTATTCGCACTTTTGTCACAGAATTTGTCAGCATAAGCGCGCTTCCAATCAATGTTGATTTTCCATGGTCTTTATGCCCGAGCAATGTTATGCTTCTTACCTCCGCCATAAAATCACATGTATCCCAAAGATCTCAAGCGCTGCATAGTGTATTCTGCCTCTTTGTCCATGCTCCTTCCCGATCTCTCTTCTATTTTGGTGGTTTCGAGCTCTTTTACTATTTCATCCACGTTTTTTGCATTGGACTTCACAGGGACAGTGCAGTGGAGGCAGCCAAGACTCCTATACCTGAATCCATTCCTTGAGAAATAAAGGGGGTTTATGGGTATCTTCTCCTGCTTTATATACCTCCAAATATCTATCTCGTTCCAGTCCAAAAGAGGATGGACCCTGACGTGTCCGCCCTCATCAAGTTTGCTTGCATAATCATCCCATAGCTCAGCAGGCTGATCCTTGTATTTCCATCGGAATTTTTCATCCCTTGGGCTCATATACCTCTCCTTGCTTCTGATCCCGTGCTCGTCCCTCCTTATAGATACAATAAGGGCATCAAAGCCATTCTCCTTCATTACTTTTTTCAAAGTCTCAGGTTTGTTGGACCCGCAGCATGCTGATCCTACAGAATCCGGCTTTATACTGCTATTTGCCACTATGAGGTTGAGCTTCCATTTCTTTGCAAGCTGCTCCCTGAAAGCGTATGTCTCAGGAAAATCAATGCCGTTATCTATATGTATAACTGGAAAAGGGATCTTTCCCAAAAATGCCTTTCTCGCCAGCGCAAGCATGGTTGTCGAATCCTTGCCCATAGACCACAACGCTGCCACATTCTTGAACTTCATGTTGGCTTCCCTAAGTATATAGATGCTCTTTTCCTCCAGCTGCGCTATGTTTTGTTTTATCATGCAATCCACTCTTTATAGTCCTTATTCGTATTAATCAGGTTCTTAAAATAAATCGATGCGCCCTCAACTTTACCGTTTTTCTTCATCATTATAGGTATTCTGAACATTGGCAAATACTTCGCATCGTATATTGTTACATATGCGGCAAGCAGGTCATTTTTTCTTTTAAGCTTCTTAGGAAAGAAGGCCTTGTAGTACTTTGCATTGCTTTTTACCAGGTAATTCCTGAAAGCCTCCCAGTTCTTCTTCTCGGGATTCCTGTTAAGCTCCTCAACAATCTTTTTTGCCTTAATAGATTTCTCCATGTTATCACTAATTATGTATAATATCTACTTTAATTATATATAATTAGATATAAAAAGCTTTCCTTCAAATATAAATGTATGAGGATCAAGAGGGATAATAAGATTACATTCACTTCGGTTTCAGTACCTACGGCGCTCTTCAAGAAAACAGAGAAGCACATAGAAAAAACAGGATTTCCGTCTGTATCCAGCTACGTGGCTTTCCTACTCCGTATGATACTTAGCGATAGCAAAAGCTCAGATGCCTCGAATTACGAGACAGATATGATAAAGAAGAAGCTTAGGGAGTTAGGCTACCTCTAGTTTTTTTTCTTAAGGTAATCCACTACAATTCCTGCATCCTTAATCGGATCCACCTTCCTGAAGACCTTTACAACTTTCCCGCCTTTTATGATGTACGTATTCCTGATCGTACCCATACCAAAGATTCCCCTATTTCCATATGCGCCGTATTTCTTTATTATCTTGCTAGTAGGGTCAGATAAGAGGAGTATCCTGAGCCCGCATTTATTCTTGAATTTCCTGTGCAGTTCAACATCGTCTTTGCTTACTCCTACTGCTGTTGCACCAAGCATCTTGAGTCTGCGCATATTTCCGGAATATTTTTTTGCCTGTATTGTGCATCCCGGAGTTAGATCTTTTGGATAAAAATACAGAACGAGATAACCATTTTTGAAATCCTTCAGGCTGTGAATTTTGCCATCTACTCCCTTAAGCTTGAAATCCGGTGCCTTTGAGCCTTCTTTTATCATGAAATCAATACATTTATGCATTAAACTTTTATATGCAGATGTACAAATTTACTTTACAGCTCTACAATCGGCTATCATTGCTAGCTCTGAGAAAGAAATACCAAGGTAGTTAGAGGATGTTAATCTATGAAATTCAACATAGGCAATCTTTTCGCAAGGAAAAAACCTGATAAAGTGGCAATATCTGCTCTCAACATACGGTGGAGGGGGCAAATGCATGCCATGGATGGCTTTATCCCAAAGGAAAAAAGATTTACGATATCGATACCGTTTCAAAATAAGACGCAGGACAGCGCCCTCGAGCAATTTGCCGCGTTAAAAGAAAAATTTAAAGCGCAGGAGGTGCCTCCTGCAGTGATAAGCTCCATCCAGCTCTCGGATCCGTTCAAGCTTGTATCTACAGAGCCAAGGCTGCCAATTACCGTAAGCAGCGGAGAAAAAATTGAGATCACAATAACTGCGGATGCGCCAGATTATGCTTATTCAGGCCCGCTTACAGTAGTAATAGGATCCCCGGAAGCAAGCATGATAAAGGTGCAGCTAAACAAAGTAATACTCTCAACAAAATCCAAGAAAGCAGAGATTGAGAATTCTGGTGTGATATTAAACATACCTCCTAATGGAGTATTCAAGAACAGCATACAGATGTATAAAGCAATGAGCTATGGGGAGTATGCCTCGAAAGTCACCATATCAGAGCCATTTGAGCTTATAGACTCCGACCCAAAATTGCCTTTTAAGATAGATAACCCGAACAGCTATATAGTTACATTCATTATAAAAGCGCCAGAAGTTGACTATGCAGGGCCTATGGAACTAAAGATAGAATGATGTGCCGAAAGCGAAAGCCGCAGCTCATTTTTCTTTTGCAATAAGCGCTATCCCCGCAAGCATGGCCTCAAGCTGTATCCGCTCGTTAGCCCCCTCAACTATCCTGAAATTGCACTCTCCCATCTCGACCACTATCTTGAGCTTAGCCCTCTCATCCACGTTCAATCCCTGAACCTCTTTGTAGCATTGCGAGAGTATGT
Organism: Microcaldota archaeon; assembly: GCA_021801905.1. Taxonomy (GTDB): domain Archaea; phylum Micrarchaeota; class Micrarchaeia; order Micrarchaeales; family Micrarchaeaceae; genus JAJZAB01. Next base: position 1,620 of record JAKABJ010000004.1, on the reverse strand, counting down.
CTTCAGCGCTTAGGCCCTGGTTAAGCATAAGGTTGTCAAGCTCATTCCTTGCATTTTCAAATTCCCCTCCAAGAGCATATCTAAGCATGGATGTAATCTCCTTAGGCCTCGCCCTGGACGCTATCTGATAGATGCTATTCTCGCTTATGCTTTTTCCCTCCATAGCTGCGCTCTGAAGTATGTTGGTTATTTTTCTCAAATCTCCTTCTCCAACATAAATAAGCGCAGATATGGCCTTATCTTCAATATCCAGCTCCTCTCCCTTAACTATTCTTTCTATGTATTCGCGCATCTCAGGCTCTCCAAGGGGCTTGAACCTAAAGACAACGCATCTGCTCTGTATCGGCTCTATTATCTTGCTTGCATAGTTGGCGCTGAGTATAAAGCGAGTTTCAGAAGAGTATCTTTCCATCGTCCTCCTGAGCGCATGCTGCGCCTCTGCAGTTAAAGAATCTGCCTCGTCAAGGAAGATTATCTTTATCGGCACCTTTGCCATAGATATGGTCTTTGCAAATTCCTTTACTTTCCCCCGTATTATCCCTATGCCTCTGTCATCGCTAGCATTGAGCTCTCTAAACGCGCTCTCTGTGTCATCGCCATAAAGGTCTCTCGCCATTGCAAGCGCGCATGATGTCTTTCCTATTCCTGCGCTTCCGGCAAATATCATGCTTGGAAAGTTGCCTCTCTTAACAAATGAGCTAAGCCGGTTCACTATCAGCTTCTGGCCTATCACCTCGGAAAGAGACTTAGGCCTGTATTTCTCCTGCCAAGGCAAGTCTATATTCTTCATAAAAGCACCAAAATAAACAGCAAATCTATTTAGTTGTAGTTGTAAATGTATTTATTAACTTTTGTGCAAAAGTAGTCCGTAATATCAAAGGGGAGTTACGCTAACCTGGTAGACTGCCAGCTTTGGGAGCTGGTTATCCGAGTTCAAATCTCGGACTCCCCATTTAGTGCTTGGGGTTATATACATAATCCCGATTTTGCACCCCATTAAGATAATTTACTTAATTTGGAACTCAATATCTTGCGCATATACAAAACAAGTGGCTTAATCATTTCTGCAACCTTTGTATCCTTCATCAGGAGAATGCTATCAGAGCCGTCAGCCACAATAACAAGTATCTTGTTTGTGTCTTTGTCCAACTTGAATGCTTTCGATATTCTTTTCGGCAAATAAATCGAGGTATCAGAACTCTTATAGCATATTCTGGCAAATACTGCAATTCCATTATTTAAGCAGTAACTTTATAAAGTAATTACTTAATAATATAATCATGGATGCGTTCTATGCACTTGCAGAGCCGAGGAGGCGCAGGATAATCGAGCTTATTGCAGCAAACGGACGGCTTTCTGCAACTGAGATATCAAAGAAATTTGACATTACTGCACAGGCAATATCGCAACATTTAAGCGTACTTCTTAGTGCCAAACTTCTAATAGTACATAAACATGCACAGCAGCGCATCTATGAAATAAACTCTAATGAGATGGTGGAAGTGGAGGGATGGACCGAGAAAACTTTGAAGATGTGGAACGAGCGATTCGACAGGCTTGAAGAAGTACTGAAAGAGGAAAAGAAAAAGGCGAGAAAGTGAACTACAAAGATTGATAGCC
>JAKABJ010000003.1 GCA_021801905.1 Microcaldota archaeon | reverse complement strand
CTGAAATAATAATACAAAAAGCTGATCAAACTACAAAGCATGTTTAAGGAAAGCTATAAAAGGCTTCTTCGTAAAAGAGAGATGCAGATGATAAATATGAGAACATCAAAATTTAACAGGGTAAAGGCAAGGAGAGTAAGAAGGCTGCGCAGACTGCAGAAGAGATAAAAAGCGCAGGATTTGAATAATAAATTGAAACCTGCCGTGCGAACTCATATTACGCCATTCAGAAAACCTTTTTATTACTTTAGCGCATAACTAAATCTGAGCAAACGGACTTTTCCTGTTTTGCAAGGTAATTAAATGAAGATAATTTATTCTGACCCAAAGAGCGGAAGAAGTGCGCAGGTAGACCTACCGAAAGACAAGGTAGGGCTTGTACTTAATTACAAGATAGGCGATACTATTGACGGAAGCATCGTAGGATTGGCAGGTTATAAATTAAAGATTACTGGGGGAAGCGACAACAGTGGATTCCCTCTTCATAAAAGCATACAGGGGAGCATAAAGACCCATATCTTTAAGCGCGCTAACAGGTCTGGAAAATCAAAAGGGATATTTACCAGAAATATGATAAGGGGAAATACGATAAACCAAGATGTGGAGCAGCTCAATACTGTGATAGTTGAATATGGCTCAAAAGACCCATCTGAAATCTTCCCTAAGGGCGCAGATGGTTCAAAGGCCCCTGAGACTGCCGCATGAGTGGTAAATTGGAAGCAACTGATATAAAGCAAAGCATAATGAACATAGGCACGCTCGGCCATATAGACCACGGCAAGACCTCTTTGACAAGAGCCATAACTCACATCTGGACTGACAAGCACAGTGAAAGCCTTAAGAGGAATATGACTATTAAACTGGGCTATGCTGATGCCATAATAAGGAAGTGCCCTAAATGCGAAGGGGCTGCAGCATACACTACGGAAGAAAAATGCAAAAACTGCGGCTCTGCCTCAATACCTCTTATGAGAATATCTCTGCTCGATGCGCCGGGGCACGAAACCCTTATGGCAACTGCAATAGCAGGCTCAAGCGTTATAGATGCAATACTTTTTGTAATAGCTGCAAACGAGCCTTGCCCAATGCAGCAGACAAGAGAGCACCTTATGATAATAAACCTGCTTGGGATAAAGAACGTGATAATAGTCCAGAGTAAAGTGGATATTGTAGGAAAGGAGGGCGCAATAAAGCATTACAAGCAGATAAAAGAATTTGTTAAGGGAAGCTCAATAGAGAATGCTCCGGTAATACCTGTCATGACTAACCAGGGCGTAAATGTAGATGTATTGCTTGAGATGATAACAGAGCTTCCTAAACCCGAAAGAGATCTTGAAGCAGATCCGATCATGTATGTTGTAAGGTCTTTTGACATAAACAAGCCAGGCAGCAAGCTGTCTAATTTTTCAGGAGGGGTAATAGGCGGATCTTTGAAGAAAGGAATACTGAAACTTGGAGACAGAATTGAGCTCAGGCCCGGAGCAGACTTTGAGGAACCGGGCTCTAAGAAGCAGTCCTACAAGAATATCATCACAGTAATAACAGGGATAAGCAACGGCTATGACATGATGGAAAAGGCGATGCCTGGAGGGCTTATAGGAATATCGACAGAGATAGACCCGGCTTTTACTAAGTCTGACAGCCTTGTGGGAAATCTTGTTGGCCACGTTGGGAAGCTTCCAGAGAGCTCTGCCAAGCTAAAGGTCACATATTATCCCATTGAAAGGAAAGACATACCCTCTCAGAAAATAAAGGAGAACGAACTTCTGCTTATGGGCATAGGAACCGCCACGGTAATAGGCTATGCAAAGGCCATAAAGAAAAGCAGCCTGGAGGTAGAGCTTAAAAATCCTGTCTGCGCGGAAAAAGGAGTCAGGATAGCCGTACTCAGGAACGCATCTAAAAGATGGCGCCTTGCTGGCTATGGCCTCATAGAATAGATTCAGCTTGCAGCAATCTCTGCAAATTTCTTTATAAATGCAGCCTTTCCTTTTTCAGTGCTTATGTCATATCTTTTTGGAATTTTAAATGCGCATGCATGCGGATGCCCTCCGCCTCCAAACCTCTCTGAGATATAAAGGCAGTTGGTCTTGCCTATGCTCCTGAGTGAGCAGGATAAAGCCCCTGATCCTTCTTTTGTATTTATGTATGCACCAATATCTGCTCTTTTTTTATGGATTAGCCTATAAGCTGCAAGTGTGCTCTGAATCTCAGGAGCAAATCCGAGAGCGATTTTTGCTTTCTTTGTTTCTATCACCTGTGCACTAGCATCAAGGATCTTCAATGACTTTTTTAATATTTTCTTGTATGTTGTGCAGCATTTCCTTATCATAATGTTGTCTATTTCGCCTTTTGAAAGATGGCATATCAGCCTGCGTAGCTTGGCATTCCTAATCTCTGCTTTTTGCATGTTTAGGTATTTTATGCCAAACCCATAGCGCTCCAGCATCTTAAGCTGCGCTTTGTTTTTAGGCTTGAGATGCAGGTCTGATACGTGGGTAAGCTCAACAAGCCTTTTCGATTCTGGATCTTTATTGCATAAAAGCTTGTAGACGATGTCGGTGCCGCAGCAATATTTGTTTTCGCCAACTATCATCAGGCTAGCATATTTAGATAATGTGGTTATATAATCGTCATTCCAGACGTGATGGTCTAGCCACATTATTGAGTTGCCATTTCTTTTCAAAAAGGCGGCCAGCTTTTCGGATTTTTTAACTAGCGATAAATTCATCCCTACATCAGAAAATATGAAAAGGGATTTTTTTGGTTTTCTTGAAATAATCTCTTTTTTCATCTCAGAGAATATCTGATCTGAATAATCGAAGAAAAAAATATTGTTCGGCTTGATGCCGAAATTTTTCATCAGAAGGGCAGAGCTTGCCATTCCATCTATGTCTTTTATGTGCGTTATGCTGTATATTGCCATATTATCCTTATGGTGTAAGGCGTTTTCTGTCTCTTGGGAAAAGAGATGCCTCGCGTATATTTGTGGACTTGGTAATGCACATCACAAACCTCTCCAGGCCTATGCTCCATCCAGCGTGTGGAGGCGCACCTGTCCTAAATGCATTTATATAGAACTCAAATTTTGAGGGATCCAGCCCTTTATTTTTAATCGCATCTGCAAGAAGGTCTGCTTTGTGTATTCTCTGGGCGCCGCTCGATATTTCAAATCCATTGTATATAAGGTCAAAGCTATTGCATAGCTTCGGATCTTTCTCCTTAGGCATAGAGTAAAACGCCCTGACCTGAGTAGGATAATCTTTTATTATTACTGCGTTGCCAAACTCCTGCTGTATCGCCTTTTCATGCTCTTTTGAGAAATCATCCCCATGTGCGATGAGATGCCCTTTTTCCTTCAGCCTTTTGATTACATTAGAATAAGTTACAGTTTTAACTTTTGGCACTTCAAGCTCAAGGCCGAGTACTTCCAGCTCTCCCTTATTCCTTTTCTTTACCTCTTTGAGAACTGCGGTAAAACATGATGAAAGATGCTTAATTGCATCGTTGTGATCTGCAAATCCCATCTCTATATCCATCTGGGTGCACTCTGTTGTATGGTATACTGTATTGGATTTCTCAGCCCTGAATACCGGGGTTATCATGAAGACTCTGTCGAAGCCGCCGATTATGGCAAGCTGCTTGTAGAGCTGCGGGGACTGCGCAAGGTATGCTTCGCGCTCAAAGTATTTTACCGAGAACAGGTCAGCGCCCCCTTCGCTCGCCTCAGATATTATTGATGGCGTCCTTATCTGCATAAATCCTTTTTTAGAGAAAAAAGATGCAAATGCATTCAGGACCGTAGATTCTATCTTGAAGATTGCAAGCGTCTCTTTTCTACGCATGTCTATATGCCTGTTGTTCAGCCTCACGTCGATTTCGGCTGGCACTTTCCCAGTTACTTCAAATGGAATGCTGGAAGACAATGGATTGAGATTGGATATCTCATCAGGAATTATCTCAACCCCTTTCTTTGCTTCCTTGCTGGCTTTTACCTTTCCTTTTATAATAATTACACTCTCTTTAGGAAGCGAAAGGGCTTTTATTATCGAAGGGCCAACTTCTCCCTCTTTGCCTATTATCTGTATGGTTCCGGTTATATCCCTCAAGATAAGGAAGGTTATCTTGCTGGTTTCGCGCACCTCATGAACCCATCCGGCAAGCACGACTTCTCTGCCAGCCAATTCCGGGCCTATCTCAGAGACATAATGAGTGCGCATCACAATTAACACCGGGCAGATATCTAGAGGCAGATAATAAATATATAGCTATCCTAAGTCAGGCTTTGGATATCTGTATCCTCACAGAGCTTACTTTCGATTTGGTTCCGTCCTCGTTTGCAACTTCCTCGGATTTTATCTGGATAGTATCGCCGCTGGGGTCCTTAAGCCCTGGTATAAACCTGCTCCTTGCTATTTCAATTACGTCAACAGCTTTTGATATTGCATTGCCCCTTGCCTTTATTATCACATTTGAGAGACCTGAATTTATCTGTGTAACAACAGCAAGAACATAATTCATGGTAGGCTTTTTGCCTATGTATATAGTCCTATCCTCGCTCTTCGCATTTGCAGGATCTGAATGCTGCGGAGCTGCTGAATTTGTTGCATTTATCTGTATGAAGCTAACTTTTGATTTTGTACCATCCTCGTTGGTCAACTCTTCCGATCCAATCACTATGAACTTATCGCTAGGGTCTTTCACATTTGTAACGAATCTCTTCCTGACTATATCAGCCACGTCAACAGCTTTTGATATTGATTTCCCCCTTGCCTTTATCACTACAGGGCTTTTATTCATGTTAAGCTGCGTAACCACTGCAAGAACATAATTCATAAGCGGCTTTTTGCCTATGTATACTGTATTGCTTTCCTGCGCCTCTTCCATGCCGAGATTTTGCTCTGATGCCATTTTTACACCTTGCTATTGTTAATTGGTCTGAATAGAATCTATAGTTAAATTGCTTGATACTTATTGCTGCCTTGACTATAAAAAGATTTGCATTATTTCTTATTTACTATCTTTTTCACTTCCTCGTTTATGTCTATACCCACGCCCATTCCCTGAATCGTATGCAGAGGATATGCGATGGAGATGTCACGGAGAAGCTGTGCCTCAGGTTCGATCCCAGCCCTTTTTGCGAGATATATTTCCGACTCTATTGATATGTATATTAGCCGGAGAAGGTCTGTTGACAGGTCCATTATCTCTTCTGCAGTGATCTCCCCGCGCCTTAACCTCTCGGATATGAATCTCTCTATCCATACATCGTTTGAAGATTTTATCGAGAACACTTTGCCCAAAGACCTCATGAACTCTGGAGAAACAGGATAAAAAACTTTGTAAAAAATAAATCCAAACGGCCTCGAATACGCGTCCCTGATTATTATTTCTAGAGCAAGGGCCCTCTTTATTGGCTCTTCTATAAGATCCACCCTGTCAAAAACTTTTTTTATCTGTGCAGTTGGCGCGCATATTTTTCCCCCAAGGCCTTCAATCATATTCCTTAACGCTTTCGCGTGTTTCTGCCTTGCACTCGCTATTTCCCTGAATTGCGATGCAAGCTCTGGGATCAGGGTAGTTGAAGCGTCTGCAGACCATTTTCTTGCTATCTCGCCTGTGCTGCTTATGCCATAGTAGAACTGATTGAGCATGTGCAGAACCGCGTCTATATCGAACTTTGTACCGTTTGGAAGTATGACATGCTTCTTTGTAAGCTCTCCCTTTCTCCTTCTTACGTTTATAAACCCTATTGCCTGTTTTATCGTAGCCACATTGCTGTTTTTTGCGTATTTGTATATGTAGGGCTTTATCCACTGGGGCACGCCATACCTGCGCATTGCTGCATCTATCAGCTTTTCGTAGAGCAGTCCCATTTTATCACATATCTCTCTACTCAATTGAATTTATGCCTTTCTTGCCTTCTTTCCTTCCATTCTTGGCTTTATCCTTTTCTTGTAGACGAATGCCCCAGCCACAATTATTACAACAGCTGCTGCGATGATTTCATATATTCCTCCTCCGCCTCCGCCAGAAACGCTTATGAAATAGTTGTTTGAGCCATAATACTGCTGGTTTGTTGCGCCGTCAGGCTGTCTCCACTGCTCGTATAAGGTAACTGGATATTCACCTCCGCTCCCGCTAGAGTCCACGTTTACATAGAATGTAACGTTTGCAGACTGGCCCGGAGCAAGGGACTGCACATATGCGTCTGGAGTTGTTGGGGTTATAGGGTACACGGTCTGCAGGCTGAATGTCACGCTTGTGGCTTCCTCGTTCCCTATGTTTTTGACATTGAAAGTAACAGGTTTGTAATTTACCCCAAGTTGCACAGGGCTGCTCACAGAGGTCACATTGAAAACAGCGCTGTTCTGGACCTTTATTGGCACGTATATTTTCTTGGTTATGGTTCCATTATAATTTTCGTATTGGTATGATGCAATTGCAGGCAGAGAGTATGTAGATTGGTTTGCACTGCGGTTTGCGCTTATGAAAACCTCTTCTGTGGCCTCCCCTCCTGCAGGCAGGGTGCCTATGAAGAAGTAGGATGCGGCTCCACTCGCACTCACATAATTCCCGTTGATAAAGTTAATGCTCAGGTTTTCAGCAAGGCCGGTCCCTATGTTTTGAATAAGAACGCTTACTGTCTGATTGCCTCCTGGAAGCAGCTGCGGGGGGTTTGCTCCTGCAACGCTTGCCACTATCTGCGGTGCGTTTACAAGTATGTTTATAGGCACATTAGCACTGGTGATTACAGTGTTGCCTGTTCCTGTAAGATATGTTACCTTGGCATTAAGGAAATTCTCTCCTGCGCTTATGTTCCTGTATGTGAATATCGATGCTGTAGAGCTTGCTGATGCGCCAGGAGCCAATATACCCATGGAGAATTCGCTTGGGCCATCTGGGGCGAATGACGTGCCGTTAAGTATCTGGATTGTAAGATTCCTTGCTGTGCCTGTTCCTGAGTTTACTGCAGTTAGCTCTGCTGTAAAATCCTTCCCAGGTATTATCTGCGATGATGGAAGTATGTTAAGCGATATCTGCGGTTTTCCATATACGTATATGTTTATTGGTATTACAGACTGCGCAGCTATCTCTGTTCCGCTCCCAGTGCCATCGCTAGTCTGGTACTGGGCTACTACGTCCAAAGTATACTCGCCCGACTGTAGCGTTGATGGAACCTTTAACTTGTAGGTAAAATAATCATAGCTTAGACCTCCGTATTCCCCGGTTCCTATGTTATTTATCAAATAGCTGTAGCTAGGGGATATGTTTATTATTGGATTCTCTGCCTGAAGCTGGAGGTTTACTTGGCTTAAGGATTGGCTGTATGAGTTAAAGAGCTGGAACGAGACCGTGATGTTGTCTCCTGCAACTACAGGAGCAGGGGAGACCTTTAAATTCATCAGGGAGAGTGCAGAGGTTGCATCGCTTGCGCCAGATATGCTCTGCGCCTGAAAAATTCCTGCTGCAAACAGCAGGGACGCCATGATTGCCAATCCAAGCAATTTTTTGTTTTCTTTCATTATTTCACCTATTTTTATCTTAATCTATTGTGCTTTTGAATAGCAGTATGCTTATCAATGTGGTAACTATGCAGAAGATGCCCAGTACGCTTACATCTGTAATTATGCTTGCTGCAGGATAGATGCCCTGCAGGACCACATAGCGGAATCCGTTTAACGCGTATGTCATGGGATCAAACACGCTAATTGCCTGCAATATTGGCGGGAAGCTAGTTATGGGGAATATTCCTCCTGATATAAACCATAGAGGCAGACCTATCGCTTGCCCGAAGATTGTATAAGCTTGCAGATTCTTCATCCTTGAGGCAACTATCGCAGCTATAGAGGTCATGCATATCGCAAGCAGCATTCCCAATATAACTATCCAGAATATTCCGATTAATCCCATAGCTATTGTAGAGCCGAGAATAAGCCCTATAATCACAACGACTATTACTGAGAATACAGATTGAATCGCACCCGAGATCACCCTTCCGAGGAGTATCGCAGATTTGTTTATAGGAGTTATCAAAAATGACTTTATGTTCCCGCCAAGCCTATCGGTTATTATTGCAATTCCGCCGCTGAATATTGCCCCGAAAACTATTATCATCCCGATTACTCCTGAAAAAAGGAAGTCTTCATAGTTCCCGTTTGCTCCGGTAACTGGAGTAGACACGTAAGGGGTTGCTGCTCCGGATGCTGAAGAAGGCAGGTATTCTTGCGCCTGGAAGTTTCCGGGATTAGTAAACCTTATGGCATCCTGCTGGATCACAGGCAGGATTGACGCTGTAACGCTGTATTGGACATTATCATAATAGACCTGCACTGTAGGGCTTGTGCCGGAATTTGGAAAGTTTGGCATTATGACGAGCACAAAATTGACATGCCCTGCTGAAAGGGCGCTTAGGGCTTGGGCCTGGCTTGAGTATGTATAGGCGTTTATTATATTTTGGGAGCTGAGGGATGCTATAAACTCTTGCGCCTGCTGATTATTTGCGTAGTTTACAACAGCAACGGGTATGTTGTTTATGGAAGCTCCAAGGAAGCTGAAGAAGATGAGTATGACTAATGGAAAGATTGCGGTCCTTAAAAAGTTTGTGCGGAGGTTGGCCTTGAATATAAGGATCTCTCTCATGCAGATTGTCAATGAATCTTCTATTAAACTCATCTATGAACACCCAGCGATCCCCTGCCCCCCTTCATGTCTCCAGAACTGTCGCGCAGACCTGCGCCTGTTAGCTTTATGAAAACATCATCAAGTGTTGGAAGGTGCATTCCTATAGAGATTACGGTTAACTTCTCCTTATCTATATTGGCAGATATTTTTGTAAAGTCCGCCTCTTTGCCGTTTTCAAGCACTGCAGTAACCCTGTCTCCTTTTATTTCAGGGGCTAGGCCGAATTTGGATTTAAGCAGCATTGCAACCTTTTGCGTCTCGTTCTGCCCTGTTATAATTTCAAGTATCCTTCCTTTTCCTACTATCCTTTTTATTTCTGAAGGAGTGCCTAGCGCGATTACTTTTCCATGGTCTATTATCGCGAGCCTGTCGCACAACTGGTCTGCCTCCTCAAGATACTGAGTTGTAAGTATTATCGTAGTTCCGTTAGAGTTAAGCTGCTTTATCCTTGCCCACATGGAAGACCTGTTCTGCACGTCCAAGCCGGTTGTGGGCTCGTCCAGGACAAGTATTTTAGGCTCCTGAAGCATCGCTTTTACAAGGCCGAGCCTTCTCTGCATTCCTCCTGAAAGAGTGCCAGATTTTGCATCAGCAAATTTCACAAGGTCAGCCTCTTCCAATGCCTCCTCTATCTTTTTTTTCGCTTTTGCCGGAGGTATGTGATAAAGCCTTGCAAAGATATCAAGGTTTTCCCTTGCTGTCAAATCGGCTTCGACAACAGTTTCCTGTGTCATTAGCCCCATAAGCCTTTTTGCTTTTGCGTGCTCTTTTGCAAGGTCCATTCCTGCGACTATGATCTTACCAGAAGTGGGAGTAAGGAGGGTGAGGAGCATGTTTATTGTTGTTGTTTTTCCAGCTCCATTCGGCCCTAAAAGCCCGAATATCTCCCCCTCTTTGACACTTATGTTGATTCCGTTAACTGCGGTAAAGTCTCCGAATCTCTTGACCAAGTTTTCTACTCTTATTACATCAGCCATTCTTCTACCCCAATATTTTCATTGCATATTCCATAGACTCCTCAAAAGCCTTCTTCAGGGTCTTGGATGCCTTTATTCCCTTGCTGGTTATGCTGTAATATTTTTTGATTCCAGTACTGGTAACTTTTACAGAATGCTTTATGTATCCGGATTTTTCTAGCGCAGAGAGGGAGTTGTATATGTCGTTCTTTATTTTTGGCCCTATGAAACTTGCAAAGCTTCCTACTCCAAACTCCTTTAATATCGCGTATGCATAGGTTTTCTTTTTCTTTATTCTCATAAGTATCCTAATCTTCAATATTGTGCGGCGCATTTCCTTTGTCATAAAGTCATGTGGATCTTGCAAAAAAACACTATTTAAATTAAACTATTTTAAATTTAAACTATATTAGCATATAAAAAGGCTTCTAAAATAAGTTTTTATCAGGCGCCAAAATTACACGCTTTATGAATGCGCGAACCTCATCATAAAATTTTTGTTGCGTGGTCCGCCGCATTCGTCTGGGCCTATTTTTCTGAGGTGTGTATCTCCATCTCTGGGTACTTTCTAGTAACTTGGCTGGCTTTTATCCCGTATAGCTCCTTCACGCCTTTCGCATGCGCTATATCTACAAGCCTCTGCGTTATTATCCCGTCAAAAACCACCGCAGAGACCCCCTGGGCGGATTGCACTCTCTGTATCAGCTCCCGTATAGGCACTTCTTCCAAGAGTGAACCATCATGGGAGTAGAGCCTTCCCCTTAAAGTGTTGTGAAGCTCAGAAAGTGATTCTGTGTATTTTTTATTTTCAATGGCTTGTCTTGCCTCTCCGGATTGCATTTCTATGCTTGGTATCGCATCGATGCCCTCGTTCTCATCGCGCATGTCGTTTATGTCTTTTATTCCCAGGTTTGGGCGGGAGTTTGCAGTCTCCTGGAACTGCTGGGGCTGCTCGGCTTCGATATCATTTCCTCTCCCCTTTTGAAGGTTGGAGGTTATTTGAGACGGGCTGAGTACCTCTTTTACTTGCTCGTCTTGCTGAGGCCTGTGGGTAAATCTCTGCTGCATGTGCCTGCTATGCGATGCTTCATACTTGTCCTGCCTCTGCTTGTTCATGGCCAAGATTTGCTCGGTTGGAACCCTGGCCCTCAATGACTTTATTATCTCTTTTCTTGTTAGCTCCTCCACCTCTTTCCCGTCAGGTGCTTTTGCTATGAAATCTACGTCAGCCATGCTGGTTATGTTCTTTATGATCATGTCCCCTCCCCTGTCGCCGTCCACGAACAAGGTAGCCTCCTTTGCTGAACAGAGGTTTATTATCGTATGGGGAATGGTGCCAGCTGCGCCTCCTACGGCTATGCAGTTTGCTATGTCGTTCCTTAGAAGGTTTATAACGTCAGCCCTGCCTTCAACCAGGATTACATTCTCTTCTTTGTCTATATCAGGGCCTGCAGGCAATGCTTCTGCGCCATATGTTCCTACGGTGCTTGATTTTACATCTGCCTCAACAAGATCGCTTATCTCCCTGCTGTCGGGTATTTCTGTGGTGAGCAGGTTTTTAACCAGCTCTTTTGCCCTTGTTATTATTTTCTTCCTCTTTTCGCTTCTTGTATCCTCTATCTTCATTATCTTCATATTTGTCTCAAACGGCCCCACCCTGTCTACAGATTCTATGGCGGCAGCCAATATGCATGTTTCTACCCTTGGCAATGATGATGGAAGAAACACCTTTCCAAATGTTTTATTTCCAGAGGTAGAGCTGTCAATCTCTATCCTGCCTATTTTTCCATTCTTCTGGAGCTCCCTAAGATCAAGATCCCCTCCAAGAAGCCCTTCTGTCTGCCCGAATATCGCCCCTATTATGTCAGGCTTTTCAACAGAGCCTGAAATCTCAAACCTTGCCTCTACCATGTATTTTACTATGTCTATGTATGACTTTGCCATATTTATCACTCTATGGCTAAAAGTTCAGGAGAAGATATTGCTTGTTTATGAAAGTTCTGCTACGCTGCGCGTATCTCTGTGAAACACTATGTGACGCAATCTATAATTATTTAACATTAATAACACTTCCAATCCTAAACTCTTAGTTACCTATTATTTGCTGAAAAGCTATATATACCTTATCTGTTAAATCGGCAGTCGTCGCTTTATGCTATTTTATGATCTCGTCTATCCGCCTGTCAAGCCTTTTTGCATCTTTCATTGTTATGGTATAGTTCTTTTCAGCTTTTGGCATCTCTGCCAGCTTTATGAAAAACCATCCTTCACCATTCATCCTCCATGCTATGAAAGTGTCCATCTTCGTATTTGTCATCCATGTAAATAATGATTGATATTTCTCAGGGTCTATTGATATGCTTGTGCTATTCCATGCTTTGCATTCGAAAGCAAGCCCCTTCCCATCCTTTATCGCAATTATGTCCGGGCTTATGGAGTTTACTCCGCTGCCGGCTGACCTCACTACAGAGTATCCTTTAGCATAGAGCAATGACAAGAGTTCCCTTTCGCTTCTGGCGCCTTTTGTGTATCTGGTCAAGATACCACATTAATAATATTCCATAAAGGTATTTAATAGACGGGGTTGCATCGCTTTGCTCAGAAATTCGTAAGACTCTTTTAACTACAATTTACTGCGATGATAAAGAAGCATTGTGAGATACCCATAATTACCTGGGAAGAGTTTATAATAAATATCTTTCAATATAATAAACAAGAGAATCGAGAATTACAAAGGTTCCGATGAAAAATTCTCTGGGCTGATGGGCAGAGCAATAGAATATAGAACTCTACAGAGAGTTAGCGTAGCATATTTGTAGGTAATTTAATGGAACTAAAAATAGATAACAAAAAGACAGGGCTGGTTATAATAGACTTGCAGAAAGGCATAGCATCTTTCGGAAGGGCACTTGCCCCGCATGCTTTGGATGAGGTAATAGGAAACGCAGCAAAACTTGCGGATGCATTCAGGCAGAAAGGAATGCCTGTTTTTTTGGTGCATGTGATGCCCAATGGTGCCGATAGACTCAATGTTATTGCTGACGATCAGGGATGGGGGACGCAGACCGCCATGCCAAAGGATTGGGCTGATTTCGTACCTCAAATAGGTCCGAAAGAGGGGGACATAATAATAACCAAAAAGCAGTGGGGTGCGTTTTACGGCACGGATTTGGAACTGCAGCTTCGAAGGCGCGGTATTGATACCATTGTGCTGTGCGGAATATCAACAAACCACGGAGTTGAGAGTACTGCTAGGTTTGCATACGAATATGGCTTCCAGCAGATATTTGCAGAAGATGCAATGTCATCTATGTCAGCTGAGATGCACAACGCGGCCCTGGATATTGCATTCAAAAGAATAGGAAGGATTAGGAAGACTGCGGAGATCATTAACGGCCTTTCTTGATAAGCAATTCTCCAACAGAATTTACCACATTTAATGGCAGGTTACTAAGTAAAGCGTAAAAATGCAAAACCAAATAAAAAATTTAAAAAAGAGAGCTTTGAGTCCCACACTTTTGTTGGTGTGAGGCTGCCACATAAAAGTAAAAATATAGTGTAGAACATGATTAAGGTAAATAAGCTTACAAAAAGATACAGCGACAAGACGATTGCCCTTAAGAACGTGAGCTTTAAGCTGGATAAAAAAATAACATCGGTTATAGGCAGAAACGGGGCTGGAAAAACAACTCTCATCAAGATACTTTCAACGCAGCTTGCCCCAACCTCAGGCAGCGCTTTTGTTAATGGAATAGATGTGGTTGAAAATCCAAATCAAGTCAGGAAAATTGCGGTTAGCATACCGCAAGAAGCAAAACCAATCGATTATATTACGCCATTTGATGCGGTAAGGCTCTATCTTTCAGCGCGAGGGGTTTGGCTGCATGAATCTAAAAAGGCGGCTGAAGATGCTTTGAAAAAGGTGGGGCTCTGGGATGCGCGCAATAAATTGGCATATGAACTTTCTGGAGGTATGAAAAGGAAGGTCTTTGTAGCAATGGCGATCGCCGCAGATGCAGAAGTGGTATTCCTGGATGAGCCAACTACAGGCCTTGACCCTTTCTCCAGGGTGGAAGTATGGGCTGCGATAAAAGCGATTAAGGGCCAGGTAATCTTGACTACGCATTATATGGAGGAGGCGCAGGCCCTGTCTGATGATGTACTTATGATAGAATCCGGGAAGATCATAGCGCAGGGGAATGTTAAACAGCTGCTTAAGCCGTTCTCAGGGTTGGTTAGGATTGAGAGCCAGAAGAAGAGGCATAAATCGTATAAAGTAGGGAATACTTGGATATCTTATGTAAAAAAGGCGGAGGCGAACTCTTTTGTAGGTAAAGAGGACATAATAAAACCAGTTACGCTTGATGACTTGTTTATAAGAAGGGGTGTTAATCTTGAATCTTAAATTTATAGCTGCGCATTCGTGGCTTACAGGAGCCGGCTCACTAAAATCCACATGGATGTACATGATATCATCAATGGGATTCCCGCTCTCCCTTCTTTTCATAGTAGGGGTGCTTTCGGATGGGGCACTGCTGCCTTATGCATTAGTCGGAGGCCTCGTATCTGTAGTGGCAACAAATGGGATAACCACAATGGCAGATCTTGGAATGTTCAAATTCGAATACATGTATAAAGACCTTATAGTGACTTCAAAAGCCTCCCCAATAGACTATATGCTGGGAGTGATGCTTGCCGATCTTTTCTGGTCGCTCCCTGCAATATTTATCTACTTCATACTAGACATCTTATTTGGAATATTAACTCCATACGCATTTGTGATGTCGATTTTGGTTTCTGTGCTTGTATTGCTCTCTACTGCATCGTTGGGATTTGTTCTTACAAGTCTTGTAAAGCATCAGAGGTTTGTATGGGCGATAACAGGGATGCTTTCTCTTGTAATGATGGTTTTCCCTCCAACATTCTATCCTTACAAATACCTGCCGCATTTTGTGCTGCTAATATTGTCAATATCACCTACAACTCCTGCTGCCGTCCTTATGCAGGGCTTCTTCGGGCTTGCGCCAACATTGTGGTATATGCTTTACATATTAGTGGCTGAAACAATCATATTTTTCTTTGTAGCCAAATACCTGACTATTTGGAGGGAACGCTAAAGTTTCATAGCGTGCAGACCCCTAAGACGAAGACCTTCGAAGCTGCAGTTTTTCTATAAGAGAATATATTTTAGCCAAGAGTTGATAACCTTTTTAATTTACCGCAGCGCATACCCGAGCGTGAATGCGGTTACGGGCGTAGCCTTGACTGCCTGTTATTCATCCTGGACCTTGCAGACTCTACAGCCTCTGTTAAAAGCTCGTACATCCGTTTCTCCCTGGTCCTGGATATCATAAAATATATTTCATCCTTAGTCCCCCTGGTAATAAGAATATAAACCTCTCCGTATTTTATCCTTCCAGCCCTTCCTCTCCTTTGTATATTCCTTATCTCATTCGGTATTGGCTCGTAGAATATTACGGCGTCTACAGAGGGTATATCGAGCCCCTCCTCGCCAATTGATGTGGCAACCAAGGCGCTGAATTCTCCTCTTCTGAAGCTCTCTATCACTGCCTTCTGCCCTTCATGGGTTACGCCCTCTTTCTTGCCTACGAATGCCTTTGCGCTTATACCGTATTGATTAAGCAGCTCTACTATTTTTTTTATTGTGGACCTGTACTGAGCAAATATTATCACTGTTTTTCCCTTTAATTCGTTTATTATCAGCTCTATTATCTTGAAGATTTTGGGGTGCTCTATCCCGTTGTCCAATGCCTCTTTTGCCCTCTCCATAAGCTTAATCACAGTTTCATTGCCTAGTATGCTGAGCAGGGCCCTGCTCTTCACATCTCTCTGCTTGAGAGAATCCATGTAACTATAGAAAGAGTAAAAGCCTTCCGTGCTGAGAAGATCGTATGCATGTGAAAGGTTAAGCAGGTATACGTAATTGAACATTGCCATGTATTTGTAGTTTGAAGATTGGAGCTTGCTTATGTTATCTCCTATCTGGAGGATTCTGCCTTTTGGCACGTTATCGTATGAGCTGAACTGGCTCAGCCCGTGCTTGTTCAGTTTTGATAGATGCTCGTCTATGATCGCTTTTAATGAGGAGAGCATCTCTGTCATTAGCGCGTCTTTCTGGACGTATATCGCGGTTGTTGATTTGTCCATAACATATTGGGCCACATCATAGTCTGTGGACTTTCTCATTTCGATATTGTCTATTCCAAGCGCAGATATTAGCGCATTTATTCTTTTTTTATTGCTGCCTGGAGATGCAGTAAGCCCCACAAGCTGTACACTGTGGAGGTTGCATTCGTCAGCTATGTATGTGTAGGCATATCGGCCGACCGCCCTGTGGCACTCGTCGAATATAACAATCCCGAAATCCTCTATCTTCATCCTTCCCATTCTGAGGTCATTTGATAGGGTTTGAGGAGTTGCGACTATGACTTTAGCATCAGCCTCCATCTGGGAGCGCATCTTGACTCCTAAACTTCCAGTAAGCAGCAAGATCTTATCCTTTTCTATGTTAAGCAGCCCGCTCAGGGATTGGTAATGCTGTTCGCTAAGAGGCTTTGTTGGGGCCAGTAATATGGCTTTCTTGCCTTTAGAGAGAGTTTCTGCAATAGCTATTACGGCTATCAAGGTCTTGCCTAGGCCGGTGGGCAGCACAACCAGGCTATTATGCCCGGTCAATATGCTTTTTGCTATATTTATCTGGTAATCCCTTGGCTCGATTCTGTTCAGGTTTAGCATTTTTGCTGCATTTCCGAGTTCTTCCCAAGTTGCCATAGAATAGGTTTGAATTGAATCTTTATAGAGTTTCTGCAACAATAATAATTTATATACCAACAATTAATACTCTCTTGCGCCGCAATAGCTCAGTGGGAGAGCGTCCGGCTGAAGACCGGAATGTCGCAGGTTCAAATCCTGCTTGCGGCATCATATTTGGATATCTATTAAAAATAACAAAAACATCTTTTGCAGACGAATGCTGCTCCAAAAACATATAAATATCTTAATATACTAACAAAATCTAAAGATGGTGATTTCATCGTTAGAAAACCAGGAAAGTTAAATGGAGAATCCAATTTCAAAAGAGTGATTGAGGATTTCGAATGCGGATTTTGCGGAAATGTTGTGAAGGGAACGGGTTACACTAACCATTGCCCAGAGTGCCTTTGGAGCAACCATGTAGACATCAATCCGGGAGACAGGGCTGACGAATGCAAAGGGCTTATGAAGCCAAAGTCATCGTTATATGATAGAGGAGGCAACTTTACGATAGTACATGAATGCCTTAAGTGCGGAAAAACGAAAAAAGTAATGGCAGCAGAAAATGACAATAGAGAACTTCTTTCAAAACTTCAGAAAGCCGGCACTCTTGTAATAGAATAAACCCATTGCTTCCGCAGTTTTGCCCTTCCTTGAATTAACTTATTCTAATCTGTAAAGGTTTTTAGATTATAATGTGCAATCCTGATGTGTGCGATAGTAGTCTAGCCTGGTAGGACATTGCCTTGCCAAGGCAGTAACCCGGGTTCAAATCCCGGCTATCGCATTTGTGTTTGACAAGACCATTTTCTCCCTGACCAATAGTTCTGATTTTCCGGTAGTCTCCAATTCGCACGCGCTTATATGCCAAAGGAATGCTATTGAATTATTATGCCCTTTACCGCACATCCAGCACTTGTATGCGCATTTATCCTTCTTGCCTGATGCCACAGATTTTGTACTATTGAGTATTTTCATTGCCCCACCTATTGATCTTAAAGGGGTGAATCGGGCATAACAGAGGATTGGGATAGATTGAGAATGGGTTGGTATTCCTACCATATTTAGAAAAATTATTTCCTCCGTTCATACTACTCACCTTCTTCACCCTCATATAATTATGAAGTTTGGAGTATATATGGATTAGTAGAGGTAGTTTATTGAAACTAAATCATTTTTAAGAAAGTATACGTACGATTTTCCAAAATATACATACTTGTATATGCTATATATAGCGTAAATTTAGCATTAAAAATGGAAATGTATAAATATAGTGAATGCTAATATCTTATTATGAAAATATCGGATGCGATAGAGAGGACATACTTGAAACTAAGAGAGGAGTATGATTTTTATATCGCACTTGAATTCATAAATGGAAATTATTACGTTTATAGACATAAAAGTCTCTACGATAAAGCCACAAAGAAAAGGAAAACGGAATCGGAGTATATAGGGAAAATAACGAGAGAGGGAGCTTTTGTAAAGAAAGCAGCTACTAAGGGAGAAAAACGCCTTGAAGAGGCAAAGGCAATAATTGAATCTTATGGCGGCAAGATCTCGTGGTCTGCAATAGAAGAAGACCGGGAGAGTATAATAACAGACACTGGGATTGACAGTGGAATACTTACGGAATTAAGCGGGAATGCTAGAGAGAGCACATCGAATATAAGCAAAAAATTAGGAGTTTCGGAATCGGCCATTGCTAATCATATAAGAAATTTGGAAGAAAAGTTTGGAATCAAATATACTATAGATATGACTCTGGAACAATTTCACCATTATCAGTTCATAGCAATGGCAAGATTCATTGAAGAGAAACCCAACTTTCTTGAGATTAAGAAACTCTTAGAGGGTGACCCTAGAATAAGATTAGTTCTTTCAACTAGAGGGGCTTATGACCTTTTTATCTTTATGTTTGCACAAGGACCGCTTGAAGCTGAAGGAATAGTCTACAAACTGAGATCCGATGAACTATTAGCAAATTATAAAGCGGAGTGGCATGTGACTTACCATTCGCAATCATATGGATTTATACCTTTTAGAGATAAATTCTTTGATTTGATGGAGGAGCGCATTTGGAGGAGAGAGCGAGATAACGCTCAGAGAAAAAGACCAGAACAATTCTTTTTCAGGGAGTATGCAACTTTGCGAGAACTTAATCAGAATAGCAAAGTTCCTTTTAATTTAATAGATAAGAAATATGGACTTAAAAAAGACTCGGCTAGATACACATACAACCAGTTACTTGATAATGAAAGTATTAGAAATGCCACCATAACAATGGCCAAGCCCCCAATCAAAGGCACGGCTGTATTTATTCTAGAACAAATGGAAATTAGTAAATTTAACAACAGTAAAAAAGAATACTTAAAATACAGGCTTGCGGAGGAAGATACTCCCCTTAATAGATTTATATTTTCTGGTGACATAGGTTCACCTTATGGGCTGATAGTGATTGCGCCTTTATATAAAGAGGGAGATTTGGAAAAGTTAGAATCAGAGCTATTACATGCAGCGAAAGGGACAAAGATTAGAACTTCTATGGTTTCGAATATTATAGTAGGTGAGCTGGGCTATAGAAAAATAGATGTTAAAAAGACGCACCTATATAAAAGATTACAAGAATAAAAATACCTAGAATAGCAGATACTCTAGGCTATGAATATCGTATTAAAATAGACCGGTTAATTTCCTTCTCCTCCCATTGCATACACCATTTTAATCATCATATGAATTAATATTTCAAACTGGGATAGTAGAGTTTAAATACCTATGGTATTAATTACGAGTAGAGCAGTAACAATGCAAAATTGGATTGTTTGCATGGATATGCCTTTGCCGTAAGGGTTGCTATCACACCGGAAGCGCTTGGCATGCGCTTGCCTATAAGTTCGTTAATAGTCTAACTAGAATGCGTCATTTAATAAACTGCTTTCTAAATCATTCAAGATAATTTTATGGCAACAAAGAATAGCTCTGTTGAAGCTTCTGAAAGAAGGAAGGTTCATATCGGAATAAATATGATAGTGATATCGACTCCTTCCACATACATATCATCAAAAGGCCTATCGGAGGTTACAGGAGAGGAGGTAAGCAAAATAGAGCATTTTGGAGTTCAAAAACAAAGGCTCCCTACTCTCTCCCAAAGCAATGTGACAATGGTGGCCGATGCCATATACCTGTTCATAAAAAGGGTTTCTGCATGGCCGGATATGGAGAAAAAGTTCTTTGCTGAGATGCCGAAGAGCATATACTTTGGAACTGAGAGCAATGACGATTATAGCAGGCCAGAGGCAGCTCCAGCACTAGGAATGGCGTTGTCAAGGCTTTTGAATGAGGATATTGAAAGATACAAAAAATATGCGCAAGCGCTTAAGAATATAGAGATAAAGCAGGTCACATTTGCCTGCGCGGGAGGAGGCCTTAGCTTATCAGATGCGGTTGATTCCGTGTATACAGCATCCTCATTTGGCCGCAACGAATCCGCAGTTGTTATAACCGCTGATACTGCAGTCTACAATCCAAGAAGAGCAAAAAATGCTGAGAAAACGCAAGGGGCTGCAGCGGCTTTAATGTGGATCACTAAGGATCCAGAGCTTGTAGACATAAAATATAACAGAGGGTATGGGAGGTTTAGCATGCCTCTCTCTGATTTCACCAAATTCGGAGATTGCACCCCGATAGTTCATGGGGAGGCTTCCAATATAGGCTACGTTTATGCAGTTGCAAAGGCGGTTGAAAACCTTGAAGCCGCATATTCTGCAAGAGCACCCATTAGCCAATCTCTAATGGAAAGCAGGATAGTGCCAAAGCCTATAGGAGATATGATTTCAGGAATTATGAGCTCTGTCCTGAAAAAAATAAATGAAAAATACGAGGGCTTATCTTTTGCCGACCTGTATGCATTCATAAGCCACGTGCCATACCCAAAACAAGCAAAGGAGGGTGCAGGGTATCTTTTTATCCACTATATGAAAATGTTTAATCCAAAGCTTTACGAGCAAATGCAGAAAAGAGGGGATGTGGGGGAGGACCCGCTTCAAGGAAAAAGGCTTACAGATTTGATAACTGAGAAATTATCTTTATTCGAGGGAGATGCTGAAAACAAGGTAATATCTTATTTGGAGAGCGATAAAGACATAAAGGAGGAGCTTAAATGGATCAAAAAGGTGATGAAGCAGCCAGAATTCACCTCATTTTTGAGCAGGCTGCATATTGATGATGCGCTAAACCTTCCGTCAAATATAGGAAATTCATACACTACATCTCTGCCAGTAGCATTGGCAAGCCTGCTAAGAAAAGTGAGCGACCAGCACCATTTTGGAGAACTTGTGATAAACAAGCCAGCGGTCCTTGTTTTCTACGGAAGCGGGCTTGTTGCAAAAGCTTTAATGACCGATATAAAAGCCAGCCAGAAATCAAGAGAGCATATAATAATATCAACAGAATTGGAGGCTGATGGCATTGAGCTCACTCCGGCAGCCTATGTAAGCCTGCATTCCAAATTGATACTGGGAGATGCTGAGCGAACAATAACTACTGAAGATCTTACAGAGCAGAATAAGGTTTTGCTTGGTGGAAGGCTTCCGAAAGGTTTTAACATTGTAAGAAGGCATCCTGACGGCACATGGGAGAGTGTATTCGTTAATGGCAGGGGAGTTCCTGAGCCAATCAAGCCGAGGTTCTAAGGTTCTAATTTACAATTTAATTATTGCCCAATTTCTGCCATAGGGCGGTACTTTTAACTTTCAGGCCTCGCTCTTTTTTATTCTTCCGAGAGGCTTCTTTATCTTAAGGTCAGGGAAGATCTTGGTCATTGCCTCTTGCGTTATGGATGAGTACATCCCCATATTCTTTAGTATTTTTCCGAGAAGGCAGGCCTCGGCCAGCTTGGAGATTTCCTTCCTCTCTCCGCATGAATCAGAAATTGTGCCTTTCACTTCTTTTGTGCCAAGAAGCGAGATGACCTCAGAAAGAGATTCGTATCCTTTTTTTCTTCCTTCAGTCATTTTTGCTGCCAAAGCTTCTAGTTTCTGTGTATCTATTCCAAGGAAAATCGGTGCCTTGCTGTCTATAACTCCGCTGATTCCAGCCATATGAAAACTTATCTCCTCTGGTTTTGTGTCAGGCCACACGGCAAGCCGTTTTATGGATATCCATTCTTTGTATTTCGCCATGAAATCTATGTAGTCCCCTTCCTCTTCCATGCTCTTTCACTGCGTTGAAAGTATGTAATATCCTGATGCCTTCTCCCTTGCCACTCTTTTTATAACCCCTTTCTGGACAAGAGTTACAAGGTTGTTATTAACCATACCCTTTGGTCTGTTGCACTTCTTGGCTATGTCGTCAGCTGTCTTGATTACACTGTCCTTTGTAGCACCAAGCTCCTGCATGGCCTTTACTATCATTTCTTCCATTGGAGTTAGATCTGTCATCATTTCACCTAAGTATCATTTCTTTATCTTTATATCCTTCCTCTTCGGCCTAAGGTAGGGGCATCCGCACTTTCTGCATTTTGTTGCGCCAACCTTGTTGCGCGCCTTGCACCTTTTGCATATAACTATTTTTGAAAGCTCTGCGTCAGCTATCGGAAATTTTCCCATGTAAACAACACTTTGATGATTAGCCTTTGAAGAGGCAAAGTCAATAGGTTAGTGATATCAAGCTATTTAAATCTTACTAAATCGAGAGCCGGCACAATTACGACTGTGCATTTACTTTTGCTGTTATTTTACTAGAAAGATAATGCGGAAGGGACGTGTCTTCATCTACGTATTCCAGGCTTAGCTCTCCTGAATACGCGCCCCCTATTTTTCCAGTAAATTGCACGCCTCCAGAATAGCATTGCACTGCTACAGTCGCATTCCCTGCTATATTGAGATGCAGCTGCAGGTTTGTTTCTGTGAGGGCTACAGGCTGTGTGGCATTGCACCCAGCTCCTATTATTAATATAGGAGAGGCAGTATCCTGAACAATATTTATTGTTATTAGGCCATTAGTAGCCATGCTGGAGATTGTGCAGCTGAACTCGCCCTGAGTTATGCACGAATCGCTGATGAATGCGCTGGGTTTTGTTATCCCCAATGCAACAAATGCTACAAGCGCTATAGCTATTATTAGGAATGCCCATCCATATGTTATGAGATACTGAATAGCGCTCTGCGCCTTTAATATCATAATAGATTTAAACTAGAGAATAAATATAAGCCTTTGTTGGGAATGTGTAGTGATTTGATGGCAGATTCGTTTGATGTAACCCCATGGAATGTTGATGGGAAAGTGGATTACGGAATACTGATGAAGAGATTTGGAATAAAGCCCTTGGATCAGGAGCTTCTAGACAGAATAAAGAGGCACACAGGAGAACTCCACCCGCTCATAAGGAGAGGCATATATTTTGGGCATAGGGAATTGGACTGGCTTCTTGACATGTACGAGAAAGGGGAAAAATTCTACCTCTACACAGGAATTGCCCCTTCGAGCGATATGACGATAGGGCACCTTGTGCCTTTTATGATTACACTCTGGCTGCAGCAGAAATTCGATGCAGACTTGCTAATACAGATACCTGATGAGGAAAAGTATCTTGCTGGAAGAAGGAAGGGAGCAGAGCTTGATGAATTTCACGGACTTGCTAAAAAAGCCGTGCTTGATATAGCAGCATTGGGTTTCGACCCTAAAAAAACAAGGATCTTCCTTGATACAGAATATTCGAAGACGCTTTATAAGCAGGCAGTAAGAGTGGCGCGAAAGATAACCTTCTCTACGGTTAAGGATGCCTTGGGGATGGGGAACGACACCAATATAGGAATGATATTCTACACAAGCATGCAGGCGGTTCCGTCATTCCTTAAATCGGTTATGGAAGGGAAAAAGGTTCCTTGCCTTATACCTCTCGGGGTTGACCAGGATGTTCATTTCAGGGTCGCTAGAGACGTGATAGAGAAGCTCGGATACTACAAGCCGGCCATAATACATGGAAAATTCCTTCCAGGGCTCAGCGGGGATTCGAAGATGTCTGCAAGCAAGGAAAATGATGCAATATACCTTGATGACAATGAAGAGACCGTAAGGAAAAAAATAAACAAGGCAATTACAGGGCAGCAGGCCACTGCGGAATTGCAGAAAAAGATGGGAGGAAACCCGGAGAAGTGCATGATCTGCCAATATTACAAGTTCTTATTTGAACCTGACGATGCCAAACTAGAACAGATATTCGAGGCTGAAAGAAATGGCACAGTCCTTGCAGGGGAGCATAAGCAAGACCTTGCCAGACGGGTAAACTCGTTTTTGGATGAGCATAGGAAAAGAAGAGATGCTGTAAAGGCAAGGATAGATGAATTCATGGAAAGGGATTGAACTTGATGGATTCTAGAGACTTGGCTGGTAAAAATAACAATGATCAGACTTTGGAGATAGGACTAGGCGCAGCAAAATCCGGCAGCATATTTTTAGGAGGAGAGATACTTACATCTATAATAACTCTGATACTGCTAGTTTTTTTGACAAGGTATCTGGGCCCCTCCCAATTCGGCCTTTACACCATAGCAATATCATTTGCAGGAATACTCACAGTGGCGCAGACATTTGGAATAAGCACAGCGTACAGAAAAGTCCTGCCTGAGGCTTCGGCAAATGAGAATAGCAAGATTGGAAGTTTCGTTGCTGCGGGCTTTAAAATTGCCTTGCCGATAGGGCTGATCATAGCAATTGTTGGCCTTCTGATAAGCGGGGTGGTTGCAAGGTATTTATATAACAGCCCAACTCTAACGCTAGCTCTGGAGCTCGCTGCGCTGTCTGAATTCGCATATGTGGTATTCAACCTTCTTCTTGGTTTGCTTGTGGGACTTGGAAAAGTAAAAGAGGCGACAATAGCAAACATAGGGTACTCTGCTGGGTATCTTGTGGCTTCTGTCTCTCTTGTAATGATGGGCTATGGAGTACTCGGTGCGATGGCAGGTTTTGTAATAGGGCTTGCTGCTGGAATCCTTTTGGCTTTTGCTTATCAAATAAAAGAGCTTGGGTTCAAGCTGCATGCTGCAGGCAAATCAGATATAAAACGCATACGCTCATTCTCTTTGCCGATAGTTGTAAACAACATTGCAATGCAGGGGTCAATGAACCTGGCAGTATTGCTGCTTGGGGCCGTTGCTATAAGCTCTGTTGTTGGCAGCTATGGAGCCGC
The DNA here is from genome assembly GCA_021801905.1 of Microcaldota archaeon. GTDB lineage: Archaea > Micrarchaeota > Micrarchaeia > Micrarchaeales > Micrarchaeaceae > JAJZAB01. The sequence goes on along the minus strand of JAKABJ010000003.1, from coordinate 16,060 downwards.
GTATAAGCTGGCCAGATTCATTGAACTAAGCATAACAGCGATAACATTCATACTGCTTGGCGCATATTCTATGACATTGTCTAAAGAGAAGACATCCCAAAAAATAAATTCAATATACAATGGAAGCATCTATTACACATGCCTGTTCCTGCTTCCAGTAGTGGCATATGGGATAGTTGAAGCCGCTCCGCTGACAAGCCTTTTGTTTTCTTCCAAATATGTTGCAGCCCCATTGCTTTTTTCTGTGATGATTGCCGGAATGGCGGTTCAAATAATAGGAATATATGCAGGCACCCTCATGATAGGAAGCGGAAATACTGTGAAGTTCATGAAATACCAGCTGATAACAATATTTATACAGATAGGGCTTGTGTTCGCCCTTACTCCGATATACAAGGCCGCAGGCGCGGTTGTTGCGCTTTTTGTGATAAGCCCAGTATTACTAGATATAATTTACATACATGCATTGAAAAAGCAGTTTGGAATCAGGCACAGGTTCAGGCCTTTGGCTACGATCCTGGCGGCTTCGGTATCAGGAGGCGTTGTGATGTATGTTGCTGCTTTTGCAGTGCAGGCCGGAAGCCTCTCCCTCATATACAATCTGATAATAGGGCTGTTCATCTTCCCAGCCTTGCTAGGAATGTTCGGAGCTGCAAAAAAGAGCAATCTTGAGTTTATTAAGAGCGCTGGGAAGCGGCTAAAGCACTTTCATTTTGTAACTGACGCTTTGGTGGCCTACACCTCTTATTTCGTAAGAGAGCAAAAGTAATTTAAATTATTGATTGTGAATATATTTCGTGCCTGGGTAGCTCAATGGCAGAGCGCTTGCCTTGTAAACTTTTTGAAATTTCAAAAAGCAAAGAGAGCATGAGGTTGAGGGTTCAATTCCCTCTCCAGGCTTATCCATAAATGGTTCAATCCCCATACGATATGATTATTTATATATTTTCCTCACATGCCACATTGGCAGTTATACGGATAGAATCGCACAAAATTTCTGAGAGATTTCTTATTTTAGATTAGTTTCCTAATAAAATATAAAATTGATAATTTAGCAGCTAATAAATTGGCTTTTTAGCATGCCTAACCAATATGCTTTGCACTTAAAGTCTAACTTACATTTTTATCCTTGAGAATTCTATTTTTATTCTTGAGTTTAGCGTATGCGCCTATCTGGGCTGCTATCACGAACTTTTCGCTGTCCTCAGCATCTCTTATGAGACCTTTAACCTGCGCATTGGCATTGTCCGCCTCCTTCGCCTTTGACAGAGCGTCCTTTAGCTTGTTTTCCATCTTTGCAAGCTGCTCGTCTTCCTTGTTAAATGCCTCCTTTATTTCGGCCCTTCTTGCCTGCACATTTGTCAATTTAGCCTGCACAGATTCGAATAGGCTGCCAGCATCTTTCGGCGCGGTCGCGTCGCGACCAATTGGCGTGCCAACCACTATCGGAGCGGCAACGTGCGGGTCGCTAGCCACACTGATGCTGAACCGCCAGCCAAGGCAGGCACACATGTCATTAGAAGAGACCTCCAAGGACGGCAGGCTCTTATTTTCTGGCCAATTAAAAACCTTCTCTTCTGCAGAAAGATTTTTCTTTTCTATATCCACAAGCTCTCCCTTTTCATCTACTGTGTATACTCCCTTTTTGTCGGGTCCTGAACCCGCAAGATAGAACCACGTGTCCTTTAGATAGATTTTCAACCCCCCGTCATTGGTAAGAAGAAGCAAAATTTCCTGATAAGTGTACGGCCTGAGCCCTGCCACTTGCAGAAGCGCCATTGTTGTGTCATAATCTGCCTTCTGATTTAGAACGTGTATTGTAGCTCCTGTCGTTCCAGATATTAATCTGAAATCTCTGTATCCAGACTCGGATACAGGCACTGCCATTCTTCGAGTTGGTGCTGCCATTTAATCACAATGTATTATTATAAATTTCTATATATTTATATATATTTCTTTTAGGGCTTTGCATTTAAAATCTAAGTTGCACTTTTCAGGTTTTGCACTTTTATATCCTCTAAAAAGACCTTCTTGCAACTTTATTCTTGAGTTTGCATTTTTAACATTCATATCTTTGGCTTGAAAATGCAAAGCCTGACCGATAGGAAAAATATAAATATTCTGGTGGCGAGTATTTAGCATGTCAGAAGACGAGAAGATTGTGGGTGTCATAGAGTCTGCGCAGCTGACATTAGGGATTTTTAATGCTGCTAAGGCCCTTAAAACGATGTGGTGGGCGATATACTTCACAGACAGACGCATGATAGTTGCGAGGACTATAACCGCAGCGCAGGAGATAGGCAGGAATGTGGCTATCGGAGGCGGCAGTGTAGCTGCTGGAGCGATTTTGGGAAACCTACTTGGTGGCAACAAAGGGGAAGTTGTGGGCGCTGTACTTGGAGGGATGGCAGGCAATGTAGAAACATACAAAACCGAACTAGATACGCAAAAAGAAAAAATTAACAACCAAATGAGCGGGAATCCTGATGATATCATGAAGGCTGACCCGAATAATTTTGAAGTTTCATATTCCGATGTTAAGGCAATTTATATGATGCATAATCCTGCAGCAATGGTGACTATGATAAAGATGATGATGAAAGTAGTCACAGTGTCGGGCAAGAAATATTCTTTTGTAATAGAACCAAACAGTTTACGTAACTGGATAAGTTCTGAGAAAATAGAATATAACGCTTATACAGAGCTGCTAAAGCCGCTGCTCGGAGACAAGCTAAAAGTAAACCAATGGAAAAACTTCTGATTGGCGCGGCTACGGAGCGTATTCTGTGCCAAAGGAGGTAGCAAATAAATCCCTGGTGTTATAAATGGCAGTGCGTGCAGGCTCCTTCACTGCTGGAGAAGGCTTTTCGGACTAACGTTTCAAACCTTGTTTTGCTGCAGCAACAATGGTTTTAATACTGCTTTTAGAAAGCAAAATTTCTTTATAAGTATCAATACTAATGATTTAATTTATGGTGCACTATAACCTGAAGACCATGCGCTCGTGTATGTGACGTTTGTAGGCACTCCGTTATTGTCATTTCCGCTGTAGTCGTTAGCATTGCCGTTTAGAGGCCACCACCCTACAAGGTTGTTGACATTGATAGGAGCTCCTCCTATGCCTTCTTTATAGAGTGCCTGTATTGAAGAGCTAGAGAGTGAGGTGTTGTAGAATTGCACATTAGATATGTAACCAGACATCGTATTTTCGTAAGTATCCCAACCTCCAATAGTAAAATTACCTGATAATTGCATCAGTCCTTTGTTGGAAAGCGTTGAATTTTGGTTATCAACATAAACAGTTGTTGTATCAGAACTATTACTATATACTACAGCTACAAATTCCCAAACATTCTTATTTATTGTTAATGATGAAAAATACAAATCATAAACGCAGTCGTGAAGAAATGGATGAGAGCCATCTATTATTAGGTTAAAACCTCCGCACGTATCCAAATTTACATTATCTGCTTTAGGATTGGTAAATATTGTTCCGTACGTTGCCGTATTTATCCATGCCGTTATGGTTCTACTCGCATTAGGTAGAACGGGTAAATACGGATCATGCACTATTAAAATATATGCAGGGGCAGTTTCAAATTGTGCTACATATTCAGGCAGCATTCCGTTGCATTGGCCCACAAGAGAGGTCTGAGCTGAGTTCCTTAGCACTTCGCATGATCCCGGTTGCGCCTTGGGCGCGAAGTTGGAGCTGTTGAAGATTCCCAAGGAGAAAAGCGCTACAAGTACGATTGCAATAATAAGGATGGCCCAGCCGTATGTCATCAGGTACTCCATTGCGCTCTGGGCCTTTAATGAAGCTTTCCGACAAATGATCGGATTTATTCTCTCTGTATTAGAACTGATAAGAGTGGGTTTTGAATTTGTCAAAAATTTTCGGCCTATTCTTTCTTCATTGTACAAATCTGCAGAAAATATGCGTCCTTTTTTCATTTTCTCATGTTCGTATTGCTAAAAAAATTTAAAAGGCTTCCTACAAATTATCTGTCAGTAATAATGAATATTTTTACCAAGAGGAAAAATTAAAAAGGATAGCTTGGAGTTTTACCAGAATTATCCGCGCCTATCTGTATACTACCAGTGTTGCGGTAAACCTTACCCCAATGCTGAAGTTGCTCGGATTCTGGATGTAAAGGCAGCTTTTCCCTTCATTTACAGGAATATTTATGCTTCCGTTTGAGAACGTATTTGAAGAGGAGTATGCAGATGATTGCGATGCATTCTGTTGGCACTGATAGTTAACCAGCACAAGGCCGTTTGGCGAATTGGATGTATAATTTACAAGAACATATCCAGGCGTCTGTGAGGTTATATTGAAGTAAAATCTCGAATAGCTGGCATTAATGTACTGCAAAGGCGCATATGGCGGGTATGTGTATGGCCTATAGTAGACATATGTATTTGAAGGCTGGAAATACTGTAGGCTATTAACGCTGTATGGTTGATTTATATAGCCCGGGTATAAAAGGGACTTAAGGGTTAACTTCTTTCCTGAGAATATTGTTTGCGGGGGCTGGGTGATGTTCTTTGATGTCAACAATTTCTGATATGTGCTGTTGAGCAGGGTTCCATATTTTGCACTGAGTATTGAATAGCTGTTATTTAGGTTAATGTAATTTGAAGTAATACTTCCCAGATTTGCTTTTAGCGTATCAATCTGCGATGCATATATTGCCAATGTTGAAAAATAGACAACAAATGCAACAACCAGCACTGCTGCAATTATCAGCACTACGCTTATCTCTTCTGTTTCTCTTACAGTTACCATAACCATACCTTAAATAAAGATGAACGGAAAAGCTTAAAAGATAATGCACTCTTGCAAACTAATGATTTATTTTGCCTTATCAATTAGCCTCTTGAGATCATCTTCCTCCAATCCACGCCCTGCCTTTCCATCAACCCTTCCAGTTATTTTACCTTCATTAAATGATATTATCGTGGGTATTACTTCTATCCCAAACCTATCCCATAATGGATTTTCTTCTTCATTTATTTTTGCCGATGCCATCCTAACCTGATTCTTAGCTGCATAAGTATCAAATATTGGTTTAAACTTTCTGCAAAATGGGCACCAATCAGCATAGAAGAGAATTATGGAATTCTCGCCTTTTATGAACTCATTGATATTTTTTTCATCTACTTCCATTAAATCACATCTTCAATTTACTATATTGCTCTATTTTTATTATGTCTTGCTCATGTAGATCTTATACTGAAAAGCTCAGCAAAGCATATTAACCTTTTTAGTGAGTAGTAGAAAGGCGACTAAATGATATACCTTGACGGGTATGCGATATCATTAGACAGGAGGGAGCATTCCTCAAATGTAGATTTTGTATCGCATGCACATAGTGATCATATATCTGCTGCAAAATCCTCAAAATCAGTAATAGCCAGCAGTGAGACTGCGCGACTTCTTGAAGTTGCTAAGGGCATCAAGATAAAGGAATGCAGGGAGCAGATAGCAGGGGTAAAATTACTTGACTCGGGGCACATGCTCGGGGCAAAGCAGATAAGGATTGAGTCTAATAACAAGGGAATAATAACATATACGGGCGACTTTATGCTGCAGCATGCAGTAACGTGCAAGCCAATAGAGATGCTTGAAACCGACACTCTGATAATAGATTCTACATACTGCACTCCAGAAATTAAATTTGATCCAAGAGAAGAAGTTGAGTCTGCAATTGAACTTTGGGTAAGAAGAAAGCAATCGCAGGGGATAATCCTTTTCGGGGCGCACAGGATGGGAAAGGCGCAGGAGCTTACGCGTCTCCTAAACATGCAGGGAATAATGCCTTTTACAACAGAAGCAATAGGTAAGATAAACTCTGTATACAGAGAGAGCGGAATCAAACTGGAATATTCTTGCATTGAAGCCGAAGCGGGCGGGGCTGGATTTGGATTGGAAAGTGCGGTAGGAATAATTGAGACCCATAGACTTGATGAGATTGCATCGCAAATCTCAAAAAACACAGGAAGGCGGGTTTTTAGAGCATCAGCGACAGGCTTTGCCAAGTTCTTCAGGTTTAACACAGATGTTCAGTTTCCTCTCAGCGATCATGCAGACTTCAGACAGAGCCTTAATTACATAGAAACAGCAAATCCTAAAAAAATATTAACGTATGGATCAAACTCTGAGGTTTTTGCGCAGAATTTGAGCAAGGCAGGATATAATGCAGAGCCTTTCAGAAATGAGGTTATGGAAAATTACAGAATTGTTGGAATTGAAGCAGATATTTGATTCGTTCCAGTTTTGACTGTTAAGCTAACTTTCAGGAAGGCGGTCCAGAAGCTCGTTAAGGTGCCTATCTACCCTCTTTATCTCAGGGTGCTCTCTTGGCAGATTGTAGAATGCCACTTTTGAAAATCTTTGCACTAGTTTCATAACTTCAGAATTTAGTTTTCTCATATCATCGGATTTTACTTTGTATTTGCCGTTAAGCTGCCTGATTACCAGTTCGCTGTCTGAGTACAACTCTATCTCTAGATTATCAGGCTTCTCCATGTTTGCAGAGAGCCATACGAGTGCGGAGATTATTGCTTTGTATTCTGCAAAGTTGTTTGTGCATATTCCATTGTACTCTGCTTTGGATTCAATCAATTTTTTCCCTGAATAAATGGAAAAGCCGGATGCGCTTCTTCCAGGATTGCCTCTTGCAGCACCATCAGTGTATATTTTTATTGACATGCCATCACAATAATTATTAATCCTGGCAGATAAGATTAATTCTATGTGGGAATATGCATAAATACTCTCTTGAGGAAGGCAAGCTTCTTGTAAATGCCGCAAGGACAGCAATAGAGCTTAGTTTGCGCATGGAGCATCTTAAAAATGACATCATATACAAGAGAGTTTCTGGGCTTTCGTATAAAGACGGGGTTTTTGTTACGATAGAACATTATCCAACAAGAACGTTGAGAGGTTGCATGGGTTACCATAGCGGGAGGGAGGATATAGGAAAAAGCGTAATTGAAGCTGCGCTCTCATCAGCATTTGAAGATTCCCGCTTTACACCATTATCATTGAAGGAGCTGGATCATATTACGATAGAAGTTAGCATACTGACAGAACCAAAAGAGATAACTGGAAGCGCAGAGACTAGGAATAGGAAAATAAAAATAGGAAAGGATGGGTTGATTGTCAGATATGGTTTCCACGAAGGCCTTCTTCTTCCCATAGTTGCAGTGGAGCAGGGATGGGATAGTAAAAAATTTCTTGAAGAAGTATGCATTAAGGCTGGAATAAGCCCTGAGATGTGGAGACAGCCTGCTGTAAAGTTTTACACGTTTGAGACGCAAGTATTTAAAGAGGAAAGCCCAGAAGGAAATGTTATAGAAAGGCATATCAAGAATGTACATTGAAATAAAGCTTGCTTGGGCCCGTAGCTTAGCCTGGTTGGAGCGCCTGACTGATAATCAGGAGGCCCTGAGTTCAAATCTCAGCGGGCCCATTTTGCAGAAATTTTATGCAAAACAGAATAATTTTGCACAATGTGCATAGTCCCGCGCATAAATAGCGAGGGTTTTTGAGCTAGCGTTGATACTTGCTAAGTTCTTTAAAAAGGTAATAAATAAATAGGTAAATATACTGAGCATTTGTGTGATAATTTGGCAAAAGGAAGCGCAGATGAGAAAGAAGAACTGAAACCTCAAGCGCAGCCAAAGGTCAATGAGCAAGCTGTAGAGCATTGGAAGAAGGGCAATGCTAACTTTGAAGCAAGTAAAATGGAAGAAGCAGTAGCTGAATATACAGAAGCTCTGAAAATAGACCCAAAATATGCTGACGCATATTTCAACAGGGCGCTTGCATATAGGATAAATCAGGATTACGAAAGCGCGAAGAAGGACCTGGAAACAGTAATCAAGCTCCAGCCCAAAAGCTGGGATGCTCCTATGCTTATAGGAGACATTTTAGAAGCAAATAATGACTTTATTGGAGCTCGCTCATGGTACGAAAAAGCCCTGTCTAACAATCCAGAATATAAAGAAGCCAGGAGCAGACTCGAATCCATAGACTCCCTTATACATGTTAATGCAAGCATTCCGAATCTAAGCGGAGGACAGGCTTCTACAAAAATAGCCAACAATGTTAAAGATGCTGAGCAGAAAACGGTGATAGAGGATGGCCAGATAAAGAAGCTTGCTTTCTATAAATCAGACAGCAATTTCGAGAACGTTGTAGGGCTGAAGAAGATAAAGGAATACCTTTCAACCAACGTGGTGCTTGCAATAAAGAATCCCGGCCTCTTCAAGAAATACGGGAAGCAGCTAGGGCTTGGACTGATATTATACGGGCCTCCAGGAGTCGGAAAAACATATATAGTAAATGCACTTGCTGGAGAGGCAAACGCTAAGGTATTCATTGCACAGATAAACCAGATAATAGACATGTATACAGGAAACACTGAAAAAAACCTTCATGCGATATTCGAAGAGGCAAGAAAAAACACCCCATGCATAGTGATGTTTGATGAGCTTGATGCCCTTGGAGTTAAAAGAGGAGGCGGAGGGGATGGAACGCAAGGTTCAGCAATGAGATCTGCAATAAACCAATTCCTTGTAGAGATGAATGGGCTTGAGAAGACGCCAGAGGGAATATTCGTAATAGGAACTACAAACCAACCATGGGACATAGATCCTGCTCTTAAAAGAAGCGGAAGGTTTGGCGACCACCTTTACATAGGCCCGCCAACATATAAAGAGAGAGTTGCCATGATAAAATTTGAGACAAGGAACAAGCCGAGAGGATTTATAAATTATGGACGTATTGGCAGGGCAACTGCAGGATATTCGCCAGCAGACATAAAGAAAGCAGTAGACAAAGCTGCAATGAAGCCTTTATTGCACGAATACCAATACCATACTGAGAGGAAGATGACAACAGGAGACATACTTGCAGTGCTTAGAGATAAGGATGAAAGCGGGAGCTCCCTTGATGAATGGTATTTTATGGTAAAAAAAGACGTGATAAGCAAGACTGAGACTCAGACGGTTGATGGGAAAAAGCAGGAAATCGTCAAGGAAGGCAAGCTAGATCCTCAGGAAAAAGTAATGTATAAAAAGATGATAAAAGACATCAAGAAGAATACGGGCGGATTTAGAATCTTCATCAAGAATATGACAAGATGGATTGCCCTATATATTATTTAGCCTTTAAGGATGGAGAATTTGCGATTCAATCAGGTAAATCAGAATAGACGATTTGCCAAGAGTTTTCGCTTGTCTTTATTACTTTTATAGGGCGCTCTGTATTTTTCTTATTAGCTTCGTTCTTATTTTGGATGTTGAACAGCTTCATCATCTTACCTTATGTCCGTATTATAAACTTTAAGGGCGCACAGCATTAGCCATGCGCCCAGGATGGGTTTGGGACTTTATACGTTAGAAACCAGCATAATATTTTGATATTATTCTATGCGCGCTTTTACGCACATTAATATTACGTATCTTCTTGTATTTATATCCTATTGCTGGATTATTATATTATATTAAGAGTTAATAGTGAATTTTATAACTTAATATCATATTTGAATATAAGTAAGATACTTTATTATTAAATTAAGTAAGATAAGAGTAATATATTTATATTTATAGGTATACTAAGCATATATGGCAAGGAAGCATATGGAATACCCAGAGAGTGTTGCAGCCACGCTCGAAAAATTACGTACGGAGAGCAATAACAAGGTCACATTGTCTATGATAAGAGGGAGATTCTGCGCATACGAGTACAAGTACATAGTAGATGCTGACAGGAAATCAAATAGGATAAAAAGGCAATTCTACATAGGATGGATAGATAACTTAGGCGAATTTCATAAGGCAGTTCATAGAACCGAAAAGACGCGCGCGAAAAACATTAACGAGTATATAGAGAGAGGTTTGCGATCCGGAAGGGAGTATGAAAGCGCACATGTTGACGATGTAGACTCTCTCATATTGGAATCTTTAAGCAGGGATGCAAGAATGCCTGTTCCAATAATTGCATCAAATGCAGGCATTAGTACAGGCTCTGCCTATTATAGGATCAAGAGCCTCTTCAAAAAATATGATATAAGGAAAACCATAGAGATATATCCTAAAATATTCGGCTTTTACAGGTTTATTGCAGTAGTAAAATTTTTTTCTAAACAGCCTGATTATTCGAATATAAAAAGCCTGCTTGCTGCAGAGCCTCTAATACAGATGGCAGCCATTATGAAAGGAGACCATGATCTTCTGATTTACATGCTGGCAGAGAATGTGGATGAAGTTGAAAAAATAATTTATAGGATAAGATCAAATAGGTTTTTTTCAGGCATATCCTCTTCGTGGGAGGTAGGCTATCTCAGGGAATGGCACGGCTATATTCCATTAAGGGATGAATTCTTCAAGTTACTTGAGAGCAGGGTCTGGAAAAAGAGCAGGGATTCGCCGAGAAGGGAAAAAGATCAGCTTCTTCCAAGCGAGTACGCTGTGCTTCGTGAATTAAACTCTGAAGGAGGAATGGAATTTACTGCAATAGATGAAAAACACCGCCTCTCGAGAGGGAATGCACAGCACACCTACCGCAAGCTTATTGAAAATAAAGTAATAGAGAGGGCAACAATTGTTGCTACAAAGCCGAATTGCAGGTTTTCATTATTAATTTATCTTAAGCAGTTTGACGTTGTTTCTTTTAATCAGGATAGGCTGAAGTATATAACATATGTGAGGGACGATGCAGGCAACTCTCCTTTCAACAGGTTTACTATTGCAGGAGATGCATCTGCACCTTATGGAGAGATACTTCTCACACCTGTATTTGGATATTCACAGGAAGATGCGGATTTGTGGATTAGAAGGAATGTAAGGGGTGTGGAGATAGGCAGTTCAATAATAACAGATTACTTGGTTGGCTGCCCTGGTTTTAGAAGACTAGCAGATATTAAAAACGAGGCACAGGATAAATAGGCCCAATTTAATATCGAATAAGCGCCTTAACAAATAGAAATTATAGAATTAAAATTAAAAAAAGAGAAATACAGCCTAAGCATTTCAAATATTAATAATATATGCAATAAGCTGCATCAATTAAATTTTAAGTTGGTTTTGGATCTCCGCCTCCCATTTAATTCACCTGTTTAAATATCAATAGTAAGTATTAAAAGGCTTTCTTTCAATCTTTTTTACACTCATATATGGCATATTTTCATATTCTGCCACTGAATTTTGAACCTGCAATTAGAAGGAGGCATCCGCCCAAAACTGCTATTGCTGCTGCATACATATAGGAGTAAAAAGGGCCATAATAGTATAGGATGCCCATTACTAAATTGCCTGTGAAAATGCCTATGCTTCTTGATGAGGTCAGCATCCCCATCCCCTCCCCTCTCTTTGCTTTAGTTTTAATTTGAGTTATCAGGTTTGGCTCCAAAGTATCTATTGTACCTACTGCCATGCCTATTATAATTACCGAAAGGTATAGGGCTATAGGCCCAAAATCGTAGAGGTATGATATGCCAAGAAAAAGAGCGCCAACGGCTGACATAATATATCCCATAAATCCAAGGCTTCTTATTATATTGAATTTCCTTGTTCCTATGTAGTAGCCGAAGAGCGCAGATGCAAGAAGGAATACAGCATATGATGCAAATCCTTCTACATTGTTTCCTGTAGATTGTGCTATGGTAAGAATTGGGAAGCCTAGGCTGTAGAAGCTAAAACCGTATAGCGCCGTTGCTGCCAGCACTCCGAGATATGCCGATCTGCCAGCCTTGCCATGGTTAAAGGGAGTCTCTTTTTTGGTTTGGCGGAGCTGCGGCTTCTTTTTTTCTTTTACAAATAGAAGGAGTATTGTGGCAAAGGTTATTGGTATGGCCGTATAAAGCAATATGTACCTGAGGGGAAATTTAAGGTATGTAAGCAGTATAAGTATGGCTACAGACAGGACCCCTCCGCCTACGTCAAGGGCATTCAAGAACCCGAATATCCTTCCTCTTGTATTTGGAGTCGCCTCATTGCTTATAAGAGCCCGCCTTGCAGGAGATCGGAAGTTCCTTGCAAGCCATCCTGAAGAGAACAGAGTTGCGGCCTCATAAAGATTTGCCGCTATGCCAGTTAGAGAGAGCAGAGGTATGAATGCATTGCCTAGTATAGACACTTTTTTCATTCCATACTTATCTGACATTTTTCCGCCAAGGTATCCGATAAGAGATCCCAGGCCTGATGAAATTGCTATAACAATCCCAAATACGTATACAGGAGCGTGCAGTATCAGAACAAGAAATATTGGCAAAGCAGCCAGTACGCTTTGGTAGCCCAGGTCAGAAAAGAACGCTGACATTGATATAAGAAGAACATTCTTGCTCAACCAGCCGTGGTGGTCTTTCATCATAATTCTCATTATGCAGCAATATTTATAGAAAGATGCATATATTCCAAATGTTTTTTATACTGGTGCAAGCATGAAATTCCTTGAGTTTAACCGTCTCATTCATCTCTGCAAGATAACTTTTTCTGGAGCATAGAACCTATGAAGAATCAGGATGTGAAGAAATTAATTAATGAGCCTTGAAGAAGCGAATACATTCAAGGCCTTAGCCATGGCACTGTGCAAGTGGTCTAGGCCTTTACTTTTATATTTGGAAATTGGATAGCTAGAGCTTTAAGGCTTCGTAGCTAATCCTCATTAATGGAACTTAATTCTGATATTATAATAATCGGTGCCGGACCCGCTGGCCTCGCCGCTGCAAATAGGGCTTCCGAGCATGGACTTGATACAGTCTTATTTGAGAAGCAATACGAAATTGGCTATCCCGTTAGGACAAGCGGAGGATCTTACATAGCTGACATGAAGGAGTTCAGGATTCCTAGCAAATTCTACAATCCTATAAGGAAAGTAATATTTGGAACATTCAAAAGCAATATAGAGTTCTGTTACAAGAAAGATACTGCCTGTATATTGGATACGCGCTCCATCTATCAATATCTTGCCAATAGGGCTGCAGAGAAGGGCTGCAACATCCAGGTTGGTGTTGACGCCAAGGATATAATGTTTGATGGCTCTAATGTCACAGGCGTGAAGGTGGTCAGAGCCGGCCGAGAGGTAACGGCTAGGTCCAAGATCGTAATAGACTGCAGCGGGTTCTCTGCCATTTCTGCAAGAAAGTTCAAGATGCTTGGAAAAGGCCCAGCACGCTTCGGCTCTGGAGTAGAGTATGAAGCGTATGTTGAGCATGTAGACAAACGAACCGCCATGCTGTTCGTTGGCTCTGAAGTTGCTCCAACAGGCTATGTATGGGTTTTTCCGCTATCTGATCACAAAGTTAGGATAGGTGTCGGGGTCACAAAGCCAGATTCAAAACTATCACCACTACCTCTTCTTGATAATCTAATAGCAAAACGTCCAGCAATACTAGAGGACTTGGGCAGAATAACGCCAACAGAGATGCATTCTGGAGTTATACCAGTTGAACCTGTTATAAACAAAGTAACTACAAATGGTCTTATACTAGTCGGTGATGCGGCATGCCAAGCAAATCCAGTAGTTGGAGAAGGAATAAGACCAGCTCTTAGGTTCGGTTTTCTGGCAGCAGATGTTTCGGCTAAAGCGATAGAACATAGTAACATGAGTCTATTACAAGTATATGAAAAGGAATCAGCAAAGGCAGCCAAGCATAATAAGATAGGCCTGATGCTACAAAGGAACATGGCTAACTATTCGGACAAAGAATGGGAAAAAAGCATACATAAACTAGGAAAACTGTCAGAAAAAGATTTTCTGAATCTAATGAAAGCCGACTTTTCAAATAAGAACCTATTAAAAATACTGGCAAAAAGTCCATCGTTCTTTATCAAACAGGCACTTAAGTAAGAGATAGCAGTCCGACTCCACCCGAAGGCCTTAGCCGGGAGTCGGACCCGGTCTTGAAGGTCCACAGCCTTCCGTGCGAGCCGTTACACCACTAAGGCCATATGCAGATGCAATTCAGCTTTTGCTATATTTAATTCTTTTGTGAATAAAACCAAAGAACCTTGTTGCGAAATACGCTGATGAATGTCCTGCTCTAACTGCCTTGCGGCCCTCAATGCAAAGATACCTTGAACGGAGTGCGATCTCCTTTTCGAATGATGAGATGTTTGATGGGTTTATCCTCATATAAAATTTTGCAATCTCAGAGCTTTTCAGAAGCATTTTGTTTATAGGCCCTTTTTCTGCCATATTAGTAATTTTATACCCGTATATAGGAGGAGATGTTATGCTCTTCTCGGCCCATTTCAGCTCCAGCATGCCAGATATCATCCCGTTATTATCTATTTGCACTATAAGGTCCAATGCGCTAATCAATTCCCTGCTTATATTGTACGGGCTTGATAGAAGCACTCTTACAGAGTCTTCAACAGCGATATCTCCAAGATTTATTGCAAAGGGTATCCCATAGTTGCTTGCCTCAAATGCTCTTCTTATGCAGCATTCTTCTGGAGCATCGGATGCTGCAAGCATCACCCTAAGGCCCACAATGCCGCTCATAACTTTGCCGCCTTTCTCTTTTGCCAAGCAATCTGAAAGGATAATGTTGGGATATGCGTCTAGCCATACTCTGTTCTTTGAAAACATGGCAATTTTGCCGTTGCTTGGCAGCAATGACAAAAAAGAAAAGATTGCTTTTCCCACTGCTGACTCTTCTCCTGTGAATGCAATCCCCATGCCAGATTCTAGAGCCATCCATAGGCAGGATATTTTTTCCAGGTCTTCTGTGGATGCATTGGCATAGCATGAAAGAGGAGCTGGAGGGGCGGTTTTTGAATATAGCGTGGCAAACTTATTTTGCGCTAATTTCCCAGCTTTCGCATATACCTCGAGCATAAGCCTGCCATTGTAATGCATTTCGGCGTCATTCTTGATTGCTTCTTTTATGCTGCCAAAGCATTTCTCCTTTTTCATTTTAATAGGGATTCTCTTGTACTTTGGAAATGGCCCGTATGCAAAAACCTTTCCATTAGGAAATATATCAACCCTATTAAAGCCATGTTTTTCCATTATGAAACTTGCGCGCCCATACCCGGCCAGCATGTGTGAAGCAATAATGCATTCCTCTCCGGAAATCCGATTGCCAGATTCCTGCGAAAGGGCCATAATCTGCTCTGCGGCTAAGCCAATCCTGGCATCCACTGGCATGTGTTTATTTATTGCCACGCCTTTCTTCTCACACATCCTAATAATTGCGCTCAAATTACTCATCGAATCAGTCTGATAAGCATATACTTTAGTAAATGTTTATATATTTAAATATAAATATTTTACTTAAAATTAGGAAGATATACTTAAATCTTTAACTTTTGAAGTTTATCTGCTTTTATTTATTTATAAGCTTTTATAAAAACACACATTTGATGAACCAACTACAAATATTTATAAACCTTTACTGAAATGTATCTTTATGGTTGCGGGAGAGAAGCCGAAAGACGATATCTGGGCGCTCAGAAAGGCGATAACTAGGCCGAATTACGCCGTGATGGAGCTTTTGCTAAAAAAGTCGCCGAGGACTACGAAAGAACTTTATTCGGTACTAGAGAAAAAATTCACAAGAAAAACTT
The DNA here is from genome assembly GCA_021801905.1 of Microcaldota archaeon. Taxonomy (GTDB): domain Archaea; phylum Micrarchaeota; class Micrarchaeia; order Micrarchaeales; family Micrarchaeaceae; genus JAJZAB01. Next base: position 475 of record JAKABJ010000003.1, on the reverse strand, counting down.
TGATAATAACCCTGAGAGAGCTTTCTCTGGATCTTAATGTGATACAGCCAACCCATATACGGACCGAGAAAGGGTATGGGCTTGGATACAGGCTTAATCCAAAGATGAAAGACGTAGTCAAGGGGGTGCAGAAGCTCACTAATGTTATAGAATCTGTGATACAGAAATAGGCAGCTAAGCTTCCTCTATGCTTACGCGTTTCTGGTTCTTATACATTTCAGAGATTTCCTTTGTGGTCGTAGCATCTTCAGGCCCTTTGTCCTTCCTTATAGCCTCGTCTCCGGCCAGCCTTGGAAACCTCAGAGCAAAGCCAGCTTCGGTCCCGTTTTCTAGTTTTTCTTTTCCGCAGGTATGGGTTGGGGATCTTGTTATTTCATCAGCCTTAACTGTTATCACATATTTGGGATATACCCAGAAATCCGGCTTTATTAGGGAGTCAACCCTGACCGGCTTCTCATCGACTTTCTCTTTCTCC
>JAKABJ010000002.1 GCA_021801905.1 Microcaldota archaeon | reverse complement strand
GAAATATAAAAAAGAAAAAAAAGAAAAAGAAAAAGAAAAAAACTGTCTATTTATTGCGGAGTACGCTGCTCCTTTATGCTATGTTCCAATCTATCCCTGCACATCATTATCTCTATGGTGTGCGAGATTTCTTTGCCTGCCTCTTCAGGGAACCTTTCCTGAAGGTTGCCCAGCCTTGCGAGATTTATTACGAGGTCTGCTATGCCTGCCGCTCTTCTCGCCCCTCGCAACTGCATCTCTATTGCCTTCTGCTCATCTAGGCACTGTGGTGCGTACATTCTGTCCATCTTTTCAAGATAGTTCGTTATGGCTGTGTAGAGCTCGCGCTCTTCCGTGCTTGTGTACCTCATGCTGCCACCAGAATCAGACGACCTGCTTGTATAGCGCCGATCTTGCGCAATTCGCTTGATTATTTATACAAGTAAAATTATATATACTTTACTATACTTTTAAATAATTTAGTAAACATTTATATATTTTTATGCTGTTATTAATTTACCGGATGTGGCTGCTGCTTGTGGTCATATGCGGCCCCCAGAACTGAGGCCCTTTTAGGGCCTCGGGTGAATTTGTGCTAAAATCTATCCGCATGCTATATGTTAAAAGAAAAAGGTTTGCCGCTTTCTTCAACTTCCTAATCCTGCTGGGACTGCTCTGCATGTCGGTTTTAGGTTTTGCCATCCTTTTGCAACATTCTCTCTCTCCTTTTTGGCTATCTATTTCTATCGGGATCCTGGCATGCTCTGCCGCTGCAATTGCTTTTCCAGCAGCAATGTGGGTTTTTGAGTTTGATAGAACCGAAAGGCTTTTTCTGGTCGGAATCCTGACTGCCTCTTTAATCCTATATATTACGATGCTATGACAAGAATTTTCGATATTATCGCTCTTCCAGACGCCCCAATAGACCAGGGAATTATTTTAGACGCTTTGAGCAGCAAACCCTTCTGCATAATATATGATTTTGCTCAGAGAAAGTGCAGCATAGCCTCAGATGAGGATGTTGCTAAAAAAATTCCTGAAATATTGCCAGGCATTTCCTTTGGAGAAGAAACACGAAATGACATTTTTCTTGAAGGTGATGCTCTTTCGCTTTACAGGAGCCCAGAAAGCATAGGGAACAGTTTTATCTCGGATATTTTTGACTTTGGGATAACCAACGGGTATCTTGCTGTGCTTTTCTCAAAGGAGAGCTATGACAAAATAGCACAGCGCATGCACCATATAGAAAAAAGGCTGGGAGAGATAAGCAGAAATGTAGGATATTCTATCTCTGACGCAGGCTTTGGCAAAAGAGTCAACAGATCCGTGCAAGGAAAGGATTTCGTTTCATCAAGCGAAGAGGCATTCCTATCCGAGATGTTGGAATCGCTTAACATTTCTTTGTTGAGGAATGGATTCGCATACCGCATACTTTTTATTGCCACAAACAAGGCCGTAAAGGACTATATCTCCATGAAGATGCTCCTTATTGAATCGCACAGTTTTTCTGGGAGCATTGGGGATGCTTTCAGGCATATGGATTCTATAGGTGCGGCTCCATTCAGCTCTGACTTGGCGCTCCGCCTTATCTGCATCAGAGGCGCGCATTCGATAAGGCATGTGATAAACACAAGCGAGCCTTTCAGTAACGGAGATGTAGAATTAGGCAGTTTCATGAAGGGCTCAGTTTATGATTCTGGAAAAGTTGTAAAGATAGGAAAGAATGTGATGAACCTTGGAACAATAATAAGCGGCCTTCCAGGGTCTGGAAAGACAAGGGCAGCAATGTCGATATTGGATTCGATACTAAAAACAGGCAGGCCAAAAATGCTGATAATATCTCCTACAGATGAATGGCAAGATTTTGCCGCTTCACACAAGATGAACCTCATAAAGCTGTGTGATGGCAGCACGCCTATTAACTTTTTTAGGTGCCCTGACAAAGTCTCTCTTTCCGGCTTCTACGAGTCCTTGGCAGTTATACTTGCATCTGCTGCAGCTGCTGGGCCTTATAGAAACCCTATAGAGAAATGCCTTTTGAATGCATTTAGAAAGGTTTATTCGAAGACGAGAGAGCCTGACCCTTCAGAAATATTTCGCGAAATAAACGAGTCAATAATAGCAATGCATGGGAAGCGCACAAATGCCGGGGTAAAATATACAAAGCACGGGGAGAACATAAAGGCATCTCTTGAAAACCTGAAATCGGTGCTGTCTATGCCAGAATATTCGACAAGGAAAAGCGTCTGCATAGAAGAGATGATAAACGAGGGAATAGTGTTTGATATCTCAGGCGCCGGAGCAGGCACAAGGGAGCACCTATATGCATTGACGCTTAACATTGCATATTCCATATCCTCTCTTTTCGATTCAAACGGTGAGGACGATCTCAGGCTAGTAATCTGCCTGGAGGAGGCGCAGATGCTGCTTAAGGATAGCAGATCCTCAATTGTGGAGGACATGCGGTACAGAATCCAGGACTTTAGGAAGAAAGGCATAGGGCTTATGCTCCTGGCCCATAACATAATAGACATAGATAAGAGCATAAGAAGGCTCTGCCAGATAAAACTCTATCTTAAGCAGGCTCCTGATGTTGCAGAAGATGCAGCTAATGACCTTGTATTTACCAATGTTGAAAATGATTTAATTGTATCCAAATTAAAACACCTTGATTCTCGTATAGTCGCGCTCTCCTATGTTACTAAGGAAAAGAAGGTCAAAGTTTCTCCAGACACCCTCTTCGTAAAAACAATTGAGTATAATAATACGGATAAATATGCAGACGCGGCATCCAAGCCTGTTCCAATGAGAAAGGTTTCCGCTCCTAAAACTGCAATTTGCAAAATAAATATTGCTGACTCTGCAGAAAAGCCTTCAGGAATAAAAATCTCCTTTATGGAAGAGGAGGTGGCAACGTTCTGGCTGAGCTCTCTTCCAGCTACAGTGAACCAGAGGATGATAATGGGCGCACAGTATTTGATAGAACTCCTTGGCCAAAAAGGCAAGCCCGTCAAAAGAATAATCTCACCGGGCAGCAGAAGCATCGATGTTTGAATATTGCAAGATGCTAACAAACTGAGCTGGAAATCAAGTCCTATTCGCTATTTGGGCTGTCACAATAAGAGAAGCAATACTATGATCCCTATAATCCCTCCGCAGATGCTGCACACGAAATTTGAGGTAAATTTATTACCAATGCCTAGCTCTTCGAAGTGCCCCATGGCCGAATCTACAATGGTTCCTGCAAAGCCTCCTATTATGATTGAGGCCGCCAAAATGGCAATATACGTTATGCCCTGGCTAAATACTGCGCTGTAAAAAGAGAAATAAACAAATGGCACAGATATCAGAATTGATCCTATCAAGCCTGCTAAAAGTCCAAAAGATGTTATTCCGCCTGACATGCCTTTTTTAAGCTTTTTATATGTAAAAATATCGCGCGGAGTGCCGTCCAGCACTCCTATCTCGCTGCTAAACTTATCTGCAGTTATCGAAGCCACGCTTGCGCCAAATCCAACAATGGCAAGATACGCTGCAACATTTAGGCCAAATACCTCGAATAAAATAAAGAAAGCCACAGTAAAGATCAGCGGACCCAATCCATTTGATAGAACATTCCATACGCCTCTGGATTTCTCATAAACTTTTATCTTTTTTTTGTAATGTTTGCCTGCAGCTGTGACTATCGCTGAGAGCACAAGGAAATAAAGCATGAACATCACAAATATCGGGCTGAAGCCTCCGAATACGAGCAACAGAGCCCCCAATATCAATGCTGCAATTATCCCATTCCGGTCCAAAGTAAGGAAAGTCATACATCCATCTTTTTGGAAAATTATTCCACTATTTTATGATACAAGAAAGCTTTTTAAGCCTATACTTGGATAGTCTATTACGGGTTCTCTACTGTAGGAAGGTCGTGAAGAACTGGTCGCCTTGCCAGCGTGTTAACCACGCTGGCACTATTTCTTCTTTTCTTGCTTTATCATTACAGAGCTATTTAGTACTGTATGTTTGAAACCTTACAGCATTTATTGCTTGGCGATGCCAGCAATACAAACAGCTAAAAATATAAAATGCGATAATGTTGCGTGTTTCAATGCCAAAGGAAAAAGCAATACACGAACTTGAGGACCTTCCAGGCATAGGTCCAACAACGGCTGCCAAACTCAAGGCGGCAGGGATAGATGATCTTGACAAAGTTGCAATAACCGCTCCGCATGAACTTGCAGAGATATCCGGAATAAGCGTAGATGCAGCTAAAAAGGCGGTTCAGGCAGCACAGGAATCAACAACTCTGGCATACGAGACTGGAGAACAATTCTTTGAGAAAAGGAAGCAAATCGGAAAGATAAGCACAGGATCAAAGGATTTTGACGAGCTGATAGGGGGAGGAATAGAAACAAATGGGATAACCGAATCATATGGGAGGTTTGCAAGCGGAAAGACTCAGGTAGGCTTCCAGATAGCCGTAAATGCGCAGCTTCCAAGGGGAAAAGGAGGGCTTGACGGTTCCGTGCTCTTCCTGGACACAGAGGGAACCTTCCGACCTGAAAGGATAGAATCTATTGCAAAAGCAGCAGGCATGAACCCTGAAAAGGTGCTGGAGAACATAATGCTTGTTAGGACCCTGACCACAGAGCAGCAGATTCTATCGCTAGAAAGAGCCGACAAGCTGATACAGGAAAAGAACATAAAACTCATAATAATAGATTCTCTGACATCCCTTTTCAGGTCAGAATTCGTAGGCAGGGGCTCCCTTGGAGAGAGGCAGCAAAAACTTAACCAGCACATACACAGGCTGCAGACCCTAACCGACAAATACAATCTTGCAGCTTATATAACCAACCAGGTGATGGATAATCCTGGAATAATGTTTGGAGACCCTACAGTGCCGATAGGCGGCAATGTAATAGCCCATGCTGCTACTACTAGGCTTTACATGAGAAAAAGTAAAGAGGAGAAGAGAATAGTAAGGCTTGTAGATTCGCCCAACATGCCAGAGGGGGAATGCATAATAAAGATAACTCCTGACGGTATAGCATAGGTATGTGGTTAAATGCTATTCCTTATAGGCACGGGATTGTCTTACGATGACATTTCGATGGGAGGGGTAAAGGCTGCAAAATCTTCAATTAAGATTTATGCTGAAGCCTATACAAGTCGCATGGATAATAAAAAAATAGAACATCTATCGAATACGACAGGCAAGAAAATAACACTGCTGAAAAGGAAAGACTTGGAGGAGAGCGCCTCAATAATTGTAAGCGAGGCGAAAACTTCAGACATATCGGTGCTAATTGGCGGCGATCCGCTTATTGCAACAACCCACAAGATTCTTTTCATAGAGGCAAAAAAGCAAGCAATTCAGGTAAAGGTATTGCATGCATCAAGCATATTTACTGCCGCAATAGGAAGGAGCGGGCTTGATTTTTATAGGTTTGGCTCTGTGTGCACAATACCAAAATGGACCGACAAATACAAACCCGTCTCATTCTATGAGACAATAGAAAAAAATTATTCTAATAATAATCATTCTTTGGTGCTTCTCGATTATAAAGAAGAGGGAGAAAGTTCAATACATATAAAAGATGCTTTAGAGATTCTTGAAAAAGCGGAAGCGCATTATCGCAAAGGGATAATCTCAAATGCAAGCAAGATTGTTATATTGATCAACTTAGGGGGCGAAGAGGAGAAGGCAGAGCTGATGGAGCTATCAGAAGCAAGAGCAATAGAGCAAACGGGCATGGCATGCTTAATAATAGCCGCACCGCTTACAGAAATAGAAAAGGAGACAGTAGAATCCATGAAAGGGAAATAATATGGCATTGAAACTCGTACAGGAGAAAGGCCTCATACTCGCCGCAGACCAATCAACAATGGACATACTTAAAGATGGGTTTATAGGCGTATTTGAGAACGGCAGGCTTTATCTCTGCCCTGAGGAAGCAATGTACTTGATGGATGTAAGAAAGGCAGAATGCCTCAACTCTCATGGGGAGAAAATTTCTTTTAACCAGCTTGCAGAAAAATATCCCAGAAAAATAATCGCAAGGTATTTTACTTATAAGGACTGGAGAGACAGGGGGCTAATAATAAAGCCCGCATCGTTCACAGTAAAGGAAAACGGCAAGTCTATTGTTAAAAAATACCCTGCAGGAAAACTCAATTTGTCAAACTATAGAATAACCGGAGAATTTTTTACAGACGATCTTATTACAATAGCAGATGAAAATGAGTATAGCAAAAGAATATATAACGAACTGTGGTTCGGGCAATATGGGACATACAAGATGGACGAGCATGGCATGCTGAACAAGTTAGACATATACGAAACCCTTTTTCTTATAGATAAGGGGGTGCTCAACCTGAATAACATCTCAAAATCTGAGATAATCAAAATAGCATCAAGGAGAAGGAAGGACTTCCAGAAACTATATCAGGTATACGCGGACTGGAGGGGGAAAGGATACGTCGTAAAAACCGGGTTTAAGTTCGGCACCCATTTCAGGATATATTTCCCAGGCGCAAGGCCAATAAAGGACGATCCCTCATGGATGCATTCAAAGCATGTTATACACGTCTTCCCAAGAGATTCAAAGCTTCTAATATCTGAATGGGCAAGGGCCATAAGAGTAGCCCATTCGGTAAGGAAGACCTTCATACTGGCAATCCCTGGAACGAGCAGGAAGAAAAACATGGAGATAGACTTCGCACTATATCATAGAAAGGGCAAAGACACGGAAAATCCAAAGAACGACGCCCCGAGATTTGGAATGCTTTCGATAGGTGAAGAGGAGTATATCGGAGGCAGCGAACTTTCTGCGATAATCAACAGCGCAAAGGAGAGGAAACTCGAACTCATTATAGCAATAGCCGACAGAGAGACGGCTGTAACATACTATAAAGTAAGGAGGATAGAGATTCCTGGCAGCAATTATGAATACTATGAAATAGATTGGATGCAGCCCTGAACTTCATCAATTTCTTTTTCGATTAATTAATATTATCTGTAAAATTTTCAAATTTTCTCGCATAAAATTCAATTCCACAAAACTCTGCAAAACAGAAAGTATTAAAAAAGAGCACTACATATAATCTAATGGCGACATGGTGATAGAATGAGCATCTTTAACAGGCTGGGAAGCGCGCTTGGCGGTTCCAAGGAACTTGATGTTGAAGAATATATGAATTCTGCAGAGATGGAGAACGTAGACGTAATGAATGAACCGGCAGACTTTTACATAAAGCCCGTAGCATTGCATGACGAAAATGATCTCGGTCTTATAGAAGCAGAGCTTCAAAAGAAGAACATAATACTGCTCAACATATCTGAGATGGCTAAGAGGCCAAATACACTCAAGGGAATAGTTGATAAGCTGAAGGAATATATAGCCAAGACCAATGGCGACATTGCAAGGCTTGACGAGAACAAGATAATGCTGACTCCTACAAAGGTAAAGATAATAAAGAGCAGGAAGCCATCAGCACCATCCGGAGCAAAAGTATAAACCTGCGCTCATACTTATACAACTGGGCATTACCTTTAGCATTGTTAAATGATGCAAATAAAGCCAGCGCCGTTTACCGGTGTGAGGGTGTCACTTCCTATTCCTTCTGAATGAAATTGCTATAGATATGGCTGCCAGCTCCTTTTTGGTAGGGCAAGCCCTTTTTACTACATGACTAAATGCCATTTCGACATCTTTTTTCTTCCGTATGTCTTTTCTGCCTGATATTAATTTTCTAAACAGCCTGATTACCTGTTCTACATCCTCGTTTTCTGCGCTTCTTTTTAGATACTTTTTATTGACGCCTAGCTTATTTGTAAATTCATAAAGCAATATCGCAAGCGCGTGTGATATATTCAAAGAAGAATATTCTCCTGGCGTTTCTATGCTTATTACCGCATCGCATTTTTTTATTTCGTCTTTAGATAGCCCTGTGTCATCCCTCCCTATAAGAAGAGAGGCTGCTTTAGCCTTGTTTTTCTCAAGCATTTTTATTGTCTCATCTACTGTGAAAATATTGTGAAACGCAGAGCCTGTTTTTTCAGGCAGGGCAGTGGTTCCTATTACAAAAGTCCCTGCAATGGCATCGGAAAGGCTCTCTGTTACCTTGGCATTGGATAGCAAATCTGCAGCGTGTTTAGAGTATTTCAATGCCTCTTTTCCTTTAACCTGGCACCTTGGTTTTATTATTATAAGCTCTCTTACGCCGAAGTTCTTTGCAATCCTTGCAATATACCCAAGGTTTATCTGGTAAAGCGGCTCTACTATTATTACTCTAAGATTCATGGTTTTACCTATATTGCAAATATTAAAAGGAAGCCCAGCGCATTAACCAGCACATGCGCTAGTATTGACGGGTACAACGAGGAATACCTCTTTCTTATATACCCTGCTATTATTCCAAATGCAAATGCGGCTATAAATTCTGATATGGATGCATAGGAAAGGTAATGCAGGAAGCCAAAGATTACCGCGCTTGCTATTATCCCTATCCTTGGCACAAGAAAACCCCTGAAGAGTATCTCCTCATTAATCGGTGCCAATATTGTTGAAAACACTATAAAATACAAAGGCAGCCCGCTAAAAATCTGCTGGACATTCGTAGGAAGCTGGATTCCTGTCAAGCTTTCGAAAAGGCTAAGCCCTATCTCAAGAACAAATATCAGAAGAAACGCAGAGATCCCTAAAGCTGCGGCTTTCTTCCATGTTATCTTCTTCCACAGCCCAAGCCCTGCAATTATCTGCTTAAGGTTGTTTCCCTTAAATGTCATCCATGCGATAGCAAGCATAGAGAATGCAAAAGATTGCGCGATAGATGCAACAACTATGAAATAAGCCTGGCTAATGCCTCCTACAGAATAGTACCAAGTTGAGATTCCGATTATTAATATAAGAATCAAAAATAAGGAATATATTGCATATCTAACAGCTTTTCTTTCAGGCACCGCCTTGCTTATCCTGCGCCTCTTAGCCAAAAATCACACCTTCTCCCCATGTCCAATAAATTCGGTGTATCCGCATCTGCCGCAAGAAACCCTGTTTTTGTGCTGAGCAAGCCTGCAGCCGCATTTCTGGCACTGCCTTCCTGGCTTGTATTCCTTTCTTGCAGTTTTTTTATCGGCCATAAATTCACTTTATCTCTGCAGCAGCATCGCCCGGCTTTTCCTTGTTATCCTTCTTGCTCTTCTTGGAAAGCCTCTCCAGCAGGTATTTTGGTTCTGCGTTTGCCATCTCCTCTTTCGATTTGTATGAATGCGCAAATCCCCTGCTCCTTCGCATGCCGAACTCCTGGTGGATCTTGCTTATTAATGTGCAATCAGGGTTTAGGTTTAGCTTCTTGCAGAGTTCAACCTTGATATTATCGCTTCTTTCTGTGCTTGCATCCTGCACAACAGCAAATTCTATCTCTCTCCTATTGAGCGTCTTGTTTTCCACATCTGATAATATATTTATGTCCAAGCAATCACTCGTTTGTCAGTATTCTTGAAAAGGCTTTCCTTCCCATGGCTTCCATAACCTCCACCTCCATTCCGGGTTTCATCTTTCCTCTAAATTCATCTGTCAATGGAAGCTCATATACTTCATAAGTCTGGGAGTCCATCAATTGCATAGAGGATTCTCCTACTGATACCACCTGCGCCTTCTTCTTAGTTACAACCGGCGCCTCTACAGTTCCGCTGCTGGGCTTCAGCAATGTTTTCTTTTGGCCCTCGAACATGCCCATCGCAGTAACTCTCATCTTGGCAGAGCCGTGCTTTCCCGGAGAGCTTGTCTCTATGTCAACTACTTTGCAAGGCACTCCGTCTATTATTATATACCTGCCTATCTTCACATCTTTCATTGAAATAATTGCTATCTCATCGCTCATTGTAACTCGCCTTCATACTTTAGAATATTTTAGTTAGGCTGCAAAGAGTTTATAAAGGCTATTGCTATATTCGGAATCCTTTGAAAATCATCAAACTCTGTCAAGGTTGAATTCTGTGCCTCTTTCAACATCTTTCTTTATTCCAACCCCGAATCGTGGAGTCACTCCTGTGACTATTGACATTACCCTTATGCTGTCGTTAAGTTCAGGCACCAGTCTTGCTCCGAATATTACGTTGGCTTTTGCATCCAGTCCTTCTGTTACTCCTGCCCCTATCTCTGTTGCCTCCTGTATTGTTAGGGAGCTGCCTCCAGTGACATGCACAAGCGCGCTTTTGCCTCCAGCCATGTCCACGTTCAGCATTGGATGGCTCAGTGTGGATTTTATAGCAGCCTCAACCTTGTCATGCCCGCTTCCTGAGCCAATATTTATCACTGCTGTGCCAGCATCGTGCATCACAGCCCTTACATCGGCAAAATCCAGGTTTATCAGGCTTGGGAGCATAAGGGTGTCAGATATTCCTCTAACTGCATTGCAAGCTACAGAGTCTATCAGTTCGAATGCTCTGTCCATTGGAAGGTTAGGGGCATAGCTTAGCAGCCTATCATTTTCTATGACTACAGTTGTATCAGCATACTTTTGAAGCTGCTGCAATGACCAATCCGCCTTGTTCTTTCTGCTTCTTTCTACTGCAAACGGATAAGTTACAAAAGCAACTACAAGCGCACCCATCTCCCTGGCCAATTTGGCTACCACAGGAGCAGCTCCGCCTCCAGTTCCTCCTCCCATTCCTGCAGCAATGAAGACTATGTCGCTGCCCTCTATAGAGCTGGCTATCTCGTTCTTGTTTGCCTCTGCGCATTTCTCTGCAACTTCAGGGAAGCCTCCGGCCCCCAGTCCATGTGTTATCTCCTTTCCTATTAGCAATTTTCTGCTGGCATTGACTATGTTGAGGTGCTTCGCATCTGTGTTTATCACAACTGTGGAAGCGCTTCGCATCCCTTGGTTGTAAAGTCTGTTTACAAGGTTTGAGCCCTGTCCTCCTACTCCTACAACAGCAAGCTTTGCTAGGTATTCCTCTTCAAGATTCCCTGCCAACATCAAATCACTTAATATTAAAGGTCAACCGATGGTCTCAAGGTCAGAATAGGCTTCCGCCTTCTTCTGCTCGAGCCTGCCTACCACGCTTGAGCCCTTTACTCCTGTAACTATGGCGACTATCTCGAGCTTGTCTTCGTACCCTGGTATTATCCTGGCACCCCATTTTACATTTGCGGTCTGTGCCATTCTTTCGGTAATTATCTCACCTGCCTTTACAGCATCTCCTATTGAAAGAGAGGCTCCTCCGGATATGTGTACCAGTGCACCAGATGCGCCTTCGAAGTCTACATCAAGAAGCTTGTTCTTCAAGACACCTTCCGCAGCGGCATCTACCTTGTTCGCTCCGTTTCCAGTTCCAACAGCTATGAATCCTACTCCGCCTCCGACCATTATGGATTTTACGTCAGCAAAGTCTATGTTTATCATGCTTGGTTGTGTTATTGTCCACACAAGTCCTCCTATCGCCTTTGCAAGCACAGAATCTGCAAGTGCAAAAGCCTCGTTCATTGGAAGGTTAGGCACTAGCTTTACCAGCTGGTTGTTGTCAAGTATTATTACGCTGTCGCAGTAATTTCTTAGTTTCTGTATTGCGTCTTCCGCCTTTGCCATCCTGACTCTTTCCAGTTGGAACGGATATGTGACCATCGCAACAACTATGGCGCCCTGCTCCTTTGCCACCTGTGCAGCTACGTGTATTGCACCGCCTCCAGTTCCTCCTCCCATTCCTGCGGCAAGGAAGACTAGCTGCGCTCCATTGAATGCCTCTTCTATCAAATGCCTGTCCACTTCAGCTGCCTTTGCACCTACTGATGCATCTCCTCCGGCACCAAGGCCTCTTGTGAGTGCTTTTCCTATAAGTAGTTTCTTTATTCTTTCGTCTATAATCTTAAAGTGCTGGCCGTCTGTATTTACCGCAATAAATTCTGTCCCTTTTACTCCAGCTTTAAGTAGTCTGTTTACAATATTGCATCCAGCTCCTCCCAAACCGCAGGTTACGATCTTTATTTCAGAAGAACTGAAACTATCCGCTGCGCTTTGTCCATTCCCACTGCTCTCTCTTGATTGCCCCAATAGGTCGCTTACAAGGTCGTTCATCTTATCGCCAAAATATCTTCTCTCATAAGCTTTAAAAGCCTTGTGCTTTTTGCTTTGATAGTAGTAGTTTGGCATAACTGCCTCAAATCAAGCAAGAACATTTATTTATTAAAGTATAACTATTTTTACTTTAATATAAGAAATATATGCAAGTAAACAAAAGTATTAAAAAAACGTGCAATACTTCCCTGATTAATTAGTATAATTATAGAGTATGCTCCCGGTCGCATTCATTATCAGTAGTTGGGATGAGCTTGCCCCGGCAGCCGTATAATTTATGAGCCAAACGTTTTTGAAAGTCTCATTTGTAAATGGAATATTCCCAAGAAGAGAGTAGTGCACAGCATGCACCTTAACATTCTGGTATCCGTACTCCTGCACATACCTTAATACTGATGGGAAAGATGCATTGTAAGATTTAGCTATGGCTATTTCAGGAGAGGTTATCAGATAAGTATAATAAGGGAGCTTTGTCTGGGACAATCCATATATTATGCAGTCTTTTGTATATAGGTTGGCTATGGTGGGCACAAAATTAAAGGCAGGATATGTGTACTCTTCAAGATAGACGGTCGGGCAGGGGCTTGTAGCATTATAAACCAAGCTTACAAATATGTTCCAGCTAGACGATGAAGAATTCTCCTTGCTCGTGTTAATTATAGTTACTGTTGAATTCGGATAGGAGAGCTGAAGATCGTTGAGGACAGCCTGTCCCGCCTGCTCAGCATTAAGCGTTCCCGGTTTGCCCAGCGTATATTTGTAAATAATTATTGCAGAGCTGAATATGACTATCAAGATAAGCGCTGCTAATGCTACCCTTCCAAACAGTTCCATAATACCAGCAGAGTAATCCCAATGCAATATTATAAACCTAACTGTAATCCATTCAGAGCGCTCTTCCCAGATCCCGCACGCCAGTTATGCTCTTTCTGATAGGAAAAGAAGGACTGCCTTAGCAATAAGAAGCTTATTTTTCGCCTGCTCCCATACGATGCTCCTATCCCCGTCTATCACGTCAGCAGTGATCTCCTCTCCTCTGTGGGCTGGTAAGCAGTGCATAACCAATGCCTTTTTTGAAGCATAAGATAATGCCTTGCTATTTACTTGATATGGGGCGAATAACTTCCTTCTCTTTTCTGCATCATCCTCATTTCCCATGCTTACAAAAGTGTCTGTATATATTATGTCGGCGTCATCAAGGCCTTCCTCTATTGAGTCATAATAATGCCATACTTTGCTGTACTCTCTTGCCTTATTGAAATAGGTAACGTTAGGGCTCTGTTCTGCCGGTCCTATCAGGGCGACCTCTGCCCCGAGTTTTGCTGCAGTTATCATCAAGGAATTTGCAGTGTTTGTTGCGATGTCTCCCATAAAAGCAATCTTCACGTCGCGCAGGTTGCCAAAGTGCTGTTTTATAGTATATACGTCGGTCAATGCCTGCGTCGGATGCTCAAGGTCGCTCAATGCATTTATAACAGGGGAGGATGAGCTTCCTGCCATCTCTAAAATATCGGAATGCTTGGACATTCTGGCTGCTATAAAATCGCAATATCCGCTAAGCACCTTTGCAGTATCTGATATTTTTTCACCGCGCTTCAGCTGGGATGAAGATGCATCTATGTATATCGGTGCGCCACCAAGCTGTATTATTGCGGTTTCAAAAGAAACTCTTGTTCTAGTAGAGGGTTTTTCAAATAACAGCGCAAGCGTGGAGTGTTCTCTCAGGGCCCTCTCTGAGCGATTTTCTATAAGGCTATCGGCAATGTTCAATATCTTATTTATGTCCTCTTTAGACAGATCTTCCGAACTCACTAGGTTCATTCAGCCACCGAATATTGCCCCTACACCAGCATTTGCTCGGTCCTCCTCTTCTTTAATTATCGCATTGAACTTTTCTTCTGCCACTTTCGATGCCCTTTTTATACTCTTGAAGCTCTTTAGAAGCTTCTCTTGAGCAAGAGCTAGAAATTCATCGTTAGCTTTAAGGTAAAGATAATATTTCCCATCTTCCATCCCCAAAGCTCTGCCATCTCTCAAGCTATATTCCTGCCTTGCAAATATTATGTTCGCAAGCTTATCGCTGTTTAGTTTTTTTAGTTCCTCTTCGCTAAGCGCCTTATCCAGATATGGATCATACTCTAGAAATTTCTTAAAAGACTCAACCTCCGAGGCATCAATCTCATATACAGCTACAGGCAAAATAAATCACGCTTTTATAAGTCTTGCATTAATGCTCCCTTCTCTTCCAGGCCTGTTTATTACCTCTGCTTTTCCGGCTTCAGTGTTTATTATAGTGCCTTTTGTTATTATGTTCTGCCTTGCAAAGTTCCTATTGTCTTTTGATTCGAGGACTCCTGTTATTTTTGTTTTCTTGTAGCCTTCTCCAGTAAGCAGATTCACAAATCCTGCGCCCTTTAGTGCCATCCTTACAGATCCGCCTCTCATCCTGTGTGCTCTTACAACATTCTTCTCAGTCATCTTAGTAGCTGAGAAATAGCTTCCTATCTCCGCCCTCCTTTTATCTCTGGACTTTATAACTCTTTTTCCATTTCCAGCACCTTTGGTGTTGGACTTCATGTGCATTTGCACTCCAAATTGGCTCATCATATCACTAACTAATACAAAATAAGTAGTTTAGATAATAAATTAAACTATTTATAGTTTTCCTTTATGTTCTATACCAGGTTTCCAAAGGGGGCACATGCTGCTCATGCGGGTTGTTCCTCAACATGCCTCCTATATGGGCAATTCCTGTTTTCAAATTCATTCCTTTTATCGGAATTTCACCATTTTTTATGGAGGTGCTCAAATGCCATTCATAGAATGGGTTTTTGGAAACTCTTTTTGTAATGTTATCAATTGTATATATGCGAGGAGCTCCTCCATTTTCCAGAGCCAATCGCAACTCCTCCAATCTCCTAAGGTTTTCATCCCCTTCTGCATATATAAACAAGCTCATTGGAGCGATTTTTCTATCAGGGGCTTCTACAATAAGCTTTAGTCTACCGGCAGGAGTTACAGTGAAATTGATTCCAGGATTTTTATTGTACTCCTTTAGCTCTGCAACTTCGCATAAAATTACAGGAATATTGAAAGCGGTCTCTTCAAATTTCCCCTCAATCAGTTTACTAAAACGGCTAGCTGGCCCTACCGCATGCATATCATCCATATACATATATGGATTTTAATTTTTAAGATATTAATATGTTATTGTTTCAGTGGGTTTTTGATTTAGTCTTACTTTATCAACAAAATTTGACTTTTTCAACAAAGCCTGCTCCAGGACTCTCATCTAGATAGGTATTTATATCCTTAACAAGAACTCATGAAGGGGTAAATGGCAACAATAAACGATTTTTTATCTCTTGACATAAGAGTTGGTAAAATAATAGAAGTCGTGGAATTGGAATCACGCAAACCCATGTATGGCCTAAAGATAGACTTGGGCGAATTGGGAATAAAAAATATAGCCGCAGGTATAAAGAATGCTTATCAGAAAGACGAACTGATAGGTAAAAATGTCATTGTCTTGGTAAACATAGAACCAAAAAATATAGCGGGCTTTTCATCTGAAGGAATGGTTCTTGCAGCCGAGAGCGATGCTGTGGTATCTGTGCTTTTAAGCGATAAAGAAATTCCACCAGGCAGCAGGGTGCGATGATGCACTTATGCATAAAATAAATAACAAAAGATAAACCAAAAGTCGGCATTCACTCAAGAAAAACCTAACCAAGAGTAAAAGCGCCTTTCTTATCATCAATTTTCTCAAAAAGAGGAATAACCTCCTTTTCCCTATTAAATAATGGCTTATCCTTCAGCATTTCAAAATTCGGCTCTTTTTCTATCCCAAAATAAGCCAGAATATCCGCGCTTTTCTTAGGGGTAAAAGGCCATAGCAGTACTCCTAAAGTATAGACTATTGATAGCAAGTCGGATAATTCTGCAGACAATGCCGCATGATTTTTTGCATCCTTTATGCGAAGCCATGGCTTTTGGTTTCCGATCAGCGAATTTCCTAACGATGAAAGCTCAACTATGGATTGGAGTGCCTCCCTAAGCGCAAAAGAATCAAAGCACTTAATGTATTTTTCAAATATCTCTCCAACGCGCCCTATTTCTGCCGGAGCTCTGCAGTCCAAAGTTAGCAATTTGGAATTTTCTTTGGCAAACTTCATAACTCTATTTATCAAATTGCCTATATTGTCATTTATTACCCCGTTTATTATCTGCAAAGCAAGGCTGTCGGAAAGGTCTGTGTCTGCGGTTTCAGGGTATAAGTACATCAGCATAAACCTCCAATAATCTGCAGGCAAAATCTGTATCGCTTTTTCCATATCTAATCCAGCACCTCTGCTTTTAGAGAATTTAAGCCCCTTTGAAAGCAGGTACTCTGAAGCTCTTATTGTGGTCGGCATTGTAAAACCAAGGTCTGCTCCTATAAGTATGCCTGGCCATACCAATGTGTGGAATTCAATATTATCTTTACCCATAAAATGTATTATGCGGTTGCCCCTGCCCTTCCAATAGCCCTCCCATCTGCTCTCATCCCATTCTTTGGTTATGCCAATATACCCTATCAACGCGTCGAACCAAACATATATGTTCTGATCTTCGTAACCTTTCTTCGGAACAGAAAAACCCCACTTCGTATTTCTTGTTATCTCTCTAGGTTTAAGGCCTTCTTTTATGTAAGATATTGGCTTATTAACCGAATTCTTGCTCCAATGATTGCCTAAGCTGCTGTTTATGAATGTGAAAATCTTGTCCTGGAGCTTATCCAGCGCAAGCGCAAGGCTCTTTACAGATTTAAATACAAGATCTTTATTTCCGCATATGGTGCAATGCGGCTCTACTAGCTGCTGCGGTTCTAGAAGCCTGCCGCAATTCTCGCACTGGTTCCCCTTTGCACCATTATATTTGCAGTAAGGGCACGTGCCTTCTATAAGAGTATCAGCAAGGTACATCTGATTATTATTGCAATACGGCATTATGTTTTCGACTTCCACTATATAGGAATGGTTATCAAGCGCCTTGAATATTTCGTAGACAACGCTGCGATTTTGTTCAGTGTGGGTTTTACCGTAATAAGTAAATGTGCAGTTATATTTTGAGAATATTTCCTTAAGCCTAGAATGTATCTCTTCAGAAAGTATATCCGGGGTAGTGTTCGCTTTTATTGCAGTTGCTTCTCCTGAAGTTCCATGCTGATCAGATCCACAAATAAAGATTGCATCCTTTTGCGACATCTTCAAATACTTATAATAAACATCTGCCGGCAAAATAGACCCTACAAAATTGCCCAGGTGCGGTATCGAATAAGAGTAAGGCAGAGCCGCTGTTACCACTATCTTGCATTGGTCCTCCATTACTACCACTAAACAATTTCTATTATATGTAATAAAAAGGCGACATTATAATTAATACATTATAGTACAATATTATAAATTTGCATTGTGTACTTCATCTCTGTTGTTTTGGTGTTAGTTTGGATTCTGCTCTTGAGCCGCTGAAGGCAAAATTTGACGACTTTTTCGAGAGATACTATTCTGATCAGATAAGGTCTCTTATAATCTCTTTTCCAGATAAGAGGTCATTGCAGGTAAATTTTGCAGATATAATAAAATTCGATCCAGAGATAGCAGAATCATTGATAGAACAACCCGATCCTGTGCTTGAGGCTGCAACAGAATCTCTTAGGGGAAAAATGGTAGATACGGACCTCTCCGGCAAAGAGGTAAATGTGCGAATTTTCGGCCAGAATGTAAATGCGCCTCTCGTCCAGGATGTTGGATCTGCCCTGATAAACAAATTGATAATGCTTGACGGGCTGATAGTTAAGAGGTCTGAGATAAGCCCTATGGTAAAGATCGGATCCTACAAATGCAGCTATTGCAGCACCATTTATAAGGTAAGGTCTGGCAAAGATGAAATGCCTGAGTTTTGCCCAAGCTGCAAGAGACGCTCGCTTAAGCAGGTCGCAGAAGAATCAGAATTCATCAATCTCCAAAAAATAGCAGTTCAGGACCCGCTTGAAAAATTGAGGGGCAGCGCTCCAACATGGCAACTTGAAGTTTGGATGGAAGATGATCTTGTAAATACGGTAATACCCGGGGACAGGATTGAACTTACAGGAATATTAAGAATAAGGCCCAGGAGGAATACAAAAGGCAAACTGGAAAAGGACATATACTCCATGTACTTGGATGCTGTTTCAATTATTCCAAAGCAGAAAGAATTTGCAGAACTTCAGATAACCCAAGAAGAAGAGAGGCTTATTAAAGAGCTTGGGAAGGATCCAAAGATATTCGATAAGCTTTCGAAATCTATAGCGCCATCAATATTCGGCCATGAAGAGATAAAGAGGGCGGTAACATTGCAGCTTTTTGGAGGCACTCCTAATAAGACACTCATAGACGGAGGCCCGATAAGGTCAGACATGCACATACTGCTAATAGGAGACCCTGGAAGCGCAAAAACAAGAATATTGCAATCCGTATCCAGGCTTGTGCCAAAAGGAATATATGTGAGCGGAAAATCCGTGACCGGAGGCGGAATGACGGCAGTTGCAGAAAGAGATGACTTTTCTGAAGGAGGGTGGACCCTGAAAGCCGGAGCGCTTGTTCTTGGATCCGGTGGAACTGTAGCAATAGACGAATTTGACAAGGTAAACGATGAAGACAAGGCTGCGCTGCACGAAGCCCTAGAGTCGCAAACTATAAGCGTTGCAAAGGCTGGAATAATAGCAACATTCACGGCAAAAACCGCAGTACTGGCAGCTGCAAACCCAAAATTCGGAAGGTTTGACCAGAACAAATACCCTGCAGAGCAATTCGACATTCCTCCAACATTGCTGTCAAGATTTGACCTAGTATTTCCCATAAAAGACATAATGGATGAGGAGCTGGATAGAAACATAGCACAGCATATACTGGTGCAGCATGGCGCAGCTGGAGCTGAGCTTTCTAATATAAAGAATTATGAACAGGTCCAGAAACCCCCTGTAGATGGCGAAATTGTAAGGAAATATATAGCATACGCTAAGAAAAATATCAACCCTAGGCTTTCGCAGGAGGCATCCAAGAAAATAGAAAATTATTATCTGGAGCTTAGGAAGCTGGGCGCCAAGGAAGGAGTTACACCGATTACTCCCAGGCAGATAGAAGGCCTGATAAGGATGGGGGAGGCGAGCGCAAAATCAAGACTGTCTGGCATTGTAGAAGTAGAGGATGCCGATATAGCAATCTCGCTCAACGAGTTCATGCTAAAGACCCTTGCTGTAGACAGGTCCGGCAGGATGGATCTAGATGCGATAATGACAGGAATGCCAAGGGAGAAGGTTGACAGGATAAATATAATATTGAACTTGATAAAGAAGCTTGAGGCTGAAGATGGAGCTGCAAAAACGCAGAAGCTTGCTGAAGAGGCTGTGAAATCTGGAATAGACGTAGATTCGCTGAACAGGTATCTTGTGGAGCTTGAGAGGAGCGGAGATATCTTCCGTCCAAAGCCTGGAATAGTGAAAATAATACGCCACGATACCGAATAATAATAAGTAGGGGTAAACTTGCCATTACGAATGATAGAGACACGCCAGATACTTCAGATACTTGTAATGTTCCTGATCGTCCAGTTCTTTGGGCTGCTGCTGGCCAGCATGCTTTTTTCAGGGGCAACTTATCAACAGGTGATGAGTGCGCAAGTTGTTTCTTCTGCTACAGGTGTGCTCTTCTATGCGATATATATAGTGGTAGTGGCGGCTGCGCTAATGCTAATACTAAAAGTCTATAAAGGAGACAAGCTGTTTATACTGATAGAGGGCGGAGTGGTCTTCCTGGCTTCATTTTTTGTTTTTCTTATAATCTCTGGAGAAATTACGAGCAGCACCCTCTTCACAGTATTCGGCGCAGGAATAACAACCAACTTTATAATCGGCGTAGCCGCAGCGCTAGCGCTTGTAGTTGCAAAAAACAGATGGCAGTATCTGCGCAATAGCGTTGCCATAATAGCAAGCATAGGCGTAGGCGTCGTCTTGGGGATCAGCTTTGGTTTTGCAGTATCATTGCTGTTCATGGCCATAATTGCAGTATACGATTTCATAGCGGTATTCATAACAAAGCACATGGTCACCATGGCCAAAGCAATGTCATCAAGAAATCTCGCATTTCTGATAGGGGTGAATGAGATAGAAGCAATCCCAAAAAGCGAATTCACAAGCAGCCAGGTAAAAGAGTTTGAAAAAGAGGCAAAAGGGCAGCTTAAAGGCACTGCGAAGAGGCTATATATGCAAGGGATGCTTCCTATTGCAGCAAGAGTCGAGCTTGGGACTGGCGACCTTGCAATACCTTTGATGGTTGCGGTCTCTGCATACAGCCTCAATCTCAATTTTACTCTAAGCTTCTTTGTAATAGGCGGGGCTGTGTTCGGGCTTATACTCACTACATTCATATTAAGAAGGTACAAGAGGGCGCTTCCAGCAATACCTCCGCTCCTTTTCGGAGTTTTTGTAGGCGTTATTGCATATATGCTTATATTTGGTTTGCGGATTTGAAAGAAAGTAATTTATAGATGCAAGAATAAAATAAAAGGGGTAAAATGAAAACAAAAAGTTTATTTGCAATGTTGCTTCCGCTTTTCCTTTTATTCAGCACTCTTACATTTTCGCAGACTATAATAGGGGCTGCATCAATACATGCCCCTGCCGTAGACCTATCCCAAAATATAGGCACGCTGACAAACATCTCAGTATTAGTAACCAAAGGGAACGGCACTGTTAAGATAATAGGGCCATTGAATATCGCCAATGACACAAAGCAATCCGCTTTCCTTGCCGCATCATACGCCTCAAGATACATGGGCCTCTCTCTTGAAAACTACAATTTTACATACGACATACACTTCATAACCGAAAATGTATCCGGTCCGAGTGCTGGAGCTGCCATGACGCTTATAGGCATCTCTGCTCTCTCACACAGAAGCCTGCTTGATAACTTTACCATTACCGGAACTATAGATAATGGGAGCATAGGAGAGATAGGAGGCGTCTACGACAAGGCATCTGCAGCCAAACAGGATGGAATGAAATTCATAATGGTTCCGGCAGTGCCAGCTGGCAGCCAGGAGGCAGAGCTATATTATCTTGTACAAAGCAGGTTTGGCATACCTCTGGTTCAGGTTGCAAACATAAGCGATGCTCTTCAATATGCATATGGCACTGCAAACCCAGAGGAGCACACCACCAATTTTACATTCTATACAAACTTCAGCGTAGGGACGCTTACTGATGCAAATCTTACATGCAGCAATCAATGCTACAACCAGGCCTTTCCCGGCATTGTAAATTTCACTTTCGGAATAACACAGCAGGAGATAAACGCGATTCCATTACCGCAGTTTTCAAATGCAAGGCAGCAGATGCAGATGGTTCTGAATCAGAGCAGGGAGATTGCCGCCAAAGGCTATCTATATGCTGGCGCAGACCAGGGCTTCCTTGATTACATAAATGCATTCTATTTCGCAAACAGCGGCGCAAATGTATACAAAGGATTGTCAATACTCGACCAGATAAATCAGACCTGCTCATCGCTTAAGCAGCCCCAGATTACAAATCAGAATTATGAGTGGCTGCTGCAAGGCGAGTTGAGGCAGCTTTGGGGCTCATATGCCGCTTCAGCAACGATTGGAATATACAATACGAGCTCTTACGATAGCGATCAGGTCCTCGAGTCTTTATATCAGGGCGCAGAGGCTAATGCATGGTGCGGCGCAGCAAATTTCATATACTCAAATCTTAATACTTCTGGCATAAGTGTAACAGAATCAACTGCCTTAAAATCAATAGCGTCATCAAGGATCTCACGCGCAACTGCCTATGGCGGGAACCTCTACTTAGACACTGCAGAGCAAGCGTATTCGCAAGGCAACTACGCCCTGGCAATGCTGGATTCCGAATACTCCTACTCTGAAGGATATGCAAATTCATATTTTGGCATGAATGCATCTACACTGGACGGAATGGCAACAAGAATTGCAACAAACTCAAGCTCTCTGTTTGGAGCATGGCCCACACAATTTGAAAATGAGGCCATGTTCTACGTGCAGCAATCAAAAATCGCAAAAAATGTTACAGAAGCCCATGGATATGCATACCAGGCATATAGCACCGCTTTGCTTGGAAGCCTTATAGCAAACGATACTCTTGTTATATCACAGAATTTGGTTCCATCAAATACCACAAAAACTGCAGCTCAAGCGCCAGCCGGATATGCGGACTCATATGCACTTCTGGTTGCGATACTTATTATATTAATAATCCTTCTGATAATCAATATTATAGCATTGTATTACTTATCAAAAATCGTAAAACAGCGCAAAGGAGGGGAACCTGCAAGGCAGAAAAGAAGTGCAAGGGGCAGATAACATTATAAATGCTGTCCAACATAACCCTAAAACAAAGGTGATTAAATATCGACATTACCGGGAAAGATGTGCATGTCATGCGGAAGGCTAACTAGTGAGTATACGGAATTTAAATGCCCAAACTGTGGGAAATCCACAATAATAAGATGCTACCATTGCAGAGAGATAACCAACTCGTACAAATGCATAGAGTGCAAATTTGAGGGACCTTGATGTCAAGAGTAGCGATAATCTTCAAAATTTATCCTAAAGAGGGAAAGATAGAGGAGGCTATGCAGGATATAAAGAGCAAGCTCTCCCCTGCAGCAATTCAGGAGTTTGAGGTTGCTTTCGGCATAAAGATAATCAAGGCGCGCTTTGTTTTTGAAGACAAGAACACCAAATCCTCTATTTTAGAGGAGCAGCTCAAGTCGATAAACGGTGTAAATGAGGTAGAGGTTGAGGAAGAGAGCCTAATCTGACATTCTCCAGCAGATAAGCTTTACTGCCTAACCAGTAATATCATGCCCTCTTTCATCCGTTAGAGATGAAAGCTCCATAATCTTAGTGCTATGCTTGCCTATAAAATATCTGTCAAACTGCAATCCACCTAATCAATTTACGATTGAAATGCTTTGGCTTTCTGCCAATGGCCCTGCACGCAGACCGGCAAACTGTATTTCACTGCACCTTTTATAAATCTTCTACTGGTTATATTCCTGTTGGAATGATACAGATAAAGCGTGTTTATGAAAAGGTCGAGGTAAAAGACGGAGAAAGGATACTCATAGATAGAATGTGGCCCCGCGGCATACGCAGGAGTACTTCAAATATAGACATATGGATGAAGAACGTGGCTCCGAGCGATGAGCTAAGGAGATGGTTTAACCATGAGCCTAAGAAATGGATGGGCTTCAAAAAGAGATACAAAAAAGAGCTTAAAGAGAACAACGCTCTGAATAAGCTTATCAATATCATCCTGAATGCGGATCCGGTAACTCTTCTCTATTCTGCCAGAGACGTAAAACACAACAATGCTGTTGTTCTTCTCGAGGTAGTAAAAGCAAAAATAAAGAAGATTGACCCGAGCAGGCTTGCATGAGTTGATAGTGTATTTGGAGGAGCTATATGGGTTATTGTGTAATAGACACAAGCAGCATTGTATTCGGCGCAAGCATGCGCAGAAATGCATTTAGCATAGCAAGATCTGCCTTTCAAGGCTCAGAAGCGGTCATATCTACTGGCATATTGCACGAGCTTGAAGGAATGGCAAAAAACAAAGGCAAAAAGGGCGCATGCGCCAAAATATCTTTGGAATTTGTAAAAAAATGCAATGTTAGGGTGATTAGAAACAACTCCTACCCTGATGCATGGATCCGGAATATAGCAGCAAGATATAAGAATGCTATTGTAATAACTAATGATACGGCTCTTTTCAATCAAATAAGGAAGACCGGGGGAAAAGCATTCAAGCTCTCCAGGAGCGGTATTCTAAAAAGGTAAGCATATGTACAATATCTATACAATAAAAGACATCTTCAAACTCCCTCCAGAATATTTCGGAGAAGACGTTGACAAGGTAGCGGGAGAGATACTGCAGAAGAAATACGAGGGTAAAATAGACAAGGATATGGGTGTAATAGTCGCAGCGTTTAACGTAAGGAATATAGGTGACGGAGTGATATACCCAGGGGATCCTGCAACACATCACGACGCAGAGTTCGATGTTCTTACATTTGCACCAAAACCAGAAGAGATTGTTCAGGGAGAGGTAACCGAGCTTGTGGAATTCGGAGCTTTTGTAAGGATAGGGCCAATGGACGGCCTTGTACATGTCTCTCAGATTACTAGCGATTTCCTTTCCTTCGATAAAAAGAGTCAGGCATTTGTTTCGAGAAAGAACAACATAAGCCTGAAAAAAGGGGATCTTGTAATGGCAAAAGTGTCTACAGTAAGCATGAAGACAACCACAAAAGACTCAAAAATAGCGCTTACAATGAAGCCTGAAGGCCTTGGTAAGCCTGACTGGGCCGGAATAGCAGCAAAATTCAAGGCAAGAAGAGCCGGAGGTTCAAAGGGTTCCAAGAAGAGATAGTGAGAATATGGAAGAACGAGCATGCAGGAGCTGCAGGATAATAGTAAAACATACGGACACATGCCCAGTATGCGGCTCAAAAGACTTAACCGACAAGATTGGGGGCTACATAATAATACTAAACTCAGAAAAGTCAGAAGTTGCAAATAAAATGGGGCTTAAGATGAACAGCGTATATGCGCTAGACATAAAGAGCTAAGCCTTTTCTGCAGGAGCATCGTTCTTTTTCTCAGGCCTTGTATAGTCCTCCTTTATCTCTACTTTTTCGAACTCTTTCATATATGTGAGTATCGCAGCGACAAGGCTTGCCTTGCTTACAAAATATTCAGCATCTTTTTTGTATCCTGAATCATAATGCAAAGAGACCTCTTTTCCGGAGATTGAGACATCTGTTGGATCTGCACCGTAAGCCTTGCCAAGAGCGCTTATCTTGCTTTTTGGCTCTGTAAGCTGCCTGATTATTTTTATGTCATATTCTATCTCCCTTCCAGCGTAAGGGTGATTTGCATCCACAACAACGCGACCGGAGTTGACGCTCTTTACGGTTGCCATGACGTCTTCCAGACGGACCTGCATGCCTGGATATGGATTTATGTCATGGGACCTGAATTCGGAGAGCGGCATTACCCTGACCAGCTGCTCATCCCTTTGGCCAAACGCGTCTTCAGGTTTGAAAGTCAGCTTTTTCTCCTCACCTATAGACATCTTTCTAAGTTCTCTGTCAAGTCCTTTTATTACATTATTTGCCCCCAAAACTACAAGAGTTGGGCCGTATTTTGCCTCTTTGTTATCAATCCCTGCCTTCTTCGCTTCCGCTTCCATAGTTGTTGTAATAATCTCCTTAGTGTTCGCGTCCTTTGCTGTGTAATCTACCTCTATAAAATCGTTTTCGTTAAAAGCCATGCAATTACCGTTGTAGTAATCATATTAATGCCATATCTATAAAAGCTTTCTTAAAAAATTTACCTGAAAAAAAGCAAATCATTATAATTAATTAGCATCAGAATATTAATATGCAGAACGATAAGAGAAAGCGCATTCTGTTCCTAATAGGTTCAATAATTGTCGCTTTAATGTTTGTCAGTTCATACGCGGCATTCGGCAATAATGGCTCTGCCCAAACAACAACTGTAACCACCACAGTTGGATATACAATACCTGTATTCGGAGCCGCAAATGCTGTAGTAACGGGCTATGGGAACAAATTCGTCATATCATTGTCAAAAAACGCATCCACAAACTCGATAAACACTACGCTTTCAAACCTGCAATTAAATGGATCAATAAGCAGCTACATAGGCCTCCAAAAAACATTTACAATATATGCGGGCAACATGAGCCCATATTACCTTCTCGAATTAATTAATAAGGCAACAACGCCAAACTCAATTATTGCAAACGTCTCGGAAAACGTTACCATTCCAACTTCTGTCATGATGACTTACCCTGAGACTGGAAGGCAGACAGAGGCTTATTTTTATTCCAGAAATGCCACATTGTACCGCAGTTCGTTTTCGCCTATAGGTTCAAATCTGCCTGTGCATATATCTGCCCTCGTATTTGTAAACAATGCAACAGTTGAGAGTTATACTTTGACTTGAAATTGTTATATGGAAAAGCCCGCAAATCCATCATTTTCTGCGATGGGTTTTGGGAGTTAGTTAAGGTATATAAAGATGAAAAGCAATATTGGAAACATGGATTGCATAAATGCATGCGGCAATTACGGCAATCTTCAGCTTGTGCAGCTATCAAAGAGAATCTACTTATGCAAAGAATGCGCTTTCCATGAGGAGAGATGCATAAACACATCGAGAGGTGCGCCGAAAATAGACATGGCAGAAGATGCGGGGAGCCAGGATCGGGAAGCCCATATAAAATCTCAAATCAGTGCAGCTCTTGATGAACTAAAAACATACTTTGAAGGTGCAGCTAATGCGTAATTCAGATGAAGCCAGCGATTCTCAATCGCAGGAGGATGCCGCTTTTACGGAACGGATTAAGGATCTTCGTGTATTGGCAAGGAAATATGCCATAAAGAATGCCGCAGATTTCGGAAAGGCAAGCTCGAAAAATGTTATGGCAAAGGTGATGCAGGAAGCCAAGGGCAGCGGAGTTGCAATTACAGAAATTTCAAGCATTGTAGAGCAAGAGGTAACTACGGTAAATGCAATGGGAAAGGAAAGCATAAGCAAAGAGTACTCCTTATTTGAAAAAGAGTTTGAGGAAAAAGCAAAAGAGACGGCAATCAAAAGCGCACAGCATGATCTAAGCATAGACGGTGCAGAAAAGGGAAAGGTTATCACCAGATTCCCTCCAGAGCCCGGAGGCTACATTCACATAGGAAATGCAAAACAGTCTATACTGAGCGATGAGATAGCAAGGCTCTACGATGGCAAAATAAACCTCTATTTTGATGATACAAACCCTGAAAAGTGCCGTCAGGAGTATGTAGATCAAATAAAGGTGGATACTGCCTGGCTTGGAATAAAATTTGCAGAAGAATACTATGCAAGCGACAGCATTGATGAGATATACAAAGCTGGAAGAAAGCTTATAGAAACCGGCAAAGCCTACGCCTGTATGTGCAGTGAAGAAGAAATAAAGGTGAGGAGGGAAAAGCTTGAAGAATGTAAGCACAGGGGCAGCAGCAGGGACGAGAATATGGCCATCTTTAATGATATGCTATCAGGCAAATATAAGGAGTCTGATGTGATAATAAGGATGATGGGAGACATGAAATCCCAGAATGCGTCATTCAGAGACCCTACTCTATTCAGAATAAAAAAGGCGAACCATTACAGGCACGGTGAAAAATATATAGTATGGCCTACCTATCACATGAACACTCCTATAATTGACAGCATTCATGGCGTCACAGACGTGGTGCGCGGGAAAGAGTATGAAATATGGGAGGACGTAAACAAGAGTCTCTTAGAAAGCCTTGGCATAAAGCCGCCAAGAATGCACTACGAAGCAAGGCTGAACATAAAGGGCACAACCACTGCAAAGAGAGAGATACGAAAGTTGATAAGCGATGGAATAGTCATGGGGTGGGACGACCCCAGATTACCTACGATAGCAGGCCTTAGAAGAAGGGGCATACAGCCTAATGCTATAAGAAAATTTGTTTTAAGGTTCGGAATGAGCAAGACGGACGGGATAGTGGGAATAGACATGCTGCTTGCTGAGAACAAGAAGATAATAGATCCGATAGCAAAGCACCTCTTCTTTGTCCCGTCTCCAAGAGAGATCGCTATAGAAGGGGCGAAGACCGAGGTTGAGATTCCACTGAATCCTTATGAAAACAAAGAGACTAGGAAATATTCTACAGGAACAGACTTCTATATACCTGGGGACGATGCCGAAAACCTTAAAGAAGGAGACATCATCAGGCTAAAAAATCTATTTAATGCTAGCATAGTGTCTACATCAGATAAAATCTTTGCTAAAAAAGCAGGAGAAGGCACAGGCAAGAGTGTGCAGTGGGTCTCCAAGGAAAACAGCATAAAAGCAAGAGTGCTGATCCCATCAGACCTTTACAAAGAGGACGGCACGATAAATCCGGATAGCCTTTCTTATGTTGACGGATACATAGAGGCATTTGCGTCAAAACTAGAAGAAGGAGATATAGCTCAGTTTGAACGTTTCGGCTATTGCATACTTGACAATAAGGAGAAGATGAGTTTCATCCTAATCTCTAAATAGATGATGCAGAATTTATCCTCCATATAAGCCTGTTAATTTGCTGTTTAGGAAGTTTTTCAAGCAAAGCGAGTGCCAGCTTTATAGATTTTTTGTAATTTCCCATATCAGCAAGCGCCTCTGCAATGTAGTATAGTGCGTTTATGGAAAATAGTTCTTCAGAAAGGAGTTTTTTCGCAGCTAATATGGTTGATTCTGGAGAATTGGAATTCAATTGCAGTATCATATTCCCGTAGTTTTCTAAAAGAGGTATGTTGCGACTTTTTATTGCTTTTAATGTTTCAGAGGCTTCTTTAATGTTATGAAGCTTTATATTCGAAAGGAAAATCAGATAATATGGAATTGAATCATCTTTGCCTGCCATCTTTGTTGTGCTTATTATGGAATTAAAATAACCCCTCGCAGCCGCTGCTTCTTTTGTAGCAGCATTCCTAAAAACAGAATTCTCTTCCATAAATCCCTGTCTGTCATACCTGATTGATGCCTGTGCAGAGTTAGAAGCTTTTATAGAAATAAGCCCTTTGCAATATATGTATCCCAAATCTGCGGTTTCCTGATATGCTGCATCGCATTCTTTTCTTGCATTGTCAAACCTTTTTGCAGAAACAAAATTGTATATATTTTGGGCATGGGAATATACTGATGGCTTAATCGATTTAAGTGCTGCATCGCTATAAGAAACCTGCATTTCACAATTTGAACATATGCCTGAATTTCCGATTGCAGGAGTTTGGAATCCGCAATACTCGCACAGCAGCATCTCACCCTTTTTTTCTAAGAGCTTTAGATAAGAGAGATATGATGGCATACTATCATTACTATTTCAACAAGGTACTTTTTATAAATGTAAGTAGAAAAAACTCTTATTTTGATTGGAGAATATGGTATAGAAACAATCGAAGCGAAATCTGATTATTTTAAGCCATCCCGTCCGATTCCCTGCCATATCACTTCTTTTTCAGCACTGAGAAAAGATGCATCCTATCATAAGGTTCCAAACCCATCCTCTCAATCACTTCAAAATCATTTTCCAGGGTCTTCAGCTCAGCTTCGAATACCTCTTTTGGCTTTTTAGATATGTCTATGCTTTGCGACTTTATTACGAAATATGCATATCCTCCTTTTTTTAAAAATTTAGAATTGCTAAGCAGAATCTTTGCCTGCTCCCTTGCAGAAGCGTCTTGATAAAGAACGTCGCACGTCTCTATATAGTCAGAGTAGGAATTTGGCTCAGATGCGTCAGCAAGTATCGGCAACATGTTCGGCCTTAATTCACATACCTTAACAAGTTCCCGCATGTTTCGCTCTGACATTTCTATGCAGTATATTCTTCCGTTAATCACAATATCGCTTATATGGCTTGCAGTAGTCCCGGTTGCTGCTCCTATGTATATTACCTTATTATCATTTTTGAAATGAAAATTCCTTAATCCAATTGAAATTGCCGCGGATAATTTGCTTCTGTAAGGGTTCCACAACCTATATTCTTTGTGGTCAGCAATCTTCAATTCTTCGCTATATGCACGCTTTCCAGGAGTTGAATTCAACGTGGCGATTTTTCCATCAACGTCGTAAACTCCTTCAAATATTTTTTTAGGATGCAATATCAACACCATTGTTATATGCGCTTTCTTACTTATTTATTACCTTTGGCACTGTCTTAATATGGCATTTTTCTCTATAAAAATCTATAAACCTCGAAATCTGCAATAATGCATATAACCTGAAATTTGCCATTGAACTTTTATTTTGCTAATACAAAATAAAATTATATTTATATACTTTCAAAACATCTAATATAGAGTATTACATATGTGGTTAAACCACGTGCTGTGATAAAATGAGCGACCTTCCGCATAATAAGTTATTCTTCAATTTGCTGTCACTTGCATCAGGACCTGCCGCTAAAGACAATATGATAAACGACTTTTCAGCGTCCATAAGCCAGATATACGGAGTAGATAAAGTTGAAATAAAGGAGGCAGATGATGAGTCGGCATTAGAAATAATAAGACACATATCTGGCACCAGAAAGCCGTATGTTGATAATAATCTTAGTGAATACTCTCTTTTTTCAAGCTTGATATCATACAATGATAAAGGATACAGGAGCTACGCCGCTGTTCCTATAATGAATGATGGGAAAATTATTTCTATAGTTGAAATGCTCTCAAAAACCGAGAACAAGTTTACAGAAGAAGCCACAGAGGCGATAGCGAATGCTGCAACCCTCTTTGGGCTAGTTATCTCTTACAAATCAGAAAGGCAGAGAAGCGCAAAGCTTGCCGAGTATTTTGATGCAGTTTTTAATGATAACAATCCGCAGATGTTAGTCACCTTCTCTGGGGTAATAGCAAAAGCCAATAAAGCAGCAATGAATGAGTTCCACATGTTCCAAAATGCCAAAATAGACGAGATATTAGGTATAAACTACGAACAACTGGCTCAATATGTAGGCAGAGGGCAATCAACAATCCCGATCCGGGTTGATGGAAGCACCCTTACATATGCTATTATTGCAGAAAAAGCAGGAAATTCGCTTACATACCTGTCGCTAAAAAATAATACAGAAATCTCATTGCTAAAAGCGGCAAAAGAGTCTATAGAAAAAAGCGACTATGCTGTAATAGTATTCACTGACCTTAATTACAATATCTCTGCCGCAACTTCTAATTGCGAGACAATGTTGGGTTATAGGGAGGATATGCTTATAGGTAAGAATATTGCTGACCTTGTCCAAGAAAAAAAGAGAAAAGAATTCGAGATGGTTCTTTTTTCGAAATCCACGCAACAAATAAAAGGGAGAACAGAACTCACCTCTTTGACTGGTTACCCTATAAACATGAGGTTTTACGTTTCAGGCATGCCGCAAGGTTTTGCGTTATTATTTGTAAATTCCGATGCGGAAAAATATGTTGAAGGCCTTAAGGATAGCCTGCAAGATTTTCTAAACAATGCATCCGAGCTGGTGATTAAGACGGACGAAGCTGGCAGGATAACATATTGCAACATGGCAGCAGAGAGCATGCTCCGCTTTTCAATCTCTGACCTGATAGGCAAAGAAATAAAATTAATATACAAAGACCCTTCGATAATAGACAGAGATATAGGCTATGCAAGGTCTTCCAGCAAGCCAGACAATACATATGTCGACCTGCTGAAGAAAGATGGAACCATTGTGCCAGGCACACAATCAACAAGATTATTTCGTGACAGCGATGGCAATATTGAATTTGTTATTGTAATAAAGGAGCTGCTTACAAAGAGGATAATGGAAATGTACGAGCAGGATCTTCTCAAGAATGCCAAGGAAATGAAAGACATGAAGAACATGAGTGATCTCAAATCCCAATTCATATACAACATCTCCCACGAGCTGAAAACCCCCCTCACCAACATCAATGGATTCTCGAAACTATTATATTCTGGAGACTTTGGAGAGCTCAATGAAGACCAAAAACAGTACATAAAGACAATAGCCGACGAGGCAAACAGGCTGATGCTGATCATACAGCAAGTTCTTGATGCATCTAAGTTAGAGGCAAGCAAGGTAAAGCTGGATATGAAGGAAGTCGACATGAACATGTTTAAGGACAACCCAAGCATAGTCAGCCTTAGGGAAGCAGCAGCAGAGAAAGGACTTACTTTGGATTGGAAGGTGGATTATAATGTGCCAGCAATAACTGCGGATCCAAACCGGCTTATACAGATATTTGTGAATCTAATAGGCAACTCAATAAAATTCACAAGTAAAGGCGGGATAACCGTTCATATATTCAAGGCTTCAAATAGAAAGATACAGTGCGATGTAAAAGACACCGGAATAGGGATAAACGAAGAGGATAGGAGGAAGCTGTTTAAGAAATTCTATCAGGTTCAGAAAGGGCTGGTGAAGCAGGATGGCGCAGGCACAGGACTTGGGCTTTCAATAACCAAGGAACTGATAAGGCTTCACGGAGGCGATATCTCGATAAAGTCAGAGGTTGGAAAAGGGAGCACCTTTTCAGTAACTTTGCCGATTAAGCCAAGAAGAAAAAAGAGGCAGCAATGAAGCGCTCTAAGCTATAAGTATGCTGCAGGCATTGCCTATCTGAGAAGCTCCAAAAAGCCCCTCTGACAATGTGCTGTAGTTCTGGTCCTTAAAAGCACCTTTGTACGTTACGTTCAGTATTTTTCCAGATGTAAAGTTTATCACTATGTTCATGGCAACTCCTGTGCTTACGCTTGAATATGATTTTGTAACGTATGTGGCATTATAGTTTCCATTTGCCCCTTTGTTTATAGAAAGATTAAGGGAATAAGGAGTAATAAGGGTTGCATTCTGGAAAGATGTCGGTCCAGAAGGGCGCGAATGGTAGTAGCCAAAGTAGCTATTATTATACAAAGCTCCAGTGCAGTTTACAGTGTTCCCATAATAATTGCTGTAATTCTTCATAAGTCCATAATATTCGCTCTCTGCAAGGTAGTTAAGAACCTTCTGCCCCGGGTTCTGGACCTGAGGTATTGTTGTAGTAACACTAACAGGTGCACTGCCCTGCGCTATAGTTGTTGTATTTGGAGAAACAAGGTTTAGTGATGGACCAGATATCATAATTATTCTGCTAGAGTCCGGAGTCTCTGCAAGATATTCTTGAAGCGGAGTTATAGTTACAGTTGCGGATGTATTAGACATAGAATCCAAACGAATTTCCATGTTCGCATATTGGGTTCCGGCATTTACTTTTGTATAATTGTAAAGAATAACTGTGACGTTCAATATCGGGTTTATGAATACCGGAGAGCGGCCTATGTATATGTATGCGATGCCAGATTTCTTTTGCATTCCATGCAGGTATAGTGTGTACTGATAATTTCCAAGCTTAATCACGGACGGATTTGAAGTAAGGGTGAGCTGCGTGGGGCTGTTTATTATCAAAGCACCTCCAGCAAGGCCGAGCAGGGCCACAATTATCGCTATTATAATGATTATTCCTACTGATATGTGAATATGCTTCTTCTGTACCATGGCATCAGTTATTATGCGATAGCTAAAACTTAATAATGTTTGCTAGAAGGGTATTCCAATAAATTCTCTGAACTAGGTTTAACAGCGTGAGCATGTTCCGCTCTGCTCACGGGTGGTAGGCTCTCCAACACCTAAGTGAACCTAGCAAAAATCCTTCGGCAGTTCATGAATCTCTAATCTACTCGCCAAAAATGTGGCATTTTGGAAAACTATCTGGAAAAACGCCAGAATTTCCAGAAGCAAGATTTAGAAAAATGCACTTATTGGTGATTCTAAAAATTCAAATCTGTTTACCGGTTTGCAGAAAGCATAATATTACTTACGGTAGATACTAGTAAGGTGACAGTTATGGGAGCAAGTGTTCCGCTTAAAGAAGAGATAATATCCATCTTAAATGATAGGCAGCAGCTTACATTCAATGAATTTAGCGATATAATGTTTAGCAGAGGGGTAAATGCCGCCGACCTAAATGCCTCCTTGAAGGAATTGGAGGACATAAAGATGATCGCATCAAGGAAGGCTGGAGGCGTGCTCACATATTATTTGCTTAATCAGCAGGACAACCTAAGAAGGATATTGATAGTCGAAGATGATAAGAACATAAACAAATTAATGGCACTTTCTATAGGAAAAGGTTTTGAAATCGGGCAGATATACGATGGAGGCGAGGCAATACAAGCGATAAAGATTGCAAAGCCCGACCTTGTAATTCTAGATCTCATGCTGCCTCATAAAGACGGTCTTGAGATATGCCATGAGTTAAAGTCCAATCCAGAAACCAGCAGTACAATCGTAATATTAGTAAGTGCGATGGACCCCACCAACAATAGATTTAAAGGACTGAAGTATGGGGCTGACTACTATGTGAAGAAGCCATTCGACCCCAACGAGATAAGGAGCCTGGTCACAATCTTCCTGAAGAAGAAGGGGAAGAGGTTTGATCCTTTGATAGACCTGCCAGACGAGGAAAGGATATCAAATGAGGTAGAGAAATCAATAAAGGAAGGAGAGAGATACGCCATAGGCACGTTAAAGATAGATGGACTTGGTGCATATGCGAAAAGGTTTGGAGAGCAAGCTGGCATGGTGATACTAAGGCTGATATCCCAAATACTGCAGGATGCGATAAAGGCAAAAGGCTCAGGGGCATTTGCAGGTTTTCTAAATACTGACGAATTCGTGGTTGCAGGCATAAAGGACGAGCTATCTGCAGTTGTAAATGAAATAAGCCAGGAGTTTTCAGCTGTAATTCCGTTCATATTGCAGGATGCAGGATATAAACTTCTTGAACTGAATGTGGACAGCCTATTTGAGTCGAACGAGGTTCCAAAACTTTCACTGATATATACTGAATTTGACAGAAACAAAATAAAAGAAAGAAGGAATGAGATACTTAAGAACAGAGGCTTGCCCGGCGACATAGGTTCTTACACTTACGAAGAGCTGCAAAAACTTTTTGGAAGTAAGGAGCTTGACATAAAGATAACAAGGGATTCCCTAGGTGTGCACCTGCACATAGGAAAGGGCCCCAGCCAGGAAAAGAAGCAAAAAGACTGATC
Organism: Microcaldota archaeon; assembly: GCA_021801905.1. GTDB lineage: Archaea > Micrarchaeota > Micrarchaeia > Micrarchaeales > Micrarchaeaceae > JAJZAB01. The sequence continues at coordinate 10,111 of JAKABJ010000002.1, read as the reverse complement.
AAATGCAGTTTAAAAAATCGGGCAGAAATGCACAAACTGCGCTTGATTTCATTATATCATATGCTGTCATAATACTGGTTGTTACAATAGCCATATATGCGGTGCTCCAGCTCGGAGTGTTCAGCCCCGCTATAGCACCATCGTACTGCAACGCCGCACCAGGATTTTCATGCACAGCATATTCAATGTATACTAACGGCACTTTTGCGTTTGTTCTCACCCAATCATTGGGCGGAACGATAAAAATAACCTCGCTAGGTTGCTCCAGTCAGCTGAATGGAACCAGCGGCGGACCTGCTTTTGGAAATGTGCAGATGACCAATCAAAATCCTTCAATAAACTACCCTACAAACGGCTTTTCCACAGGGACTCTTCTTCTTAGCAACAGGCCAATGGAGATGAGCGTGTATTGTTTTTCTTCTCCAGGAAATATTCCTGCAAAGGGTTCACTTGGAAGCACTTTCACTGGCTATTTATTCATGAATTATACCTATTCCGGGCTTCCGAGTTCCTATCATACTATACAGCAGGTTCTCTCTTTCAGTGTATCTTATACATGAATTTTAAATGCTTAATTTTTATTAAGACGGGGCTCTCTATAAGGTTTATAGGATCAAAAATAAATTTTTATCTATAGTTTGCACGCTTTCTACAAAATCAACTATACAGCTTTGCTAAAATGGTCAATTTATTAGCGGACTAAATTAGCAGTTTAATTACCTTATTAGCAAATATGGGTTACAGTTTTGCTCATAAAGTTTCTTTATGAGCAAACGAGAAATTAAATTTGCACAGCTATTTATAGATGATACGCTCACTAATTTCGATTCGGATGGACTATTACATTTTATTTGGTATAATTGCAGTAATTGTCGGGCTTGGAGGTTTTGTCCCTTACTATAGAGACATCCTTAAAGGGAATACAAAGCCCCATGCATTCTCATGGCTTATCTGGGGATTAGTTCAGATTATCGCATTTTTTGCTCAAATCTCGAAGGGAGGTGGGGCTGGTGCATGGTTAGTCGGAGTAGGAGGTTTAGCGTGTCTTTCAATATTCGTATTTGCATTATTTAGAGGAGAAAAAGAAATAGTTTTGCTTGATAAAGTATCTTTAGTTTTAGCATTAATCGGCATTGTGCTGTGGGCTATTACAAGCAACCCACTAAACGCCGTAATACTTGCTGTAATAGTTGATGCCTTAGGGTTTGTGCCAACATACAGAAAAGCATATAAGAAGCCAAAAGAGGAAACACTGATAACATATTTCCTAAGCGGATTAGGATTTGCGATTTCGATTTCTGCGTTGCAAGCTATTAGTCTTACTACTGTTCTTTATCCAATATCTGTGGTTATCACAAATTCGGGATTTATTGCGATGGTTATGCTAAGAAGGAATGTTCAAGATAAGAAAGTTCATTGAAGAAAATTGGGTTTCTACCTTTAACTCAAGCATCGCATTTATTAAGACCTTTATGTTGTAGGCTATCAACTTACACAATAGCTCGGTAGTCTGTGAAACAAAATTCTTGTTCTTTAATCCAACGCAAGCTTGATTTTGATAGCTATATTCGTAGCCTCAACTTTACTTTTTGATAGTCTCGATTTTCTATCTGCCGAGAATTTGACTTTATTAGCAAAGCCCAACTATACAAAAGGCTTAAATAACTATTTTGCATGTTGGGATATGTAAATAAACGGAAATGGTGTAGATGGAAATGCAAACGCTGCAAAGATGGTACTTCTCCTTTGTAGACATGTGCAGCGCAAGCGCTATAGCCAAGTGCGATATTAATACACCACACCTCCGTTTGGATGCATAAAACTCTTTTAAATTTCTCTGGTGTTTTGTGTGGTCCAAATGGAATCTAATGTTAGGCTATGCCTTGACTCTTTGCTTACTTTAAAAGAGCAGCTGATAATGATAGAGATCGGGTCGGATAGCATTGGCAGTGCATCAAGCTTCGTTCAATACATGAGCGATAGCTATAGCATATCAAGAAGCTCTGTGTGGTACTTGCTCAAAAGGCTAAAAGATAAGAAGATCCTGCATTTTGCAACTCGCGAAGAGCCAGGAATAAGCCTTGAGCTTACTAAAGAAGGAATAGAGCGGCTGCACTTGGTTGAGAAGAGCAAGAGCGAGATAATGAATTATTTCGCAAGGGATTCTGCAGAAGTAATCGAAAATATGTACAGGATCAGGGTAACAGAATGACTGCCACAGGTGGAAAACAGATGCAGGGTAATTCCCTGCATCTTATAATTATTAGCTTTTAGATACGATTCTCTATTCTGTGCAAGATTTTTGATATCTGTTTAAGGTTTAGCCATTGCCTTCTCTTTCATCAGCATCTCCATCTTTTTCTTCGGACCTCCGCTTGAATAATTTCCCACTTTGCCATTGCTTTTTATTACCCTATGGCATGGTATTATCGGTGCAAACGGGTTCTTTTTCATAGTAGTTCCAACAGCCCTGTATGCCTTGGGGTGGCCTGCCATTATCGCAATTTCCCTATACGATCTTGTCTGCCCCTTCGGTATCTTCATTGTAGCAATGAGGACGTCAACCTGAAATCCCGTCAATCCCTTTTCAATAAGCATGCTTCTGGTAATTCTTTTCTTGTTAGGCATGCCTTTATTTATCCTAATAATATTATTAATCTTGCGAGAGAAGGCATTTATGGTATCATGGTAGAAAAAAATACTTCTGCATATCACAATCTCAATTTAAAAGTATGGCTTGATGGCAAGATAACCAAATACAGCAATGCAAAAGTGCCCATACTTACCCATTCTCTCCAGTATGGAAGCGGAATATTTGAAGGCATAAGAGCATATGAAGCAGAAAATGGCACTGCAATCTTTAGGCTCTCTGATCATATCGCCAGGTTCATGAGGAGCATGAAAATATATTCTATACAGCCAAAATATACTCAGAAAGAGCTCGAGAAAGCTGTTGTCCAGGTTGTAAAGGCAAACGGTTTGAAATCCTGCTACATAAGGCCTTTTGTTTTCTATAATTCGGATAAGATAGGATTGGCAACATACGGAAAAGAGACAAGCATATTCATAGCAGCTGTGCCTTTTGAAGACTACTACGGGGTCGGAACCGCCAAAGGGATACGCTGCAAAGTATCATCATGGAGAAGAATAAATTCAAGCATACTGCCTGTCGAGGCGAAAGCCTCAGGAAATTACATAAATTCAATAATCGCCAACAACGAAGCAAAGGCATCTGGTTTTGACGAGACAATATTGCTCTCCTACAATGGATATGTTGCCGAAGGAGCAGCTGACAATATCTTCATTGTGAAAGGAGGAAGGATTATAACTCCGAATGCGAGCGCAGACATACTTATAGGAGTAACAAGAGACACTTCAATAAAGATTTCAGAAAGCATAGGAATAGTTGTTGAGGAAAGGGAAACGCACAAAGAAGAGCTCTATTCTGCGGATGAGGTATTTCTCTGCGGAACTGCAGCAGAAATCACGCCAGTAGTAAATATAGATGGGATAAACATAGGAAACGGAAAGCCTGGGCCGATAACAAAGCTGATTGCGGACAGCTATAAGAGGATAGTTACAGGAAAGAACGAGGAGTTTGTAGACTGGCTCACATATGTCAAATGAATTATGGACGAGAATGCTGCAAGATAACCCATATACTATGGCTTCAGCCATATTTTTATCTAGGATTTGAAACAGAGGCTAATATAATTTAAGTTTGCTGGTAAATATATCAATATCTGCGCTCTTCCAAGGGCCTATCCCCAGAGCCGTAATAGTTCCAGGAGGCAGTTGAGTAAGCCCTGCATCATTCACCAGAGAGCACGGCACTTTCTTGAACCTAAATGCATCATATAGTTTTTTTAGAGACTCTTCGCCAGAAAGCTTCAATACGATTTTCTTCTGTCCTGCATTTATCCATTCTTCAGCTATCTCTTTGTCAATTTTCTCAGTCTCGATAAATGAGAGAAGGGAAGCATGGCAGCCTTGCGCTACAAGCTTGCCTTTACCCATATCCAAGTCTGCTCTTAGTATTATTACCTGCTTTATTTCATCAGTTGAGCTTGGCATACTCTCCTTTGGCAAAGAGCATTTTTATTATGTGCGGTATAAGAAATGAAAGCCTGCTCTCCCTAACTTTCGCTGAGAATTTTTGCTACAGCATCCCAGCTATTTGCATTGGAGATCATTCTGTTTATGTGCGGCAATAGCTTTCCAATGCTTTTATTGTACTTTCTTTCAAAAAGTATGACTCTGACCCCTTTTCTAGCTGCCTCAATCGCAACAAAAGGGTCGTCTTCTACAAGCGTAGCACCTTCCATCTTCGCTATCTCTATCTTATTCTTATTGGGTACAGTGTGTATGCTTATTCCATGCACACCCTCCTTTTCGAGCGCGAGTTTAAGCTTAGCTTTTTCTAAAATAGTGTTTGACGTACACAATATCAAATCGCTGGGTGTTCTAGTTCGCATGAATTCTGTTGCATTTTTTTCTAAGCGTATCTCATGTGGGGTAATAAGTCTTGCACCAGCATTCTTAAACGGCCTTAGCAAATTAAACAGCAATTCCGTGTAGGGCCTTGCAAAACCTTTATCAGAGTTAGGAAACCTTTTATTTATATGAGGAGTTATGTCATCTATTGTCACTCCATCAAAATCCAGCATTGCCTTAGGCAAAGGCCTTTTTTCTTTTTTATCGCTCTGCATTGAAATCCTTTTGTGCATAGGATTAATTGATTTGTATGCTTAAATATAACGAAGTATGCTTTGATGCGTGACGTAATAAGTATGCATTGAGGCTCACCGATTGCATATTTATTGTTTGCAGTGCATATATCTTTGGTTCAATGCTTGACGATGCTGCAAAGGCCATGGTAACATCTCTTTTTAGGGATTATTATGAGCGTATCGATATCAAAGACTCTCATCTTAAAGAGAGGGAGTTCGGGTTTGGCGATTTCGAGAAGAAGATCTCTTTTAGACATTACTCTTTCAGCAACTCAGCATTGTTGAAAAAATATCTTGTGGAAAATGCTCCCGCTTTCATATCCTATTCCCCTGCATTCTATCAGGCCCCTGCAGCCAGGCCTATGGAGAGAAAAGGCTGGCTTGGAGCAGAGCTTGTATTCGATCTTGATGCTGGAGACCTGCATTTGGATTGCCAGAAGCAGCATTCAAAAGCATGGGTGTGCGGCAACTGCTTAGATAAAGTAAAACTGGAGACCATCAAGCTCATTGAGGACTTCTTAATTCCCGATTTTGGTTTTTCATCCAATGAAATATCCATAAACTTCAGCGGAAACAGGGGATACCATGTTCATGTAAACTGCGATCCTATTTACCAGTTAAAATCAAAGAGCAGAGAGGCAATAACAGATTACATATCTGGCAAGAAAATAGATCCTGACAGATTTTTTCCCTCAATAGGGAAAAAGGTTGTAAAACTCTCAGGGCCAAAACCATCTGATCCTGGATGGGGGGGCAAGATTGCCGGTGAAGTTATAAAAAACATCAATGGAGGGGTAGATGCGCTTATGGCTATCGGAATCGAAAGAAAAATTGCAAAGGCGTTGGATGCCAAAAAAGCCGATGTAATATTTGGGATAAGCAACGGAAACTGGGACAAGATGGCCATACCTAAAAAGGATGAATTCTGGAAAGCTGTAGCTTTAAAAATATCGCAGAGTTTGGGCTGCGCAATAGACAAGAATGTGACAAAAGACATTCACCATCTGATACGCATGCCAGAGACCTTGCATGGAGACACGGGATTAGTAGGCAAAATTATAGGTTCAATATCCGAACTGGAAAAGTTCGACCCTATGAGATCAGCTGTCGTATTTAATAAAGGGGAAATTTTTGTAGAGGCAGAATTTCCGTATAAACTTACAATTATGGGAAATGAATATGGACCATACTCAAAGAAGAGGGTGGAGCTGCCTTCATATGCCGCAGTATACCTTATACTAAAAAGATTTGCGAAATTGGCAATTTGAGGCATCTTTTTATTAATGATTGTCAAAGCTTAAATATAATGGGGGCATCAGATGAGCGAATTAGACTTGACTAAAGAGCATAATGTGGAAGTAAATACCAAGCACCAGACTAAATTAAAATCAAGCTTGAGTAATTTGAAGGAGATTGCTGAAAATAAAATAAGGCTCAAGCATGTGCTTTCAGGGCTCATCTATTTGTTAATAGCACTGATTATATTTTACCCGATTACCCTTCACATGTCATCTGTAGCTCCGGGAATTGGAGGAGATCTATACAGCAATATATGGGGGATGTGGTGGATTTCTTACACGTTCCTTCATGCTCCATCAAGCATGTGGTACACATATCTGCTATTTTGGCCTGTAGGAAGCAACATAGCCTACTTTACCACAGCGCCTCTTGCTTCAATACTTACAATTCCATTCCAGGCAATCAGCCTTACTTTTGCATATAATATGATCTTCTTTACGGGTTTCATAATAACCGGAATGGGAATGTTTATACTTGCAGACTATATCATAAAGAATCACTATGCCGCATTCTTCGCCGGGATAATTTTTGCATTCAGCGCATACCATACTGCAGCTGCGATAGGCCATCTTGATTGGATGGATATAGGTTGGGTGCCTCTTGTCCTTTATTTCTTCATAAGGATGCTCAAGGATGATAAAAAATACATATACTCTATAGGCATGGCTTTCTCTTTTGTCTTCGCGGTGTTTATGGGTGACGTCGAGCAGGGAATAATGACAATTGTGCTACTGTTTGTAGTGCTGGTCTGCTATGCTATTTATCCAAAAACCAGAAAGCTTGTATTAAAAAGAAAGTTTATTGCCGCATTGGGGATAGGAGTAGTAGCAACTTTCATAATAGGATCTTGGGGCTTCATACCGCTTATTCATGGGGTCTTAGTTAAAGGCGGGCTTAGTAATGTAAATAGCAGAAATACTCTGCAGAACGATGCAGAATGGAGCGACCCAATACTCTCATTCTTACTGCCAAGCCCGTATAATGGTTTGATAGGAGGAATTTCTTCTGCATACAGCAGCATATATTCGGTAGATCCAAATGAGAGGATTGCATACATAGGTTATGCCGCGATATTACTGCTCCTTTACGGCATATTCAAGAATTACAAAGAAGCCAGGTTATGGATAATAATCGCATTCATATTCGGATGGCTCACTCTTGGACCTTTCATAGAATTCGGGGGTTACGTAAGCAGCGGCATACCTGGAATATACCAACTTTATCATTATATACCTGGATTCAGCATCCTGCAAGAGGCTGATAGGTTCTACGTTGTATTCAGCATCTCAATAGCAATGTTGGCTGCTTTTGGAATGAAGAGCCTCATAGAAAAAATATCAAAAATCGATTATAAGAATAGAAATTCTCTTACATATGGGGTATTGGGGGTCATTTCCGTAATCTTTATTATCGAAAGCGCAGGAATTATGACACCAGGACTAGCTGCTGCAAATACAACGCACGTAACAATTCCGAACTTCTACAAAATAATAGCAAATTCCACAACCCAATTCAGCATTTTGCAGCTCCCAATCATAATAAACAACAATATTCCATTTCCCGACCTTGCAGCCGGAGAGGCATCATTCTACACATCAGCGTCGCATAAACCCATACTTGGAGGATATGGAGGCAGGATAAACACAACTCAGGAACTTACTCTATTTTCGATACCTCTTGCCGTAGCGGTATACAACATGGAGAACGGGAATTTTACTTATACATCTCCAGTAAATGAAAACTACACTGCAGAAACGCTCCTTTCATTATATAATTACGAGACGGCTTTTGTTGTACTCAACGAGCAGACATTGAATGCATCAGACCTAACTCAACTATATGCGTACTCTGCTGAGGTTTTCGGAAAACCTGTATATGAAGACAACAGTACAATTGCATTCTCTACGCTGAAAGCCATAAATCAATCCATATACAGGCAATATGTGGCATATCCATTGACGCTGGATTGGCAGCCAGTCAGCACTTTCATAAACGGAAGCGTGGTAGACCTCTGGGAGCCGATAAGCTCAGGATTGGTATCCGTGTTTGCACCTTACTCTAACACGACTGGCGTACTACAGAAAATATCTTCCGGAGTTCCGTATGCCATCAACACCACAACAAGATTCTCTGCAATTGCAGTTGGCGGATCTGCACAGCTTAGTATCGATGAACCAACAGCGTCTGGAGGATTTAGCACAATTGGAACTTTCAACATTACAGGCAAGCTCTCCTCTTACTCTTTCAGCACGGACATGGTTTCAGGACCGCTTGGCAATCCGCTCCTTTTCCTCACAAGGGGATCCGGAAGCGTAGGAATTTCCAATATAACATTCAGTGAAAGTAAATGAAGGTTCTAAAGGTTATAGTTGATGAAAGGGAAAGGAACTCTGAGATAAACTCTCTGCTCGCTGAAAACATGCTAGTCGAAAGAAAGACGATAGATGTTGGTGACTATGTTGTATCTGACAGGATATGCATAGAAAGGAAAACCGTGGCAGACTTCAAAAGTTCTTTGATTAATGGAAGGCTGTTTGATCAGGCAAAGAGGCTGAAAGAAAATTACGAGCATCCGATAATGATAATTGAAGGGAATGCTGAGAGTTTCGGCCTTGCCGAAAATGTTGTGATGGGGGCAATTGTAGCGCTTTATGTAGATAACGGAATAGAAGTAATAAGATCAAGAAACCCAAAAGAGACGTACGAGCTTATAAAAGTCATAGCCAAGCACGAGCAGGATGGCAGCGTTCGGGCGCCTTCTCTAAAAGGAGGGAGGAGGGCGCACAGCACTTCTGACTATCAGGAGTTTATAGTTGCGAATCTTCCCGGGATAGGGCCAAAACTTGCCAGGTCTTTGCTAAAGCATTTTGGAAATATAAAATCTGTGGCAAATGCCAGCCTCGATGAGCTTATGAAGGTTGAGAAGATAGGCGAAAAAAAGGCATTCTTGATACATAACGTGATAAATCAAACTTACATGGAGAACAGAACATGATGGGGCTGTCACTCGAGCTTTGAGGCAGCCATTTCCTCAAATATGGAGGCATCCAAATCTCCGCTTATTTTTATCCCAAGCTTCCTGGCTTTCGATAGCATTTCGCTTTTGCTTGAATCAAAATCCTTTTCATCACAAAGGACTGGCTTTATTTTTTTGTACGCCGCAAAGCTGTTTGCAAATACAATAATGCTTTTGCCCGGTTTGGCTCCTGCTTTTTTTATCGCAGCATCTATCTGATTCGTCATGGCCAAGAAAAGCAGCATCTCTGTAGCCGCAGTTTTTGATATATTGCTGCCTGACTTGAAAGCGAGCTCCGCATCCATATATGCACCCAGCAAGTGGCTCTGATTTACGATGCAATCAGGGTCAAATACCTGGATTACGGTTTTAAAATGGTTTAGCGTAGCCAACTGCTTTATCAAGCTATTTAAGCTCACTTTCAGTTTTGCCTCTTTTATTATAAAATTAAATTTTGCCATAGAGAAAATTATCATAAGGGTTATTTATCTTTATGCCCGCATGACGCTTTGTAGTTTAATTCAGTTTATGTAGTTTAATTAACCTTTTTGTAGTTTTATTATTACGAGGGAGACTATCAAATTAGACAGAGGGAGCGCAGGAAGATGGAAAAGAGATTAGGCTCTACAATATGGAAGAAAACATACAACTACTTTGCACTAAATCAAGAAGAATTTATGGGGCATTATCACCCGCGTTCAAATGTGGGGAGGACATTCAGTATGATAAAGGCTAAGTTTAGTGAGATGATAAAGAGCAAGACAAAGATGGCGCAGACCAATGAGCTACTTTGCAAGCTAATAGCATATAATCTGACAGTTCTAATAAGTGAAATGTATGGGCTTGGCATAAGCGTTGACCTGTTCTGCTCAGAAAGTAGTCCCTTTACTCAAATAGTCCTATAAAAACGATAGTTTTTTAGCAAAGCCTATGTGATGTGACCATGCTCAGCCGATCTCCGCCAGTAGAGGATAGGAGCACGATGTTTTGCTGAGTTTTCACTCAGGCAAACCTAGGTAGAAATGATCGTTAGAGGGCTTTTATTGTTTACGCTATCCGTCTTAGC
>JAKABJ010000001.1 GCA_021801905.1 Microcaldota archaeon | reverse complement strand
CTGGCATGCGAGGCAAATGCTATAAACAATGCAATAGATGGAAAAATAGAGGTCGGCCCCATGGAGGCGCACCCCCTTATCAAAGACCTTGTTACTGATTTTGATGAATTTTTTAACAAGCACATCTCCATAAAGCCATGGCTTCACAGGGAGGATAAAAAAGAGCAATACGTGGCTCAGCATGAATACCAGCAGAGCCAACAGGAAATAGAAAAGTTCCTTCCATATTCTTACTGCATAATGTGTGGCTTGTGCATGGATGCCTGCCCTGTTGTCAATACCAACAAAGATTTTATAGGCCCTCAACCTCTTTCGCAAGCTTATAGGTACTATAAGGATTCAAGAGACCAGCTCGATGGAAAAAGGATAGAAAGTATTGATACTCTAGATGGCATATGGGGGTGTGAATTTGCAGGCGCATGCTCAAAAGTTTGTCCAAAAGGAGTGGATCCGGCAAGCGCTATACAGCTGCTAAAGAATGAAGCTATAAAAAGAGATCTAAAGAAGGAATAAACATGAAATTCAGAATAGAAAAGGATGTTTTAGGAAGCGCAAAAGTCCCTGAAGATGCTTATTATGGATTAGAGACACAAAGAGCCTTAGAAAATTTTAATGCATCTGGCATCAAGACAAACAAGACAATGATATATGCATATGCAATTCTTAAATACGCTGCCGCCCATGCAAATATTTCAATAGGAAAACTTAACCCAAAAATCGGCAAAGCTATAATGAAAGCATCCAAAGAGGTAGCAAGCGGGAAGTTCTCAGATCAGTTCAATATAGATGTCTTTCAGGCTGGCGCAGGCACAAATCTAAACATGAACCTTAATGAAGTAATAGCAAACAGGGCAATTGAGCTTCTTAACGGAAATAAAGGGGATTACAACCTGGTTAATCCAAACGATCATGTTAACATGAGCCAGTCCACAAACGATACATACCACACTGCGGTTCATATAGCCTCATACATATCTGTTAGGAACAAGCTTCTCCCTGCATTAAAAGATCTTAACAGGACTCTGGATAAAAAAGCTCAGGAATTTGAAGACATAATAAAAGTGGGAAGAACCCACCTTCAGAATGCTGTGCCAATTAGCATGGGTCAAGAGTTCAAAGGATATTCCGGAGCTGTTGCAAAAGCTGCTGAGAACATAAGGCACGCAACGGATCTATTGCTAGAAATACCATTAGGCGGAACCGCTGTAGGCACAGGCATAAATGCGTCCAAAGGATATGCTGAAACTGCGGCATTAGAGATAAACAAAGAGTTAAAAACACGATTCTTTATCACTAGCAACAAATTCAAGATGATGCCAAACCAGCAGGATGAAGTATTCCTTTCCGATTCTCTTAAAGAATGTGCAATAACAATAAACAAGATTGCAAACGATCTGCGCCTTCTCTCATCAAGTTTAGGAGGCAGGATGGGCGAACTGAGCCTCCCAGAGCTTCTTCCAGGGTCTTCTATAATGCCTGGAAAGATAAATCCCAGCGCTGCAGAGATGATGAACATGGTGTGCTTCCAGATATTCGGATATTCGTATTCGATAGACAAAGCTGCAGATTCAGGACAGCTTCAATTAAATGTATACATGCCTTTAATAGCGCACGATCTTCTCCTATCTATTGACTTATTCTCAAATGGGGTTAATATATTCACTAAAAAATGCATAGATGGGATAAAGGCGAACCGCAGCATAATCAAAAAGAATCTTGATAATGACATCTCAATAGTAACCGCATTGACACGCCATATAGGTTATGCCAAAGCAGCAGAGATAGCCAGAATGGCTTATAAGAGCGATAAAACAGTAAAAGAGGTTTGCCTTGAAATGGGCGTTCTTGACAAAAAAACATTGGACAGGCTGCTTGATCCAAAAAATGAGATTTAAGTTTACATTTTTTCATACGATTGCAAAATATAATAAATAAAATAAACACATACTGTTTTAATATTGACATGTGCATTACAAATGTTTTTATTCCTTTATGAGAGAATAGATATACAGTTACTGCGTGGTTCTGTGTTCGAAATAAAAATAGACGATGCTAGGTATTGGAGAGATTGCATAGGTTCGATAGCGACCTTAGTCGATGAAGGCATATTTAATATATCAAAGGAAGGAATCTCTCTTAAAGCAATGGACCCCTCAGGCATAAGCATGGTCTCTTTTTATATACCTAATAAAGCATTTTCCAAGTACGAGATTGATAAGCAGGCTATAGTCGGAGTAAGCATAGAGAACTTCAACAAAATCCTATCAAGCGCAAGAAACAACGAACAGCTATCCATGAAAGACTCCGGAAATAAGTTTGCTATAGAGTTTATAGGTGAAAACAGCAGAAGAAGATATAAACTGCCAATGATAGAAGTCAAGAAAGAGGCAGATAAGGAACCAAAGATAGAATTTGAATCTCAGGTAGAACTCAAAAGCGATCCTTTTAAGGAAGTGCTTAAAGACGCAACTTCATTATCGAATCTTATAGGGTTTAAAACCGAGAAAGACAATTTCAAAATATCTGCCAAAGGGGATGCTGCTGAGCTGGAAGAGGAACATGCTGGCAACACCGACTTTGTTAAAAAGATGAACGTAACAAAGCCATCATCAGTAACATTCAATCTTGAATATCTTGATAGAATAGTCAGGACATGCCCGCAAGGCAATACAGTCCAGTTGTCAATAAAAACAGAGGAACCAATAAAAATCGATTATAAGATAGGGGAAGCATCTCTCTCGTATTATCTTGCTCCATATATGCTTGAAAACTAAGAATCCGCTATCTTTAGCTGCGAAGGTTTTTTAAGCTTATTATGGATACATATTATTATGGAATTCCTCATATTTATATCTCCTAATGATTTTAAGGACGAATCTGTAAGCGCATTCAAAATGTTTTTTGAAAGATGGGGAATAAAAGCAACTATCACCAGCTACAGCACAAAAGAATGCATAGGCTCTCATGGAGCAATATATATGCCCGATATTAATACAAACAAGATTGATCCATCCAAATATAATGGAATTGTGCTTATTGACGGGCCTGGAATTGATACGTACAAGTTGCAGGAATTCAGGCCTTTTTTTGATATCCTGACAAAATTCAATTCAATGCACAAATATATAATTTCTATAGGAAACTCCCAAAAGATATCTGCAAAAGCGAATATACTGAGGGGAAAAAAGGTTGCAGTGCCTGCTGACAAAGAAACCCAAAGAACCGTGGAACTTTTTCATGGCATTGCAAGCGAAAAAGACGTAGAAATAGATGGAAATATAATCTCATTTAAAAGCACAAATGCTATTGAAGACAATATCAATTCTGTGCTTGAACATATTGGTGTGAAATAATTAGGGCGCCAAAATGAATGCACAGCTGATATATAATATGTTTATACTTTTATTGGAGATAATATACTCACTACTAATTGTTGTGATTATAGATTATCTTGTAAAAAACAACAAACTTAGTAGAAGAACTGGAAGGAAGCTAGTTCATCTGCTAATGGGTGGACTTATACTTTTCTGGTTTCTTTATAAATCCGCATACGCAGAAGTATTTTTTTCTATAGTGCCGCTTATTTTTATTGCAATAATAGTCTTTGCAAATTTAGGAAAAGGATCGCATAAAAAGAATGTAGCAAGGCTTACTTGGACTGGCAACATAAGGGAAGCTGTAAAAGGACCTCTTTTCTTTTTCTTCATCTTCATTCTCATAACCGCAATAGGCTTCAAATCCCTGCCAGGCGTTGTGGCCCTTTGCGCAATGGTATTCGGAGATGGGATTGCACCCTTTTTAGGGAGCATGAGAAAAAATAAAAAGTCAGGCAATAAGAGCATAGAGGGGGCTTTTGGGGTCTTTATCGGCACCCTAATCAGTTCTTTTATTATTTATGTAATCTTTTTCCAAGGAGCTGCAATCTACCCTTACGTTCTACTAATAATTGCAGGAGTATTTGCATCCATAATTGAGTTTTTCACTCCAAGTAGTTATGACAACCTTACTGTTCCAATAGCTGTTTTTATTTTATTATTTATCTTACAATTCGTTTAACCTTATCAAAATTGAAGAAGCCCAACCAAAGAAGTACTATCCCTATGAATTCAGAATAATAAAGAAAAGCAGGTATGGCTTCTATATATAATCCTCCCGCAATTGAAACTACAATCACCCCTGCTATTATCGAAAGCATTTTTACATTTCTTGTGCGTTTATAGCTCAAAGCCGCAACTATTACCAATATTGCAGCTGCAGGAAAAGTTATTATGCTGGAAGCTATAGAAACAAGCAAAGATGTAACTGTAAAAGCTATTCTTGCATTATTAACTATCGGTATATTCGGAGATATGATTATTACATAAATCAGAAAAATAGTTGATATAACGCAAAATATGTAATATGTTTTTCTTATTAGCAGCCTTTTTACCATATTGATGGAACCCAATGCCAAAAATTCGACAATCAATGCAACAAATAGCATATAACTATTCCCTAAAAATCCACTATATGCTCCAAATGCAAATAAAATTTCGATAAACACGCTTAATGAAAAAAACCACATCCCAATGCTCCAATACAAATAACTTTTAACTTTGCTTTTGAAGAAAGATTGGGTTAAGAATGCAGCCAATGGAAGAGTTAGCAAGAATATTATTATGGTCGAAAGCTTCAGAATGATAAAACTCGTCATGAATATGCCTTTTTGGACTTAAAATAAGAAATATAAACAAAATATATAAGAGCTATGGTAAGAAGAGCCCCGCCAATAATGGTTATATACGATACATATGTGCCAGTAGCTGTCAGAGATAAATATGATGTCGCGTTTATTTCTTTTCCAAACCAGTACGGATATGTTGCATAACTAAATAGGATAATTATCAAGAACATCCAGACAAAAGGCACTATCATGGATATGGCACTTCTTTTTATTGCAGACGCCATCCTCACTGGAAATACGATTATTACTAATAAAAGTAAAGGAACTCCTTGCAATAAATTGATAAAAGCATAGTTAAGATAATAATGCATATCAAGCAATGCCATTATAATCCCTATAATCCCAATCAAGAAATATACGGGCTCCTTATCTGTGTGAAAAATTACAGAATTTAGCATTAAAGATATGAAAATTACGGAAACAAGAATAATAAGGAAAAATGGATTGACAAATAAAGTGAATAAGTTTATGCTATCGGTTCCCAAATTTATCCCGAAACCGCTTATCGCAGAAGAAAGTACACTTATAACAAGAAATCCCGTTATCAAGGTTGCCAATCCATAGACCTTCAAATAAACCCTGCTAGATGATCCTTTGTAATAAATTCCGTATGCAAGGAAAGCATTCCTAAAAATAAAAAATAATGCCGCTATAAGGAGAGGGGCAACGTATGCAGTTCCTATAATAGCTATTGCTGAAGGAAAAGTAGCAATAAAGTTCATAACAAAAAAAACTGCAAACGTACCGGTTATCTCCCATATGGGTGTTATATACCTTATCATTTCCGCAATCTTATTATTCCCTAAAAGAATCTGCAAAGCTATTCCTACCTCTATCGTGAAGAGTGTAAAGAAGACTGCAAATATCGATATATTGAATATGTATAAGGCATTCATGGAATCCCTAATTCTTTGGATAATTCTCTATCACGGAAGAGCATCTTAAGCATTATTGCAGTAATTGGCAGTATAAGTGCGTAAACTACTATCAATCCTATTACAATAGGTATTATCGAAGTTGAGTAATTGGCCGCTTCGCTTACAAGCATTACGTTGTATATTATCCATGGTTGCCGCCCCACTTCTGCCGTCATCCATCCAAGTTCAAGCAGAAGGACCGCAACACCACCAGCAATCACTATAAGGTAAAGTATCCATCTTTTTTCAAATGGTTTTTTCCTAATTAATTGCAATACCAAAACGATCAATACAAACAAACCAAAGCCAAAGCCCAGAAAGACCATTAAATCAAAAGTATCATGAACTATTAAAGGCGGCCAAGTACTTTTTGGAAATTCATTTAAACCTGGAGCAACGGCGTTCGATGAGCCGAGCAGAGCGCTCTGTAATCCTGGTATTGAAAAATAGTCTCTAAGTGTGCCGTTAATTAAAATTCCACCTATGATCTCGGATGCGTTTGATCTTGTGAACAGATTGGCTTCTAAAGCTGCATATTTTTCAGGTTGTATGCTTGCCAAAGAATTTATCGATATAATGCCTGTAACAACAGAGAAAAATGTCGCTATTACAACTAAAGAGAAAGTGATCTTTAATCCTTTCATATAATACTCTTTATACTTTGGGTCGCATTTCAGTAACCTGTATGCCATGTAAGCACAGAATATGAATGCACCTGCAAAATAGCTAGTTGCTAACACATGGCTTACTTCTATTCCTGTTGCTGGCGTAGAGAATATTGCAAGAGGGTTTACACCAACTATGCGTCCTGTACTTAAATATGTAGAAATGTTAAATCCATTAGGTGTATTCATAAACGAATTTAGCATTGTTATAAGAATTGCAGACGCAGCCCCTCCAATTCCTACAAGTACCCCGAAAAAAACATGCACGTATTTATTATCAAATGAATCCCAAGATAACATATAAATAGCAAGGAAAATCGCCTCCAAAAAGAAAGCAAATACCTCTATATATACCGGCAGTATTGCAACTTGGCCTACCAAGGCCATGAATTTGGGCCACAAAAGGAAAAGTTCAAGCGCTACAAGGGTTCCAGAAGCAGTTCCTACTGCAAAAAGTACAATAAGAATCAGAGAAAGCCTTTTTGCCAAAGTCGTGTATATTTTATCCTTTTTTCTTATCCCTAAAAATTCAGCCAGAATTATTATTACAGGAAGCGCAATCCCTATCGAAGCCAGTATGATATGCACGCCAAGGGAAAAACCCATCAAGAACCTATCGAAATCCAATACCGAAAGCATAAGAATAAATCATAAAGAAGTTATATATATCATTAATAGAAATAATATACGCTTATTATGTGGTGACATATATGGAAGATAAAAAATACCAGACAGCTTTTAATATCAAAAGCGAAGCACTCGTACTAAACAGAGCGAAACCAGACATATCAGCTATATCTTTAACCTTTATAACCAGAAAGGAAGATGCTAGGCTTCTAAGAACTTTGGAATCAAAAGGAATTAATTCCAGGAGTGCCGCAAAGATGACCGATTATCAGCTAAAATTGATACGAAAATATAGTAAAGAAGACAGCCAAAAAATTGCAGATAATGAATTAACGAAGAGGAAAAGACATGATAGAAATGAAGAGACCGCATGGCTTTTGAGAGGAGCTCCGACTTTATTACATTGTTGCTAATAAAATAAATAGAATAATTTTGGTAACATAAGAAATATGCCAGAAATATTGGTTAATGGATGGGAAATGCCATAATTCTATTGGAGTGAGCTACGCACAAAATAGAATAAAATCAAATCAATACATTTGAATATGCCAATATATGGAGTGCTTCAATAAATAACAGCAGCAGGAATGAAGCCATAAGATATTTTCGTATATTCATTGGCTGGCCTCTAATTGTCGAAATAAGTATGATGAGAAATGCCATAGAATTGATTACTATAAGTCCGCTTAGAGAGGTGAGCCTTAATAATTTTTCAAGTATTTGTAACAAAGAAAGTCACCTTCTGTTAAATTAATACTAAAATCCCCTTTTGGAAACCTTTGAATGTCAATGTTGTTTATGCTCCACTGCCAAAGGAAATTCTGCCATGCGGATAAGGCAGCAAAGCACTGCATATTTTTAGTTATCCGTTCCCCGTAAATGATGTGCTTTTTATTTAATTTTCCATTAAAATCTGCATCGCCACCTTCATTTATCCATAAATTATATTTAAAATAATCAAAAACTTTTCTTAAACAATTCCCACGGAAAACAACATCGCCATAAATTATCAAATCCGCGTCATAATTTTTTTCTAGGCAGTACTCGAATTCTTCTTTTATAGACCAAAAATCAGCTATTCCTGACTCTTTCTGGATGTTTTTTATCGAATTAGATATGCTGGAACAGCCTTTGTTATTTAAAACACGTAGAAATTCCTTACTAATAATCTCATGCGGCTTTGTTATATGATTCTTGAGAATATATCTTTCATCTTTAATCTCTAAAGTTTTTTTGTTATATGTCAATTCTGTTGCTAATATCAAAGAAATACAAACGCTTCCCCCAAAAAACAAATAAGCAAAATTTAACGAAACAAAAATAAATACAATAGAAAGTAAAAATGATAAGACAAGGGAAAAGGCAATCAAATCTGCTCTTAAACTGTCACTCATTTTATCCCGTTGTTTAATCTTTTAATAATGTTTTCATCTACTCCCAGCCATCTTGCGAAATCTTTTTCAGCAACCCCTCCTTTTTTGGTCAAATTATGGTATATCTCTCTGTAGAATTCCCTATAAGTTTTTAACGAGTCGTTTAAAGACATGATTTCTAGCCTTGAATTGTAAAGATTTCTGGATAATTTTATATTGGCTAAATTCAATCTTTTTATAAAATTAGATAGCCTTTCTATAAATAAATCATCTGCAGGGCGTGTTGAAGAAATGTTGCAATTTTTTAATAAATCTATTATTTGTGGCAATAAATCCACATAATTGAAATTATATTTATTATCAACTGCCTGCACAAAAATCAAAAAATTTGCCATATGCAAAATATTTTTAATTATCGAATAGCTATTGTAACTGAAATTGTAAGCTACCTTATCCGTATGCAGTTCCAAAACTATCGTGCTTTCTGCATCTTGATTACTCTTTACACTATAGGACAGTTTAGAGCCATGGCTAATTGGCTTCATACCTTCAAATGACTCCATAAAAGAAGAAAGCTCTTTCAAATCTGATTTTAATATCCCTTTTATTACAAAAGACGATATAAAAAGTTTGCCAGTATTATCCATTAAAATTCACACCTTTTTTATTGATTCTATTGATATTGCAACAGAAGTTTCATCTACTCCAAGCTCGGAGAAAAATGATATCATTTCAACTCTTTTTATTCCAATTTCCATCATCGCGCCGATTACCTGGATTAGGTCCAAAGACTGCCCTGCATCATCAAAGAACCTAAAGAGCTTTAACCGGTCTTCGGTGCAGATCTCCATTTTAGATATCGCATTAGATATGCTTTCCAATGACACCTTCATTTTTACACCCGAGTATGATAGTAGATACGACTTAAAGGAAAAACCATCTATTCTAACGGCAAAATTTTTCTCAATATCTTTTCTAGTGTGCAAAGACACCATGCATGTCCCTCGGTTCAAAGATTTTACAGTCTCTATATCATTGTGCTTTAGCAAACCTGAAGATGAAAGCGCATCAAAATTTTCCGATCCCATCAAACGAAAAACAAAACAGCAAGCCGCATTAGCCAAAATCTCATTATTTACATCCTTTATCAATTGCGTTGCCACTATGATAGAAAACCCAAACTTTCTCCCTTCTCTAAAAAGCCTTCCTAACACTTTTTCATAATCCGCCAATTTCCAAGCCTCATCTATAACAATAACCCAACGCACTTTTTCATTTAACTTAGAACGAGACATGGATTTAGATACTTCTAAAAGTGCATTTCTAGCTGTGCAGCCTGCAATTGAAGGATCTCTTATCTCTGATAAATCTATGGACAAAATACCTTCAGGCAGGTGCTCTACAGGAATATCTGCATTGCCTCTGGCGCTTCTTACAATTCCGCCAAGATCCTTTACTAGCTGAGAATATTCGGACGACCAGTCAATTATTAGAATATTCACATTATTGCTGATGTACAAGCGCATTATCATGCTCTTTAGCAGGTAACTCTTTCCAGATCCTGTCATTCCGACAATAGATATGTGGGGGTTTATCAATCTGCTGCTATTAAGGAAAAACGGCAGGTTATATGCCAAAGTTTTTCCCACATATATCCCTTCAACAATATCATTATTTTTTGGAGCAGGTTCGCTCCCCATAAACACATCCAATAGCCTTGCCGCGTTTATAGAATTTGATATCATTGCATCACGTAATCAAATTTTATCATTTTTATTAATTCAGGGCCGCTTAGTATTGCCGATTCTGTGCCTAAAATTGCATTCAAACCAGAGAGCACTTCTTTTAAGTTAGATAGCGCCTCCTCATCCGCCTTATATTTCAAGTTCGCGCTCGAAGCGGTTACAACATAATATCTCATTTCAAGCGGAACTCCGCCACCCTGTATCTGGGAGAGCTCATGGTTTAGGCAAGATATTTCCTCCTTTAGCCTTGCAGCTTTAAGCATTCCTGTACCGGATTTTTGGTTATGTATCCTGGATAATTCAATCTCCTTCATTTTTCTCCTTACCTGCAGCTTCTCTATTATCTTGTCGGTTTTGAATCTCTTCACATAAGTGCTTAATCGGAAAGGGAAGCCAAAATTCCTGATTAATCTCTCCAATTTATCCCTGTCGATTTCGGAATTTGAGGTAGGCACAAGCTCCGCAGCAGAGACTGATGTGTAAATCCCTCCTTCTCTTGCGACAGCCGTTAGCCTACTCCCGCTTAGTTCAAAGCCATCAAACATCTGAATTATATGTGTGTGTTTGAATAGCAATGCCTCTATAATGTTCCAACCTTTGAATAATATCAAAAACAGAATCCCTAGCAAAGGAGTAATTGCTATAAGGTAAGGGTTAAATGTAATAATGCTAGCTATCGCAGCGATGCAGCATGCGCCGGCAATTATATACACAATAAAATTCTCCATAAAACCCCTAGAATATGTCAAATTTCCCAAAAGATACCTCGGATCCCAGAGCAGTAGCCAATTCCCTAATTGAAACTATGGTTATAATCAAGCTGAACAAAGGGAAGAAGAATACCTCTATTATCAACACAGATACTGCTGCCATAACTTGCCGCAGCACATCTGTGAAAGAACTAGCAACATTTGTCAAACTTGAGAGAAGTCCGCTTCCAAAATTAGTTATCGAATTTGTTGAAATACTGCTGCTTCCAGCAGATAAGATTTGTTCCTGTATTGATTGGGAGTTTAAGTTAAATGCCGTGAATGCATTTGCCCCCAAACTTGTAGAATAATTGGCAGTTATCTGCGCATCTAGCAAATAAGTAAGAGGGTATACTGCAAAAAGGCCTATTGCGATTGCTATTATCGTGCCGCCTATTTTTCTAGTCAGATAAAATGTGCGCAAAACTATTCCTACGGGCAGAAGTAAGGGGATGGCAACAAGAGAGACCACGCTAAGCAGCGCAGACTGAGTATAGAGGTCAATTATTCCGAACGTTATCAGCTTTATTATAAAACTCTCTTCTGACATAACTGGTGACAATATGCTTGAAAAGGAGAAAGACGCAAAACCAAGGTTCAATTCTGTTGCGGATATTACCCCTAAAAGCAAATAACTGCCAGTCAATGGGGCCAGCAATGTAAAAGATGCATCAAGCAATGAAGGATATCTTGCGCCTCCAATCCCTACTGGCTGCACTCCCACAAGGTAATTATCAGCAAAGCAAATTGCATAGTTGTCACTCATAAACCCAGAGCAGGATGCCTCTATGTTTGAAGATTGCACGACGCTATTTACCAAAGATATGCCTAATCCATTAGGGCTGAAAAAAGTAAACAATGCCCCAATTATGATTGCATTTATAAATGATTGAAGAAGCTCATCCTTGCCAAAGGACTTCAAGCGCCGATCATCAATCCCGTACCCTATCCCAAGCACAATTCCCCCAATACTTATCATAATTGCTACTGTGCTAACTGCAATCTCGTAGCCTATCAATCTATCACTACTGTGAGGAATTCAAAGTCATGTTGCTAAGCAAATGCGTAGAAGCTGTTGCAAAAGAGGTGGCAGCAACGCTCAGGACACCCACAACAATCGCGCCAATTATGATGTTTACTGCAGTGCTGTGGAAATTAGCTTTCTTATCAGGTGGCATCATTTGGCCTAATGCATAGAAGACTCCCGCAATTATGAACATCACGGCACTTAAAATCGGGCCTATTTGCCCTAAAATATTTTTTATATTTGCTAATTCAGTCACTATCTGCAAACTGTAACCCAAACTCGCGCCATTAACAAAACTTACAAGGGATATGAATAGCAGCGCAGGTATCAATATACATTTGCCTTTTAGAAAATCATCCACGGAATCACCATTTACTTTAGTAAATATATTTTATATAAATATATATTTAAATACTTAGATAAAACGTATTAGCGGAAGTGAGCAATAGGGTTCTGATGTAAGCGTCACAGAGCCTTTCCTATAGAGCTGAAATCTATAATCCTATTCTTTTTAGAGTCTTCGTCTCTAGAAAGCAGCACAACTTTGCTCGGTGAATGCTCGGCGGTGACAATGTATCCTGTAAACTGCGAGAGCGTAGAAGCAAAATCTTTTATTTCCTTATGATTTGGCATGCTTGCTAGGCTAAGCCCCCTGGATGCATTTCTCGCCCCTCCAATAAAAGAGAAACCTTTAACTTCTACATAATTCGGCATTGCAATCTTTATCAAATTCGCATATCCTTCAGGGTCGCACATGTTTAATCCCTTTACCAAAGTCATTCTCAACACTGTGCGGGTTTTTAAGGTTCTCATTACCGCAAGCGCATTTTTGAACCTCTCCCACGAATTAGGTATCTTTGCGCGTACTGTTTTTTCATAAATTTCTGCATTTGGAGCCTGCAAAGACACATAAAGCTGCGTAGGCAGCGGATTAAGCTTTTCTAGCGCTTCCGGCAATGTGCCGTTATGTACCAGGAAAGTGCTAATCCCTCTTTTGTGGAATTCGGACAACAACATGCCCATTTTCGGATAAAACATCGGCTCTCCAGTAAGGCTTAATGCAACATGCTTTGGGCTATTTGCTTCCTCCCACCTCTTAAGCAGCAATTCATTATCAAGTCCTCCTTTATATCCGCTTACAATCTTACGCTGCTCGTTTATCATGTTTTCAACAATGAAAGCAGGGTCATCCCACTTACTTACCGCATTCAACTCATTCCATTTGAACCCATGTTCTTCAGGTATGAGCCTCCAGCAGAAAGAACAGCCAAGATCACATCCTATCGCAGGCGTGCCTTGTATGCACTGCCAGCTTCTTATGCCATAAAATGTGTATTTATAGCATAAAGTCTTGCCTCTTATGCCATTTGCGGTATACTCACATATTTTTACTGCAGAATGCTTTCCTACAAAATGATATCCTTGCTTTTGCATTCTTTGCTTAAGTTCGGCAGGCATCTCTCCCATACAAATCATCAAAAAATATTATTAATGCACATTTATATTCTGTACTCTTGCGTCTGGCTTAATAATTCCGCCGCATTGAACTTAAGTAATCATGAAAGTACATCATCAATATATTATTTAAGTGAGTGTTTAAAACGATTATATGGATGAACAACCGGAGATACATAAAGGGTTGGACGGAGTATATGTAAGCGAAAGCACAATCTGTAAGGTAGATGGAGCACAAGGCAGGCTTTATTACAGGGGTTATCCGATTGAGGATATAGCTAAAAACTCGAGTTACGAAGAGGCATCATACCTTCTGCTGAACGGGAAACTGCCCACAAAATCTGAACTTGAAGATTTCTCAGCAAAGTTAAAAGCGGAAAGGGAATTGCCTGATAAAATAATAAATCTCATAATAGAGTCCGCAAGCAAATCTGATCCTATGGATATACTGCGTACGGCTGTCTCATACCTTTCCATATATGATAGCGATACAAAGACCCAAACAAAAGAAGCCAATATCAAAAAAGCAATAAAACTAATCTCAAAAACCTCAAGCATAGTCGCAACTATAGGTGCAGCCATGAATGGCAAAGGCTACACAAAACCAGATTTGTCCCTTAGCCACTCTGAAAACTTCATATACATGCTGAAAGGGGAAAAACCTACTCCAGATGAAGTAAAACCAATTGAGATGATGTTTATTCTTCAGGCAGAGCATAGCACAAACGCATCAACATTCGCAACTATGGTCGCAGGGTCTACCCTTGCAGACTTATATTCAGCAGCCACTGCCGGCATATCAGCATTAAAGGGTCCGTTACATGGTGGTGCAGATGAGGAAGCGCTCAAAATGATGGAAGCCATAGGTGATCCAAGCAATACCGAGTCTTACATAAACGATGCCCTTGCAGGAAAAAAGAAGATAATGGGCTTCGGCCACAGGGTCTATAAAACCTATGACCCCAGAGCCAAAATAATCAAAGGATACCTGCTAACTCTTCAGCAAAATCCCTCCCCCGAAATAAAAAAACTAACAGAAATTGCATTAAGAGGGGAGAAATTAATGATTGACAAACTTGGCAAGACCCATGGAATTTGGCCAAATGTTGATTTTTTCGCAGGTCCGGTATACGTGAGTGTAGGGATAAAAGTAGATCTATTCACGCCGCTTTTTGCTGCAAGCAGAATGGCGGGATGGTGTGCGCATATGATTGAATACTGGGAAGACAACAAACTGATACGCCCTCTCGAGCTATATAAAGGGGAAATAGACAAAAAATACCTGCCAATAAGTGAGAGATGACGTTATGAGAAAGAAAATATCAATATTGGGAGCAGGCAAGGTTGGAGCAACAACCGCCCAGAGGCTTGCGTATGCCGAGATGTGCGACATACTATTGTGGGACAGGACTGAAGGCATGGCAAAAGGTATGGCCCTTGACATAAAAGAAAGCTCTCCATTAGAAGGTTTTGACTCTGAGATAGAGGGCACTTCGGACATTAAAGAAATTAAAAACAGCGAAATAATAATCATGACCGCCGGCGCTCCCAGAAAGGAAGGGCAATCAAGGGATGACCTGCTTAAAACGAATGCTGCCATAGTCAAAGACCTCTCAATGCAGATAAAGAGGTACTCTCCTGATAGCAAACTTATAGTTTTGACCAATCCTCTTGACGCCATGGTATACTTGGCAAAGCAGGTTACCGGCTTTCCAAGAGAAAGAGTTATGGGAATGGCAGGAATACTCGACTCCGCAAGGTTTAGGTCTTTCATATCGGATGCATTAAAAGTGAGCGTAGAAAGCGTTAACGGGATGGTTTTGGGAGGGCATGGGGATTTTATGGTGCCTTTACCCAAACATTCAAGTGTGAATGGCATACCAATAACAAGCTTGCTTAGCTCCGATGAAATAAACAAAATAGTTCAAAGGACCAGGGATGGCGGTGCGGAAATAATAAACCTAGAAAAAAAGTCCAGTGCTTATTACGCTCCTGCTTCATCGCTTGTGCTGATGGCAGAGTCAATATTAAAAGACAAAAAGATGGTGCTGCCCTGCGCCTCATATCTTAATGGCGAATATGGGATAAAAGGCATATTCATGGGGGTTCCTGTGGTGCTGGGAGAAAAAGGGATAGAAAAAGTGATAGAATTGGAGTTAACAAAGCATGAATCTGATCAGCTGAAAGAATCATCAGCAAAGGTGCACGCGCTGATTAATAGGCTAAAAGAGTTATAAATAAGACCCAAGGATGACATGGAAGGCAAAAACATCGGTTTTGAAGAAGAGATAAAGCAGAAGCTCATCAAGAAATTAATTATTGATGAAAAAGAGATATCTTACTATTCTCTTCCAGAATTAAAAAAAATAGGGATGGGAGACCCGTCAAGGCTGCCTTTTTCTTTGAGAATAGTTCTTGAGTCTCTTGTAAGGAACATGGATGGGCAAAGCATAAAAAAACAGGACATAACAAATCTTCTAGAATGGGATTCCAAAAAACCAAAAGATCAAGACATACCATTCAAAGTTTCAAGAGTCTTGATGCAGGACTTTACCGGCGTTCCTGCTGTTGTAGATATGGCAGCAATAAGGGATTTTATAATAAAGAAAGGGGGAAAACCAGACGATGTCCAGCCAATAATACCTACAGATCTTATTATAGACCATTCTGTGCAAGTTGATTCCTTCAATGTAATCCAGGCTCTAGAAATAAACCAAGAGAAAGAGATAGAAAGAAATTCTGAAAGATACAAACTCCTAAAATGGGCAAGCAAAGCCTTTAACAATTTTAGAGTTTTCCCCCCATCTGCTGGCATATGCCATCAAGTAAATTTAGAATTCCTTGCAACGTGTGTGGCAACAAGAACTACACAGATTGGAGAAGAAGCGTTTCCAGATACGCTAGTTGGCACAGATTCCCATACTACAATGGTCGATTCTCTAGGAATAGTGGGATTTGGTGTAGGTGGCATAGAAGCCGAAGCTGCATTGGTAGGCCAGCCAGTTTCAATAACAATGCCAAAAGTGCTCGGAGTACGCCTTACAAACAAGCTTCCAGAAGGATCTACAGCAACCGATTTTGCATTAACCCTTACAAAACTGCTCAGGGAGAAAGGAGTAGTGAATATGTTTGTAGAATTTTTTGGAGACGGGCTAAAATACCTCTCTCTTCCTGATAGAGCAACACTCTCAAACATGTGCCCAGAATATGGCGCCACTGTTGCAATCTTCCCTGTGGATGATGAGACGTTAAGGTATTTGGAGATGACAGGGAGGCCAAAAAGCAGGATAAAACTCATAAAAGAATATTATGATGCTCAAGGAATGCTGAATCTGGATTATAAAAATATAGATTATAGCGATATACTGGAGGTGGATCTCTCTACAATTATGCCCAGTGTTTCCGGACCTTCGCAGCCAAAGCAGCAAACGCCTCTTGATAAAGTCAAGGACGAATTTACATCCATTTTCCTTGATGGAAGGGATCCCAAAGAGATTGAACCCAGCGGAAAAGAGCTTGCAAGATGGTCTTCAGAAAGCATAAATTCAGCGAATAACGCTGGCAATGTTAACCCTCACGAAAGGAAGAAGTCTGTTAATATAGAATACGAAGATGGAACGAAAGTTACTTTATCTGATGGCGATATCGTAATATCATCTATAACGAGCTGTACAAACACAAGCAACCCCCATGTCATGATTGCAGCCGGCCTGCTGGCAAAAAAAGCGCTAGAGAAAGGGCTGAAGATAAATACAAAGAAAGTTAAAACAAGCATGGGGCCTGGCTCAAGGGTAGTAACTAGGTATATGCAAAAAGCAGGCCTTATTGAGCCTTTAGAGAAGCTGGGGTATGACGTGGTAGGGTATGGCTGCATAACCTGCATAGGGAACAGCGGGCCTCTCATAGACAAGCAAAGCAGCGCCATAAACAATAATGACCTTAATGTCGTTGCGGTTTTATCAGGAAACAGGAATTACGAAGCAAGGATACATACAGATGTAAAAGCGAATTATCTAATGTCTCCTCCGCTGCTGATTGCATTTGCCATAGCCGGAACTATACTTATAGACCTTACAAAAGAGCCTCTGGGCAGAAATAACAAAGGCGAGCCAGTATATCTGAAGGAAATATGGCCGACCAACGAAGAGATAAACCAAATAATGGGCAAAGTAATAAGCGAAGAGATGTTCGAAAAAGAATACGGAACCAATATCTACGATGTAAACCGTTATTGGAACATACTTGAAAGCCCATCCGAAAAGGCTTACGTGTGGGATGAGAATAGCACATACATAAGGCTGCCTCCGTTCTTTGAAGCGGATAGGCTAGCATCGAAGATAAATCCTATAAAGGATGCGAGGGTGCTGGCAGTCTTTGGAGACTCGATATCTACGGACCACATATCGCCTGCCGGGGCAATATCATCAGCAAGCCCTGCTGGGAAATACTTAATTGAGCACGGAATAAAGCCTGCAGACTTTAACACATACGGCTCCAGGAGGGGAAATCACGAAGTTATGATGCGCGGAACATTTGCAAATTCTAGAATAGTCAATCACATGCTTGACGGAAGCGCAGGGGGCAACACAATCCATTATCCATCTGGAGAAAAGACCACCATATACGAAGCCGCAATGAGGTACAAGAAAGAAAACGTGCCGCAAGTTGTAATCGCTGGAGAAGAGTACGGCTCTGGAAGTTCAAGAGATTGGGCTGCAAAAGGGCCAGCATTGCTAGGAGTAAAAGCAATAATAGCAAGAAGTTTTGAGCGAATTCATAGAAGCAATCTAATAGGCATGGGCGTAGTGCCGCTTCAATTCAAAAACAGAGAGACTGCCGAGAGCCTGATGATGGACTATTCAAAAACGATAAGCATAAATATAAATGAAGGAATGAAACCGCGAGAGAAAATAAAAATGGTATACTATAAAATTGGCAGCGATTTAGAGGCAGAAACGGAGCTGGAATTGCGCATAGACACAGAGATTGAAATGGAATATTACCGCGCAGGCGGAATACTTAACTATGTGGTTAAAAAACTGCAAAAACAGGCGTAGAGCGTGGAATATTCCCTTATATGCAGATCCTGCGGTTCTACCTATCCGATGAGCTATAGCAGCCAGATATGCAAATGCGGGGGCATACTGGAGGTTAAGTACAAAAATCTAGCCCAAATACCAAACTCAAAAGATTTTTGGGACTATGAAGAGCTTCTGCCAAAATCAAATTACAAAAGACTAATGCTCGGAGGCACACGGATGATTGATTCTTATGAAAAAAACCTCATGCTGAAGCTTGAGCTTTATAATCCAACAAGGTCGTTTAAAGACAGGGGTTCTGTAATCGAGGTCGCAAAAGCAAAAGAGTACGGATACAAAACTCTGGCTGTGGCTTCCACAGGAAATATGGCATACTCGCTTTCATACTATTCAAAAATCTATAAAATAAAAGCACGGGTTTTCATAAGCAGATCAGCAAAAAGCGATAAAATCTATAATATATTAAAGACCCATGATGCCGTGCTCCACAAGGTTAATGGAGATTTCTCAAAAGCTCAGGGCGAAGCCGCATTATACGCATCCAAGAACAAAGTCTTTCTTTCCGGTGACTACTGTTACAGAAAAGAGGGTCAGAAGACTCTCGCATACGAAATTATTGCACAATGCGATGATGTTAGCAGGATAATAGTGCCTGTTGGGAATGGTACTTTAATAAGCGGAATGTATAAAGGGCTGTGCGAGTTGAAAGCTGCTGGAAACATATCCAAATTCCCAAAACTGATAGCAGTTCAGGCTGAAAAATGCTCTCCATTGGCAAAAGCCTTCAATAATGGGGATGAGATTGTTTATGAAAAGCCCCATACCGAAGCAGATGCAATAGCTGTTGGGATGCCTACATACGGGGCCCAGGCAATAGAGGCAATACGTAATACAAATGGGTCGGTATTTACAATAACAGAGAGGGAAATGGTAAAAATGCAACAAAAAATGTACGAAGAATATGGCATTTTGGGAGAGCTTGCGAGCTCTGCTGCATTTGCTGCTTATTACAAGCTAAATCCCTCCGAAGGAGGTAAAACCGTGGCTGTAATAAGCGGCGGAAATGTTTGATGGTATTATGGAATTCGAAGAGGGCATACCTGCTTGGATATTGTGTGAGGATTTACTTGTAAAAGTAAAGACAGAATTGGCTAACGAGGCAATAATAACGCTGCAGAACGAAGTAAAATCCGGCCGCATGAAGGTGGATGGAAACCTCGTTACTGCAAACGAAATAACTAGCGAAGCCGAGAGAGACCTCTTCGTGGTTACTCACATAGCCTCTGAAAGCGAAAATATGCTCAAAGCATACTCTGAATATATAATTAAAAAAGAGACAGAGCCAGAGAAGCTGAATTCAGAAGATGTCCAAAAAATTGAAACTTCAAAAAAACTAATGCTGGCAGTCCAGGAAATATCTCTGCTTGTGGGTTATAGGCAGGTTGCAGAGGAATGGATACTTGAGATAGAAGGCATCCCTACAATAAAAGACCCTGTAAAACTGCTTGGATCTACCATAAGGGGAATCAATGATGATAGGTTTGAAGTCCTAAAATTTATCCTTAAAAGGAAGAGCATAAAAGAGGCAAAAATATTTTCTGACTCAGAATATAAAATGATGCAAGATGCTTTGGCAATTGCAGAGCAGAATCAAACCCCTTGATTTATCTTCTTTAATAAGTTCTCGGTAAATTCGGATGTGCTTAATGGTTTGGACCCCAGATATCGTGCAATATCCTTTGTAACCCTTTTTTCCTTTATAGAGCGGTCTACCGCTTTTGATATCAATTCAGATGCAGCCCCCAACCCAAGGTGGTCAAGCATCATCTGCCCTGCCTTTATTATTCCGAGCGGATTGGCTATGTTCATGCCCGCATATTTTTCAGCTGTTCCATGCACTGCCTCAAACACACCGCCGTTGTCTCCTATATTCGCTCCCCCAAGCACGCCTATATCTCCTATCAATGCTCCTGCAGCATCAGATATATAATCCCCATTCAGATTCGGTGCCAGTATCACATCATAGCTTTCAGGTCTTGTTATTATCTGCTGGAACATATTGTCTGCTATCCTGTCGTTTATCAATATCTTACCTTTTGGAAGAGTTCTCCCGTTTAATGCATCTTCTCTAACAAATTTTCTGGCATACTCATTAGCTGCAACAGAATATGCCCATTCGCGGAAGGCTCCTTCCGTATATTTCATAATATTTCCTTTATGCATTATTGTTACAGACCGTCTTTGGCTTTTTATCGCATACTCCAATGCTTTTCTAGTTATCCTTTCAGTTTTCGATTTGCTCATGGGTTTTATCCCTATTCCGGCATCAGAGTCCAGGTGCACTTTAAACTCTTTATTAATGAACCTTCTTAACGAATTGGCCTCCCTGCTATTGTAAGGCCATTCTATTCCAGTATAAAGATCATCTGTATTTTCCCTGAATATTACCATGTCTATCCGTTCAGGGTTTTTTATTGGGCTTTCAAGCCCATTCATGTATTTTACAGGCCGTATGTTGGCATAAAGGTCCAACAAGATCCTCATCTGCACGTTCAATGATCTTATCCCCTTACCAACCGGGGTTTCGAGCGGCCCTTTAAGAAGAAGCCTGTATTTTTTTAATGCATTAACTGTTTTCTTAGGAAGGCTGCTTCCAAACTGCTTTTGGGCGGCTTTTCCCGCAGGAACGGTAAGCCAATTGATTTTCATATTCGATTTATATGCGCGCCCAACGGCAGAGTCAATCACTTTTACCGCTGCACTAATTATCTCTGGGCCAATCCCGTCACCGTCAATTTTTAATATTGTAATGGATTTCGCCATTTTAACACAGAATATTTAACAAGTGCAAATCTAAAAAACCGCATTTCCATATAGCAGCCCAGGAAATCCCATCACCAAAAATACACAATCAAATTAATAAATACTAATATCCTCAATGTTGTGATTATAATGGCAGATGAAAGGAAAAAGAGTGAAGATGGGATTACTGTTAAGAAGGAGGAGAATTTTTCGGAATGGTATACTCAGATAATAAGCAAGTCAGAATTTGTAGACTATACCTCTGTTTCAGGATGCCTTGCATTCAGGCCTGATGGGTATTTCGCTTGGGAAATGATACAAAAATCAACAAATGCTCTCCTGAGCGATGCGGGCATAAATAATGTATATTTTCCTCTCCTGATACCTGAAAAACTCCTAAGCAAGGAAAAAGAGCACATAAAAGGCTTTAATCCAGAGGTTGCATGGGTGACACAAACAGGCAATTCAAAGCTCGATGAGAGGCTAGCAATAAGGCCCACTTCTGAGACGATAATGTATGAAAGCTATTCAAAATGGATAAGGTCATGGAGAGACCTTCCGATGAGGTATAATCAATGGAATAGCGTTGTAAGGTGGGAATTCAAGCACCCCACTCCTCTATTGAGAAGCAGGGAATTCCTATGGAATGAAGGCCATACGGCATTTGCAACAAAAGAGGAGGCAGAAAGCGAAAGGGATACGATATTGAATATATACCTGAGCATATTGAATGATTATCTTGCGCTTCCAGGCATAATCGGCAAGAAAACCGATTCTGAAAAATTTGCAGGTGCAGAGGCCTCCTACAGCATAGAGCACATGCTACCGGATGGCGCTTCAATACAAGGGCCGGATTTTCACATGGATGGGCAGAATTTTTCAAAGCCATTTGGAATTAAATTCCTGAACAAGGAGGGTAAAATAGATTATGTATACCAAAATACTTTTGCAATAAGCACAAGGGAGTTAGGTGTAATGCTCTCCGTACACGGAGATAATAAAGGATTAATAATACCACCAAAGCTGGCAAGGATACAGGTTGTCATAATCCCGATATACAACAATGATTCCAAAGATCCAGTGATAAAATCCGCGAAAGAGCTGTCAAAAAGACTTTCTGAAAAAGTTAGAGTTTTTGTGGACGACAATGATGCATATTCTCCAGGATGGAAGTTCCACGAATGGGAATTAAAAGGAGTGCCAATAAGGATAGAAATAGGGGAACGCGATATAAAAGCTGATAAAGTGGTTGTTTATAGAAGGGATAACTCCAAAAAACAGGATGTGAAAATGGCTGACTTAACAAAGGAGATCGAATCCCTGCTCGAAGAGATTCATCAAAATCTTTATGACAGGGCATTAAAACTGCTAAAATCAAGCATCCATGAGGTTCATGATTATCCTGAATTGAAGAAAATAATAACTGTAACTGGGGGTTTTGCAGAGGCGCCATGGTGCGGTTCGTTCAAATGCGAGGAGAAAGTAAAGAACGAAACAAAAGGGAAGATAAGCAACATGCCTCTTCACATCCAAGAAAAGTCCAAAGGGAAGAGATGTATAGTGTGCGGAGAGGAGGCAAAGCATATGGCTTATTTTGCTAAATCTTATTAAATTTAGATTCTAAGTAAGGAACGTAGCCCCTTCGTCTAGCGGCCAAGGACCGCGGGCTTTGGACCCGCGTACATCGGTTCGAATCCGGTAGGGGCTAAAACTTGAAATCAAAGTAAAACAGAATGCAAATTGGCAAAGTGAGCTGAACCTGCCATTTTGCATGACCACCTTATCGATTAACATCCAAAAGAGCCGCCGCGCTGCATGAAGAAAGCTGCATACAGGAGGTACTACAAGGCCCAAAATAGGCAGTTGTATAGGGCTGCAAAGGGGATGAAAACAGGTCTTACTCAAAATGGCGGAATCAGTTAAGCAGAGGAAAAGCATGCACTTTTATGGGCTTCCTATAGCCAAAAAATAGCGAAACGAAACAGCTAAATTTACAATAATGCAAATGAAACTGTGATGATACGAGGTATTTCTGATCTGTGATGAAAAGAGAGTCTCTGAAAAGGGAATTCAATGATACAATGGTAT
Source organism: Microcaldota archaeon (assembly GCA_021801905.1). GTDB lineage: Archaea > Micrarchaeota > Micrarchaeia > Micrarchaeales > Micrarchaeaceae > JAJZAB01. The sequence goes on along the minus strand of JAKABJ010000001.1, from coordinate 23,404 downwards.
TACCTTACGCTCATATCATCTTCTCTAGTGGGTGTTGCATCAATCCTTGAAAAAAAGGTTCTAAGGAGAGCCCATGCGCTTTCCTATAGCTCCATAACTACAATCTTTATAACATTACTGTCTCTCTCATTCATTCCATTTTTAAATTTTAACATAAAACTCATATACTGGGTTGTACTTTACGTGATGGGAATCACGGCTGCAATAAGCTATTGGTTAACAGCAAGGATTTACAAGCATGCAAATATCTCCATATCAACTCCTATATTGAGTACAGTGCCGCAGATGCTCACAGTTATATTCGGGTACCTATTACTCGGCGAAGTGCTCAGCTTTATACAATACGCTGGCGTTGCTATACTATTGGTTGCAACCTTTCTTCTTGTCAGCCATACGACAAAGCCCTCTACGAAAAGATATGCCAAAAAATATCCAATAATGCTGATTGCAATAATCTTCCTTATTGCAATAGATGCAATAATGCTCAAATTCATTCTTTCAGGAGTTACCATATACACTGCGTTGTTCATAATAGAGGTATTTGTGGCATTCAATCTATTTGTAATACTAAGGCATAAACACGGCAACAAAAAAGAAATCAAAAGAAACATAAAAAAATTCTGGAAACCAATGTTAATTATAGCGGCCCTTGCAGTTTTATACAGGATAACCTACTATGCGGCAGTTGCAGAAGCCCCTATAAGCCTAGTATCTCCTTTAAGAAATGTTATCAATATAATAATGATAGTATCAGTGAGCGGAGTATTCTTCCACGAAAAAAATATAAAAAGAAAAATCGCTTTATCTGCAATTATGATTGTTGCCGCATTTATGATTATAGTTTAATGTGTGAAAAACCTACTTATATTTGTGTTCCATGTACTTTTTAAGCGCACCGGAAAGGGCTTTCATTGAAAGAACCGCACAGTGCATTCTTGCTGGTCCAGGGTCTAATCCGATTATGGCTTTTATTTTATCATAGTCTATTCTATTCGCTTCAGTAATCGGCATGCCCTTTACGAAATCAGTCAGCATGCTTGCTCCGGCCTGGCTTATTGCACATCCCTGCCCCTCAAATGAAACCTGAGCAATCTTATCATTTTCTATTTTTACATAAATCGTTATGTCATCCCCGCATATTGGGTTTTCATCATGAAACTCTACATCGTATTTAGGCAGCTTGCCTTTATTATGCGGATGTTCATACTGAGATATTATCTCCTCAGCGTATATGTCTAATGGCATTATTTCACTTTGAAAATATTTTTCACCGAATTTATGGCATCTATTGAAACATCAACATCTCTCTTATTATTATAAATGTAAAAGCTCATTCTTGAGAGCGCACCAACCTTGAATATCCCCCTGACCAATGGCATCGCGCAGTGATGTCCAGCCCGTATTGCTATGCCGAAACTATCAAAAACAGCAGAAACGTCATGCGGATGTATTTTGTCCAATGAAAATGATATGACGCCACCGCGTTTTTCAATATTCTCTTTTCCATATCCAAAAACCTTCAATCCTTTTATTTTGTTGAGCTTTTCTAAAGCATAGACTGTTAACTCTTTCTCGTGCTCCCTGACTTTTTGCATTCCTATTTTTTCTAAATAATCAACAGCGGCTCCTAACGCTATCCCTCCCTCTATATTGGATGTTCCTGCTTCAAACTTCCAAGGCAAGTCATTTGTAGTGTAAGAGTCAAAGCCCACGTTTTTTATCATATCTCCCCCTCCAAAAAGGGGTTCCATAGAATCTAGCAGATCCATTTTACCATATAAGGCACCGATTCCAGTAGGCGCAAGCATCTTATGGCCTGAAAGTGCAAAAAAATCGCATCCAATCTCATTCACATTTACCGGCATGTGCGGTACTGATTGGGCTCCGTCTACCAGTACAGTTGCACCATTTTTCTTTGCGATTTTTGTCATGCTCTTAACGTCATTTATACTTCCAAGAACATTCGAAACATGTGTAATGGCAAGCAGTTTAGGTTCTTTTTCAATCTGCTCCAGAAAGCTACCATCAGAAAGCCCTTCTCCATTTTTATCCATTTTTATATAATCTATTATTGCGCCCTTTTTCTTTGCAAGCATCTGCCATGGGACTATGTTGCTATGATGTTCCATCTCGGATATGAGTATCCTGTCTCCTTTTTTAATATTCGAAGCCCCCCATGTCAATGCCACAAGATTTATCGCTTCTGTAGTGTTCCTTACATATATTATCTCTTCAAATTTTTCCGCTCCTATAAACCCTGCAAGCTTCCTTTTGGATTCAATATATCTTTCAGTAGCTGTCTCAGCAATCTTGTATATCCCTCTATGTATGTTGGCGTTATAGTTTTCATAATAGTCTGTAATGGTGTCTATAACTATTTTGGGCTTCTGGGAAGTTGCGGCGCTATCCAAGTAAATTAAAGGTTTTCCATTCATTTTATTTTTTAAAATAGGAAAATCTTTTTTTATCTTATCAGGGTCAATCCTAGATCCCATATCAGCTTCCCTTTATGAATGACTCATATCCATCCTTTTCCAATTTCTCTATGAGTTCTTTGCCCCCTTCGGCTACAATCTTTCCATTTGCCATTACATGCACGAATTCGGGGTTCATATATGATAATATCCTGCTGTAATGGGTTATTATTATCAATCCCATGTTGTATTTTTTACCGAATTCATTTATATTTTCTGCAACTACCTTGACAGCATCTATATCAAGCCCAGAATCCGGTTCATCAAGTATTGCAATTTTAGGCTGAAGGACACCCATCTGCAATACTTCTGCTTTCTTCTTCTCGCCTCCCGAGAACCCCTGATTCAGTGATCTTCCTATAAGATTATCAACCATTTTCAGATTTACGGCGCTGGTCCTTATGTCTGCCATTAATTCCTTTGTGTTTACTGTAGTTGCCATTGCCTCTTTGGCGCTATGCAAGAAATTTATGAATCCTACTCCTTCTACCTCGACTGGATTTTGAAAACCTAAGAACAAGCCCAGTTTTGCGCGTTTGTCGGTGCTTAAACCCACAATACTCTGGCCATCTACAAGTATGTCTCCAGTAGTTGGTTTTAATCTAGGATAGCCCATTATGGTTTTTGCCAAAGTGGTTTTTCCAGATCCATTATGCCCCATTATTACATGCACTTCTCCCTGACCTACTTTTAGGTCTATTCCTTTTATCACTTCCTTCCCTTCTATAGAGACATGCAAATCTTTTATTTCCAATATCATATAATCACTTATTTTATCATTATTGCGCAATTGAATTTATTATAGCTCTGGCATGCTTTACATATGGCGCGCTGCGCCGCAATCCCGTTGTCCTTTGAAATATTATGTACAAATCTTTCCATTGCGTTATCATCAATCTTGACCAGGCTCTTCTCGATAGATTTCGAATAAATGCCGTTTATATATTTGCTTATGGCAGCCTGCGACAATCCTAGCAGATTTGCTGCTTTCTGTTGGCTCATACTGTTTTTTGTAACCAATATCTCAGCCGCCTTTACTTTGAATGCGGGCATAAATTCATTCAATGCAATTTCGTAATCCGTCGGCATAATATCATCTGTACTTATAATGTCCTTTGAAAATATCCTCTTCGTTTTCTTTTCCAACCCATATATTCTCTGCAGAGAGTTTGACAGGGGCACCGAAAATCCCCTTTTCCATCTTCTCTGCAATCAAATTGGCTCCAGCCAGTTTTGCAGTCGCATTTCTGAATTTACCCAAACTGCTTGAAAGGAATCCTTCAACAATTAATTTCTTTGCACTTTGTTCAGGAAGGCCTTTTGACATAAGGTAAAATATAAGCTCTTCATCTATAGGACCTGTGGCTGAAGAGTGAGTGGCCTTCACCTCATTCTCATCTATCGACATTGCAGGTATCGATTCCAAATATGCGTCTTTGTTTAAAAGCATGCCAGATTCATATACAAAAGAGCGCGCATTCTTGGATCCAAAGGGTATCTTTGCAAACCCTTTCAATATGCAGAAAGACTGATCTGCAAGCACTGCCTTTGAATGCAACTCTGCTGTGGTCGCCTGTGAAGAGTTCTCAAGGTAGCTACTAACATCAAATTTCTGCGTTGATGATCCGAATACCAGTTCATTTACATACATCGATGCTTCATACCCTGATGCAGATAAATAGTTTTTTACCCTGCAATGAGAGCCGCCATTATACAAATAATTAAGCTTTAGAGTGGCATTAGTCATCGCACTATATTTTGACAGCCCGACCACTGTGGTTCTATGATCTTCATTATGGATTGCGTCTATAGATATATTAGAATACTCTTCAGCTATACATTCATGCATGACTGCGCTTGCAGAATTGCTGCCAGCAGATGAAGCATACCATTCAAAAACCTCAACCACTGCGCCTTTTCCCGCATTAACTATCACCTGCGTGGCAAGAGGCTGAGAAGCATTGACAAATAGTAAGTTTATTTGTATTTTTTGCCCCTCTGGCACTTCTAAAATCACTATCTCTTTTGTAAAAGCATGCATCAAAGAGGCAAGTTTATCATCAGAGTTTTTGTACAGTTTTCTGTCCAGCATCTCCATGCTTATATCGGATACTGGCACTATCTTGATATTCTTCTGGGCTTGATTAACTATATGGCCTCCTCCCCAAATTATTGCATCAAATTTTACAGGACTATCAACAAAAATGGATTTCGACAGGGCTTCAATTTCCTCAATACTTTCAGTGCTATCTTTCTTGTCCTGAAATATTTCGAAAAGTTGTTCCGGGCTTAAGCTCACGTATTTTCTCTTGTATAACTCATTCTGCTCTTCTGGCAGCTCCTTATACTTCTGAATTGCGTCTTCAGCAAATAGTCTATAAGAGTTCAATAAATCACTCATGCAACTGATCCGCTTGTATCAAGTTTTATTAGTCTCTTCAGCTCTATCGAGTATTCAAGCGGAAGGGCTTTAGTAAGAGGATCGATAAAACCAAGCACAATTGTTGTAAGGGCCTCCTCTTCGCTTAATCCGCGCGACATAAGGTAAAAGAGCTGCTCTTCCCCTATTTTTCCAACAGCGGCTTCGTGTGTTATAGTTGCATCCTCCCTCTGGATATCCATGTAAGGATAAGTGTTGGTCTTTGACTCTTTGTTAAGAAGCAAGGCATCGCACCTTACTGTTGATTTCACATTATCCGCATTTTTTGCAACATAAAGTTGCCCTCTATAAGAAGAAACACCGTTTTTCTTTGATACGCTTTTTGCTATTATCTTGGATGTTGTGTCAGGTGCAAGATGAAGCATTTTTCCTCCAGAGTCCTGCACTTGATTCTCTCCTGCTACAGCAACCGATAATATCTCTCCTTTTGAACCTCTCCCTTTTAGATATACGCTCGGGTACTTCATATTCACCTTGCTTCCGATATTCGCATCAATCCATTCCATATGAGCATTCTCATACGCATATGCACGTTGCGTAACAAGATTATATACGTTCCTAGACCAATTCTGGATTGTTACATATCTGACATGAGCATCTTTATGGACTATTATCTCAACAACAGCGGAGTGAAGCGAGGCACTCATGTAAATCGGCGCAGTGCATCCCTCTATATAAGTAACATCCGATCCCTCATCTGCTATTATCAATGTCCTTTCAAACTGGCCTGCCTTTTCAGCATTTATCCTAAAATATGCCTGAAGCGGCATGGAAACCTTTACTCCTTTTGGCACATATATGAAGCTGCCCCCTGAAAATACAGCCGTATTTAATGCGGCAAACTTGTTGTCTGTGGGAGGTATTACTGTGCCAAAATATTTTTTCACAAGTTCGGGATATTTCTTTACCGCAGAGTCTGTATCTGTAAATATCACGCCCTGCTTTTCAAGCTCCTTTTTAACATGCCCATAAACAACTTCGGAATCATATTGTATTTCTGCTCCAGAAAAGAACTTTCTTTCCGCTTCGGGTATCCCGAGCTTATCGAATGTTCTCTTTATATCTTCAGGGACTTTTTCCCAAGCGTCTTCCTTTTTCCCAGTGGGTTTTAAATAATAGTAAACATCGTCGAAATCTATCCCGCTAAGATCCGCTCCCCATGTGGGTAGTGGTTTGTTTTTGAATACTTTATATGCGGTAAGCCTCTTTTCCAGCATCCAGTCTGGCTCACCTTTTATCTTTGAGATCTCTTTAACAATTTCCTCAGACAATCCTTTTTCAGTCTTATAAGAATATTCTGTTTTATCGCTAAATCCATAGCGTTCCTTATATTCATCATCAGCGTATCCTAGGAGTTCCTGCTCATTATTCAACATACTATCAACTAATTATAACTCAGTTATAATCATAGTGCTGCACATGGTATTTAAAAGCTATCTTTCGAAGCGGGTAATGGCTTTACAAATTCTGCACATTAAAAAATAGCAAATTAAAATATCATTTTGGCTGCAAAAGTTTCATGCGAGAAATGCCAACAAACTTAACCAATAATAATCTTATTGCCATAATATAGAATGTTAAAGCGATTTTTATGCCAGGTTTCTCAAACGAATCAACATATAAAAGATTCTGTGAGTCTGGCAAAGAGGCGGAATTTGACTCCCTTTTTGAATCTGCGATAAAATCAATCACATCGCAATTCGGCAAGAAATATCCTATGTATATAAACGGTAAAGAAGTTTTCTCAAGTGAAAGCATAGCTGAAAAAACCCCAATAGATAACACAACTGTAATCGGCTATTTTCAAAAAGGAACAAGGGAAGATGCAAGGGCTGCAATAGAAGCTGCACATAATGCATTTATCACATGGAGCAATATTTCATATAAAGAAAGGGCATCTATATTCAGAAAAGCGGCTGAGATATTCTCTAAAAATAAGTTCGAGATGGCAGCCATACTGAGCTATGAAAATGGCAAGTCCAGATATGAGTCGATAGGCGAAGTAGATGAGGCAATAGACTTCATGAACTACTACGCAAATGAGATAGAGATCAACAAGGGCTACATAAGGAAAACCAAAATGGAGGCAAGCAAAGCAAGAGTAAATGCAGGTTTCCAAGGTGCACCTTCTTCAAGCGAGGAAAAAGTCATGATAAGGATGGTCCCTTATGGAGTATTTGGCGTAATAGCCCCTTTCAATTTTCCTGTTTCTATAAGCACGGGAATGAGTGTAGGGGCAATGATAACCGGAAACACTGTTGTCTTCAAGCCCTCTTCTTCAGACAGCATGACCATGCTGACAGGCATAAAAATATACCAATATCTTAAAGAGGCAGGGGTTCCAGACGGGGTTTTTAACTATGTTTCAGGCCCTGGCTCCGTAGTAGGAGAGGAACTTGTAGAAAATCCTAATGTTTCTGGAATTGTTTTTACTGGCTCAAGGGAGGTGGGGGTCGGGATGATTACAAAGGCATACTCTATGGGGCTTCAGAAGGCTTTCATAGTTGAGATGGGAGGAAAAAACCCAGCAATAGTCTCAAAATATGCAGATTTAGACCAGTCAGCATCAGGAATTTCAAGCGCAGCATTTGGTTTCGACGGCCAAAAGTGTAGTGCAACCTCAAGAGTATACGTACACGAATCTATCAAAGAGCAGTTCATAAGCAAGCTTATAGAAAAAGCCAGAGAGATGAAGATAGGAGATCCTATCAAAAAAGAAAATTACCTTGGGCCACTTATAAGCAAGAACGCGTTTAATACATATGTTGAAGCAATAAACCAAGCAAAAGCCAATGGCAGGGTCTTATATGGGGGCAACAAGATAAACGTAAATCCATCAGGCTATTACGTAGAGCCGGCAATAATAGAGGCAAAGCATTCTAATGAACTGGTCCAAAGAGAGCTATTCGTACCTATTTTGATAGTAGAAAGTTACAAGGAGTTTGGCGATGCCATAAAAATGGCAAACGACACCAAGTATGGTCTTACCGCAGCGCTGTACAGCAAGAAAAAGAAGGAGATTGAAGAATTTTCCAACCGCATAGAGGCCGGCACTGTTTATGTAAACAGGCAGACTAGCGCAACTACTGGTGCAATAGTCGGTTTGCATACTTTTGTGGGTTGGAAAGGAAGCAGCATAAATGGGAAAGGTTCCGGAAGCAAGTTCTACCTCCAGCAGTTTATGAGGGAGCAAAGCATTTCAATTACAAAATGATAAAATGTGCATCTTATTTCTATTGTCAAAAGGAGTTGATTTCAAGAAAAAAATGATAATTATCGGCAATAAAAAAATGAACTCTTTCATTGCTGACACTCCGCGCAAGATGACTATCGGCTTAATGTTTAGGAATGGAATGAAGCCAAATGAGTGCATGTCCTTCTTCTTTCCTAATGATGGCTACCATCCTATCTGGATGAGGAATATGAAGTTTCCTATAGATATTGTATGGTGCGATAAAAACAAAAGAGTTGTGGATTTTGTTGAGAATGCAATGCCTTCTGCAAGGTTTGATTTTTCCTCATTCAGGCCTAAAAAGCCATCCAGATACGTTATAGAATTCAATTCAGGATTCATAAAGAGAAATAAAATAAAAATAAAAGATGTTGCAAAGTTCGGCATTTAGCCTGGCTTCGCAACATTAAAAAAGACGAAAGAACTATTTTCTTCCTTTCCTGTTCATCTTTGCTCTTGCCACATATCCTCCTTTGTCTATAAAGTAGAGATACCCTTCCTCTCTTCTTACGACTTCATCTGTGACCTTTGCCTTCCTTCCCCTCTTGTTTGTTCTCATAGGCGTCTTCCATACATGCCCGTCCTTTCCTAGGTAGTAAAGATAACCGTCTTCTCTACTTACCTTTTCGCTTCCTACTCTTTGTGCCATAATTTCACCATTATAATATCCGTCATTAAATTTAAATAGGTATCGTCGAGAAAAAAGAGACCGATTTATAACAATTCTGGAAAAGCCTTAATGCGCAGATCGGAGGGATGCAGTTTAAGGCATTATTCTAAGGTATGGCGAAAACTCCCAAGCAAGCTAAATCGGCTAATTTAATAATTTTGCTTGAGATTGAGGTTAGATTGAATGATCGAGATAAAATTAGTGAAGGATGTCGATATGAAAGGAGCCACTCTGATAGAAGGCTTTCCTGGAATAGGCTTGGTGGGGCCCATGGCCGTCAGCTACATAATAGATAAACTTAACATGGAATATGTGGGCTACATAGAGTGCGAAGAGTTTCCGCCCCTTGTATCAATTCATAACGGTCAACCTCTTCCTCCTGTAAGGATATACTATTCCAGCAAAAAGAAGATAGTGGCAATGTTCGCAGAATTCGCAATTCCTGTAAGCCTGGCCTCTCCATTAGCAGAAAAAATATACGCGATGTTTAAATCGAACGATATGAAAGATATAATATCCATAGGAGGTATGCCATCCAAAAATATGCCAGATAACAGTGTTGTATATGCAATTACATCTACTAAAGAAGCACAGGAAAAAGCAGAAAATGAAGGCCTCAAGCCGGTCATAGAAGGAGTTTCTACAGGTGTGAGCGCAAGGCTAATCCTTTTGTCTGCGCTTGATTCAATCCTTAATATTACTATACTTGTCCCTGTAGATCCAAGCATAATAAACCCCAAATGCGCAGAGTTTGCAATAAACAGCATAAATAAAATTCTAAAGTTAAATATAGACGTAACAGAATTGGAAAATGAAGCAAAAGAGGTAGACGCTAAAATAAGAGAGCTGCTTAAAAAGAGCAAAGAAATGCAGGATACGCACAGAAATTCAATTGGTGGCTCTGGCACGCAATCTATGTATGCATAAAGTGCAGTTGCCTATCATACTATTAATATACTGTGTACAATAGCCCATAAATGCAGGGGTTCCAGAGTCTGGTCTGGCGAAAGCCACAGAAAAATGGGCAGGACTTAAGATCCTGTGGCCTAGTGCCTTCGAGAGTTCGAATCTCTCCCCCTGCACATCTAATTTACGACGACAATGCCATTTAAGCTGGTGCAGCATAAACTGAGGCCACACCACAGTTCGGACTTACGTAAAATTCAAACACTAGTTGCTTATATGCCTTGCCCGCTCATTATTCATGGTTCAGATGAACGTGCTCCGCGAGAGCGATTATCCAGATATTATGGATAATTTATCTCCATCCGTTAATCTTACAGAAGTGGTGCCCGCATCGCAGTTCTCTATAACCTGTTCTGGATTGGGCCTGCTTGATTTTTGTCCAAGGCTTTAAAAATGCAAAATTTTAAATATGGCTGTTTACTAATATAGGTGACTAATTATTCTATAAGTCACTGCAGAGGTGTTTATCTATGAAAGAAAAATACGATGTAATAGTCGCAGGAGCTGGAATGGCTGGTTCTTTGGCTGCTGCTGTAGCTGCGAAGAAAGGCCTAAACGTGCTGCTTCTAGATAGAAATAAAGAACAAGAAGTAGGCAAAAAGACCAATTGGGGCTGGGTATGCGGAGACGCTGTTGCGGATGCACACCTTCAGTTCATAAAGTCAAAAATAGGGTTAAGTTTTGATTATCCAGAACTCGATGTAAAAGTTGACGGAGTTCTTGTGCTGTCTCCTGATCTTGAATATAAGATCCCTTTCGAAGGGGCGGGATACGTTCTCAACAGACCCGCATTTGAGCAGAAGCTTATGCAGGAAGCAAGGAAAAGCGGAGCAGAGTATATCTCTGAATTTGAGGTAGAGGGCCCGATATTAGAAAATAACTACATGGTCGGAATATTTGGTAAGGATAAAGAGAAGCAGCACAAGGAAATAAGGGCAAAAATAGTTATAGATGCATTAGGAGTCGCAACTACTTTGAGGAGAAAGCTGCCTGATAATCCCTACATAGATAAAGTTGTGGATGTTTCCGATTTAGAGTCAACAGGCAGGTACATATACGATTTTGAAGCAGATCATGTAGACGATAGGTTCTACGATCCTAAGAACGCCCTCATACATCTAAATCAAGAGTGGGCCCCTGGAGGTTATGGATGGGTATTCCCCAAGAAAGGCACACGCGTAAATATAGGCATTGGGGTACAGAAAGAAAGCTTAGAAATAAGAAACAAAAAATTGGGAAAGAACGACACTTTGCACACCCTTATGGATGAATACGTAAAGCATAACCCTGTAATTAAAAACCCAGTTCTGCATAATGAAAACAACAATGGTAAAGGCTATTGGTCGGTTGCAGTAAGAAGGCAATTAGACTGCATGGTTTTCAATGGTTATATAGGCGCTGGCGACAGCATGGCAATGCCAAATCCAATAAGCGCCGGAGGTATAGGCCCAGCCCTGGTTTCAGGAATACTTGCAGGCGAGGCGGCTTCAAGGGCGCTAAGCAATGGCGATGTGAGTTTGGAGTCATTGTGGTCTTATAATATCGATTTCAATGAGGCATATGGAAAGAAAACCGCAGGGCTTGAGGTATTCAGGACATATCTGCAATCCTTGAACAATAATACGATAAATTATGGGATGAGGATGTTTTTGACTGCAAAGGAAGCAGAAGATCTTAGCTATGGCATTGTGCCTGAATTGAGCCTTGCGTCAAAAGCCAAGCTTATACTCAAAGGGGCCTCCAACATAAAAGCATTCCAGAACCTTCTATATGTTGTAAAGAAGATGAAAGAGCTTAATGCAATCTATGAGCATTACCCTAAAAATATTAGGGAATTTGCTGCATGGAAAGAAAAAGTATCTGCAAACATGGAGGAAGCCAAAGAGAAATTCAAACCAAATCCAATATAACTGGTGGCAAAATGGAAAAATATTCAAAATATGAAAAGGCAAGAATAATAGGCGCAAGAGCGCTTCAGCTCGCTTATGGAGCCCCTCCTCTGATTAAAGTTCCTGAAGGTACCATAAATCCAATAGATCTTGCAGAATTGGAGTTTAAAGAAGAGGTCATACCAATAACGATATTAAAAGAGGAATGAGCGCGCAACAGAAAACTATCTGTATTCTCTTATTGAAGCCGGACTGCCCACTAGCATGCCATCCATAGAATAAATTGCGGAATTGTCATAATCAAATATGTGGTTCCTGAAAAGCGGGCTTATATTCTTTTCACGAACCTCATTTACCGGCATGCCTGTTATTAGATCATTGAATGCGGGCATGACTATGAGTTTAATTCCCTTGTTTATCTTTTTATAGAATTTTGAGGCATTCTCATAGTTCAAATTTGCTACAAGCCATGCTTTGTGGCTTTCATGATATTTCCCAAATGACATAGCAATGTGATTATGCGCAGCTATTAAGTACCCTTTTTGCATTGCTTCAGCTGACGGCCACGCATGCCCGTGCAGAAGCGCAATATTGTCTAGCAGCAGTTCATCGCGCATATCTTCTTTAACAATCTCATCAAGCCTAGAATCATGATTTCCTAGCGTTATTACTATATCAAATCTTGATAGCTTTCTGAAAAAATCAGTAATCAAAGAGCGTTCAACTAAGTCGGGGTTCAAAATGCTCTCCTTAATATCTCCAAGGATTACTATTTTACGAGCATCATTATCTTCTGCAATTTTTGCCAAGCTTAATGCCATGCTCTCAGTTGCCGTATGCAGTGTTATTCCCTTATCTCTAAGTTTCCTTTCCATTCCTATATGGAGGTCTCCTACAACTATATAAGAGCCTTCTTTGCCTTTCAGCAATATGGCTGCTTTATTGTAGAGCATCCTTACCTCATATCTTCCCATAAGCATTAAATTGAAGTCCAAATATATTAACATATAGATTTTTGATGTTTGTATGGCCTCAATTTCACCAACAATAGGCAAAATAATGGGCATACCAGTCCAGCTTCACTGGACCTTCCTAGGGTTAATGTTGCTCGCATTTATCCTTTTAATCACCGCTTCAGGAGGCGTCTTCCTTTTCTCATTGATTGTCCTTCTTTTTATATGCGTTCTCATACACGAACTTGCGCACTCCATAACTGCGCTCAGGAATGGCATAAAGGTGAAGAAAATAATTTTGCTGCCTATAGGCGGCGCCTCTGTGATAAATCTAAATAAAGTAAAGCCAAGGCTGGAATTCAAAATATCCGTAGCCGGGCCTGTGACTAGCATAGTGCTCGGAATTATCTTCTTTCCATTATACTTAGTATTCCCTGGAGGCTTGCTCGGGCAAGCGCTGCAGTTCCTTTTTGAGATAAACCTGCTTTTAGGAATATTCAATCTCCTGCCAGGGTTCCCATTAGATGGCGGCAGGGTTTTAAGAAGCTATCTTGAAATGAAACATAGTTTTTTAGAGGCAACAAAAATTACTGTAAAAGCCAGCAATGCTGTTATAATATTGTTTATAATTGGTACAGTAATCTATTCTGCAGCAATAAAAAACGTTACCTTTTCATACAGGGAATTCATAGTGTTGTGGGATTTAATCATAGCCCTTTTCCTATACGAGGGTGCAAGGGCAGAACTGCAGAATGCTGAATTCAAAGATGGTGCAGCTGGACTGAGCGTACGCGACATGATGACCCGCAACTTTATTCTTGTAAATCGCAAAACCAGCATAAATGCATTATACAGGAAAATGGTAAGCAAAGGTTCAACACTGCTCCTGGCAAGAAAAGATGGAAAGATATACGCCATGTTTGGCGACGTCCAAAAGTTCAAGAATTACAGTTATTCGAGCAAAAATGGCATAATGGATCTCTTCAAGACAGAAGTCCCTCAAATAAAAGAGAGCTTAAAGCTTTCCAATGCGCTAGACATGATGCAAATAGACGAAGTAAACCTTCTTGCTATAACTAAAGGGAGGAAAATATCTGGAGTTCTTTACGCTCCCAACATATATGCTGCAATGCAGATATACCTCTCAAAATCAAAAGGGAAAAATCAATCCTAATTTTATAGATGCCCGATATTTGCCGTGCATGCGTTTATGCTCGTTTTTCTAGGAAATCTATGTCCTATTTTGACTCTCGCTAAAATCAAAAGGAATAAATAACCTAACAACCATCTAAATTATATTACCAGCATCGACCAGTCTGGTGTAAGAATGCTCCGCTTGGATAAGATAACTCTGCACAATTTCAAATCTTTTAGGCATGCTACTATAAATTTTAGCAAAGGCTTCAACTGCGTAGTGGGTCCTAACGGCTCTGGAAAGTCAAACATATGCGATGCACTCCTCTTTGCATTGGGCGAAACATCTCTTAGAAGAATGAGGGTGTCATCGGCAAAGTCTCTTATAAATGCTTCAGCGAAGTCTGTTAAAGAAGACGGAGTTAAGCGGGCATACACTACCGTATCTTTCTCCGGAGATGAAAATCTAGAGATATCAAGGATAATCAAATCAAATAACAAAATATCATACAGGATAAATGGCAAAAAGTCTACAAGACAGCAGGTTCTTGATGTATTGAGGGCTAACAGAGCAGACATAAACGAGACAAATACCATAATCCAGGGAGAGATTACAAAGATACTCAACATGAGCCCTAAAGAAAGAAGGGTGCTGATAGACATTGCGGCAGGCATAAAGGAGTTTGATGATAAGAAAGATGCAGCTACAAAAGAATTGGAAAAGGTTGAAGGCAAAATAAACGAAGCAAACATAATGTTAAGCGAGAGAGGGGCTTTCCTTAGCGAACTAGAAAAAGAAAAAATAGATGCGGAGCGCTACACAGAGCTGCAATCAAAGATCAAAAGGATAACCTATACAATATTAAAAGCAAGGGAAGCCGAGATAAACAAAGAATACTCCAAATATGTTGCCGATTACGAAAAACTAGCTACAAGAAAGAAGAGCTTAGAAGCGGAGCAAAAGAAGCTAGAAGACGAACTTTCAAGCGCGATATCTTACAAAGACAAAATATCTAAGAAAATGAATGAAGGCTCTATAGAAGTTGGAACCGCAAATAGGGTGCTGGATGAAATAAACGCAAATATAAAGATAAAAGAGGCACTAATAAAACAGCTTGAAGAGTCTTTAATCAAAAGCAAAGATAAAGAAAAAGGGCTTGCTTATGAGCTTTCAAAAACAAAAGAGCAGATTGATCTAAACTCCCAGAATCTTGCAATTTTGAAGTCAGATCTTTCAATAATCGAAAAAAAATTAGAAAAGTATCCTGTGGCAGAAGAAGGAGACAGAGAGGTAATGCTAAAATATTCACAGTTGCAGAAAAACCTTCTAGAGGTTGATTCCACAATATCCGAATTGAATGCAGAACACCTTTCTTCAAATGCTGAGCTTCATATGCTTGAAAGCACCAAAAAAGAAGCAGAATCAAGGTCAAAAGAACTGTCTAATATTATTAACGAAACCTCAACTGCCGAAAATCTGCTAGAGGATAAGATAAAGAAAATTTCTGCCGAATTAGAATCAAAATCGAAGGAAGTAAAATCACTTGAAAAAACTCAGGTCGAGCTGAAAACAGCTTACGATAAGGTAGAGGCTGATATTATAAGTATAAGAGAGCAGCTCGCATTGTCAGGACGAAGCCAAAACAGGATAACACCTATCCTTAACTCATCAATAAAGAAGGGGTTCTACGGCAAAGTGTCTGAGCTTTTTTCATGCGATGAAGAATATTCAATAGCTGTATACGCTGCTTTGGGAAACAGATTAAATTATTATGTGGTTGAATCAATAGCAATTGCAACCCAGGCTATAGAAATAATTAAACAGAAGAACCTTGGAAGAGCATCTTTTATACCTCTTAATGAAATAAATTCGTTCCAAACTGCAAAGGAAGGCCGTAATATCCCATTAATAAATTACGTTACTTTTGATGAAAAATACAGGAAGGCATTCGAATTTGTATTGGCAAATACTTATTTGATAGACAATATCAACTCGCTTTCTAAAAAAGAGATCAACAAGCACAGATTTGTCACACGCGAAGGAGAGGTTTTAGAGCAGTCGGGCCTGATAACCGGTGGAAAGTTTACCATGCAGCAGCTTCCAGCAGCTTTGGAATCCCGTTTTGCTAAGCTCTCAAACGAAAAAACAGAACTAAATAAAAAAATTGCAGATTTGGACAAGGAAATCCAATCTTATAAAAAAGAGGTTTACATATTGGAGCAGGATGCCATACAGGCAGCTTCTGAGCTAAAGCACACCCGTAGCGACAAAGAAAGAATAAATGCTGAAATAATGGAGAAAAAAGAGGCGTTAAAGTCCTCCGAAAAAAGGATTATTGATTTAAGCAAGATGCAATCGGATGTTGCAGGCAAAAAGATAGAGCTTGAAAAGAGAAAAGAGGCAATCAAAACTGAATTAGACAGGCTATATCATGCCATAAATGACCACGCAGCATCAAAATCCAAAAAAGAAGCGGAAGAATCTGCAGAGGAATTAAAAGAGATGAGGCATTCTGCAGAAAAAATAAGGATAAAAATAGCAGAACTAGAAAAAGAAAACGAAATGAATTCCAGCAGAAATGCTTCGATATCTTCTGAAATTAAAGAGGAGGGTGCACTAATAAAAGAATTGCAGGTAAAGATTTCAGACGCCGAAAAAACAATACTGGAATATGGGAAACACAAAGCAGAAGTTCAATCAAAGATAAATGCCCATGGTACCGCATCGGAAAAATTGCTAAAAGAGGTTCAAGCTGCAGATGAAAAGATATCAAAATTAGGCTTTGATAAAGGGAAAATATCAAGCGATTTTGATAAAATAGAAAGGGAAATTATAGAAACCGAGGGTAAAAGGTCGCAGCTGCAGACCAGACTTAGCGATATAAAGGCGGAACTAATATCTTATCAAACAATCCAAGAGGTCGATTACAAGAGCGTGGAGGAACTGGAGCGCCAGTCAACAGAATGCAAGCATGAAATAGACCTGCTCGGAAATGTCAATCTTAAAGCTCCAGAGGCATACGAGCAGAGGAAGAAGGACTTAGATGAGGCAAAAATAAAGATGGACATACTTGATAGAGAAAAAACAGCGATATTGAGCATGATATCTGAAATAGAGTCAAAGAAGCTTAGCGTGTTCAACCAGACTTTGGATGAAGTCAACCAAACCTTCAAGAGGCTCTACAGCACGGTTTTTGACATAGACGCATATATCTATCTAGATGGAGAAAAAGACGATCCATTCAACTCAAAACTCATGTTCAGCATCAAAAAGGGCGCAAGGAAGAAAAACGACGAAAGCATGTCTGGCGGAGAAAAATCCATACTTATGCTCTCCTTGATATTCTCGGTTCAGATGAGGAAGCCCATGTCTTTTTATATATTCGACGAGATAGATGTTGCTTTGGACAAAGAGAATTCAAAGAAATTATCAAAACTTATAAGAGAGCTTTCCAAGGCATCCCAATTTATAGTAGTAAGCCATAATGACTCGCTGATAACAATGGCTGAGGCGGCAATAGGGGTTGCAATGCAGGATTCTTATTCAAGAGCTGTGGGTATAGAGATGATAAACCAAAGCGGTGTAACTGTTGGCAAGAAGTAAGGCTCAAACCAAGGAAAAAGCAAACATAGTTACCTGGCCCCTTTACATAATCCTTGCTTTAGCATTCATACTTTACATTGTTTACCAGAGGGTCCAGACGCTTGCAATACTATTCGGAGTGCTGACATTTGTAATACTGGTAATCCTAATAGGTTTGGAGATTATAATCTCATCAAAAGAAGAGGGAAAACTGCGTAATGCAATTGAAATAATAGCAGCAATAGTTATCGTGGTGGCAATATGGTTCGCTCTCAGACTCATATTAAACACTCCCTATCCTATAGATGCCGTGCCTAGCTGCAGTATGCTCCCAGTTCTCCAAAGAGGGGATATGATAGTGCTTCAAGGAGCCAGCCCTTCAAACATAAAAGCACCCATTGTAAAAGTCACAAGCAGCGAAATGCAGAAAATGCTCAATAATATGAACCAAGAGTCGTTAGAGTGTGTGGCATATGGCTTAAACGGCGGTAAAATAAATTTTTCCCAGGAAGTGCTCCCAGGATACTCTATAGGTTTGACATCCATAAATGGCGGAGGCATAGTGCCAAACTCAAGCCAGTCAGAGAATCTGGTTAAATATCTTTGCGGAATAACAAACGTTACATACTCAAATGGTACAGAAGTCAATTATGCATACACGAAAGCAATAATTATAGGGAATACTACAATAACTGGAGATATCAACAACAGCATAATCGTATACAAGACTGTACCGCAAGACCTCTTTTATCAGGAAGGTGACACATATATCGTGCATAGGGCATATGCGATAATAAATGCAAGCGGCACATATTATTATCTCACAAAAGGCGACAATAATCCTGGATTGGACATGCAATATGACAACTATCCTGCGCCACAGAATGATATAAATGGCAAGGTGATAGGAATAATACCTTATATCGGTTATCTCAAGTTAATACTAAGCGGTGAACTAAGCCAGCCTGCAGGGTGCAACTACACTTTTGGCAAATGAATAAAAATCCGTAGTTCAATACCTATATATATTTTTCTGAATCATAATTAGTCGTCTGCTCGCAGTAAGTTCTACTTATGCGGTGCTTTTATGGCAGATTTATCGAATGATATACGTTTAGCTGTGGACAGCGGTAAGACAGCCATAGGGCTGAATAGCGTAATGGATTCTATAAAAGAAAATGAGGCAAAGCTTATAATCATTGCAAGTAAGAATAAAAAGCAGAATGTCGGTGACATACAGCACACTGCCGACATAGCCGGAATAAAGATAATAAAGTTTGATGGAAACCCTGTAGATCTCGGAGCAGTTTGCGGCAAGCCGTTCTCCGTATCTACTCTATCTATAATAGATCCGGGAAACTCAAATATATTGAAAGAATAAAGGTATTATAATGCCAAATGGAGAGTTTGCAGCAAGAAAGCTTGTAAGGGACAGAAAGCACCAGCGAATGCTTAAGAAATGGCTCAAGAGAAAAATGTTTAAGCTCAAGGATAAATATGACCCGATGGGTACAGTTCCTCGTGCCAAGGCACTAGTGCTTGGCAAATTTATATTGGAACAGAAACAACCCAGCTCAGGCCAGCTCAAATGCGTCAGGGTTCAGCTTATAAAGAACGGAAAGGTTGTAGGAGCATTCGTACCTGGAGACGGCTCGATAGGTTTCATAGATGAGCACGACGAAGTAACTATTGAAGGGCTAGGCGGATCCCAAAGGGGTCAGCTTGGTTGCATACCGGGACTAAAATATAAAGTTGTTGAGATAAACGACACCAATCTTTACCAAATAATAAAGGGCAAGAAAGAAAAGCCAAAGAGATGATTTAACGGAGGAAGCAAAACCAAAAGAGCAGCCTGCAATACTTGAAAAGCAAAACGGGCAGAATGCGCCTGAGGCTGGAGCCGAACCCGCTCCTAAGCAAAAAAGGAAAGCGGTAAGGAAAAAGGCAGAGCCAAGCACTGAAGCTAAAGACATTTTCATATCAAAAACAACAATGCTATTCGACAAATATAGCTATGATGTTGAGGTATATGACCCTAGCTTGAAAAATTACGTTAATCTCAAGCCTGTCTCATATCCAAACTCTTTTGGAAGGAAGAGCCAGTCCCAATCCCATAAGGCGAATCTAAACATAATAGAGAGGCTGGAAAATTCGCTGATGCGCGGCGGAACTGGAGGAAAGATAGGAGGCCGCGTGATACGTACAAAGGGAAGGCTGCAAGGGAAGAAGCTCAAAGTAATGAAAGCCATAATGGAGGCCTTTGAAATAATAAGCAAGCAAACAGGCAAAAACCCAATACAGGTGTATGTGGAGGCGTTGGAAAACAGCTCTCCTATAGAAGACACAACAAGAGTGCGTTATGGTGGAATAATATCGAATGTTGCTGTAGATGTAAGTGCAAGCAGAAGGCTTGATATAGCGCTCAGAAATATAGGCATGGGCACAGTCACATCAGCATTCCACAGCAAAAGAACATTGGCGCAATCTCTGGCAAATGAGCTTATACTTGCCTCGAACAATGACATAAACAGCTACGCAATAAAAAGGAAGAATGAGACAGAAAGGATGGCCAGAAGCGCCAAGTAGTGATTTCACATGGCAAGAAAAGAATACGTTGTTGAAGAAGTAGCAAAGATGATGCGTGACCATAAGCACATAAGAAATGTAGGAATAATAGCCCACGTTCATCACGGCAAGACATCATTGACAGATTCTCTTCTCGCCAGGGCAGGCCTCATATCAAAGAGCGTAGCAGGCGATGTTCTATACACAAATTATGAAGAGATAGAAAAAGACAGAAGGATGACCATAAAGTCTGCATATATCTCTTTTGGGTTTAATTACAATAACGAAGACTATATAATAAACCTGATAGACACTCCCGGCCACGTTGATTTTGGAGGGCACGTAACAAGGGCAATGCGAGCCATAGACGGCGTTATTCTTGTAGTCGACCCTACTGAGGGAATAATGCCCCAGACCGAGACGGTTCTAAGGCAGGCGATGAAGGAGAAGGCAAAGCCTGTGCTTTTCTTCAACAAGGTAGATAGGCTGATTACAGAACTCAGGCTAACCCCTGAGCAGACGCAGGAAAGGCTCCTCAAGCTTATAAACGAGATAAACCAGATGATAGAGACATATGCGCCTGAAGGGTATGGGAGCAAATGGAAAGTCAGCGTAGAAAAAGGAAGCGTAGCGTTCGGCTCAGCATTGAGAAGATGGGCAATCTCCAAAAAGATAATGGACAAGAATAAGGTAACTTTCAAGCACATATTCGAATTGACAGCAAACAATGACCTTGCAAAACTGCAAGAGATCTGTCCTATAGACGAGGCCACTCTTGCAATGGTTGTAGATCATCTTCCAAATCCCGCAGAGGCACAGCCTTATAGGATACCTCAGATATGGCACGGAGATCTTAACTCTCCAGATGGCAAAGCTATGTTGGATACAAATATAACCAGCAAGACCAACGGAGTGATATTCGGAATAAAATACGATCAGCAGGCAGGGGAGATTGCTGTAGGAAGAATATTTTCTGGAACCGCCAAGAAAGGGCTTGAGCTGCACATATCCGGGAAGTCCCAGACCCAGAAACTTCAGCAGGTAGGTATATACATGGGTCCAGACAAGGTAATAGTAGACGAGATACCTGCAGGAAACATAGCTGCTCTTATAGGCATGAAAGACCTTTCCATAGGGGACACAATAAGCGAAGAGATGATAGAGCCGTTTGAGCAGATAAAGCACTATTCACAGCCTGTGGTAACAAAGGCCGTAGAGGCAAAAGATTCCAGGGATACAACAAAGCTAATAGAAGCATTAAGGGTGCTCACAAAAGAAGATCCCACATTAAAAGCCGAAATCAACCAAGAAACAGGAGAGCACCTGATTAGCGGAATGGGAGAATTGCATCTTGAGACGATAGAGACAAAACTTAAGAATGATTTCAAGGTACCGATAACAACCAGCGAGCCGATTGTGGTATACCACGAGACCATATCAAAGAAGGTAGGCCCTATAGAAGGCAAATCTCCAAACAGGCACTCAAGGTTCTATGTAACTGTTGAACCTCTTCCTGAGGGCGTGCAGAAAGCGATAGACGAGGGCCAGATAAGAGAAGGCAAGCCAAAAGGGCAGAATGCAATAGAGGCAATGGTGCAAGCCGGGCTGGACAGGGTGGTTGCAAAGGAGGTAGAGCAAATTACCAACAAATGCATGCTTGCAGACGTTACAAAAGGAGTTCAGTACATGAATGAGGTCATGGAGCTTCTTATTGACGGTTTCAATGACGCAGTAAAGGACGGTCCTCTGGCCAGGGAAAAATGTTCAGGCATACTTGTGAGCATAGTTGATGCAACGATACACGAAGATCCTGTACACAGGGGTCCTGCCCAGATAATGCCTGCAATAAAGAGGGCAATCTACGCAGGATTATTGACATCTGGGGTGGTTCTTGAGGAACCGAAGCAGAATTTCACGATAAACATACCTCTTGATTTCATGTCTGATGTGATCTCTTTCCTGCAAGGCAGGAGGGGGCAGATATTGAATATTGAGCAGGAGAGCGGACAGGCATCCATACTTGCCAAGCTCCCAGTATCGGAGGTAATAAAGGACTTCTCAAATGACTTGAGGGGAATGACCCAGGGCAAGGCTATATGGAGCATGGAGTTTTCCGGATATGAGAAGATGCCGGTAGATCTACAAAACAGGATAGTCAGAGAGATAAGGAAAAGGAAGGGCCAGCCAGAGGAGCCTCCCACAGCGCAGCAATTCATGGACTGATAATCTTTTTTTACCAGAAAATAATAGGCAAAAATTGCCTGGTTATTTAGCTGCAGGCATATCACCGCAATGTATAAATAAATCAATTAGCATATCTATGCGATTCAATGCCGAAATTAGTAATAAAATCCGCAAAAGACGGCCCGAATTTGGTAGTAATAGAAGGCCAGGTAAAATTTGCATTCTGCAGGTGCGGCCATTCTGAGCACAAGCCAATGTGCGACGGATCGCACAAAAAAGTAGGTTTTATTGCAGATGAGAAAGAGACAAAGATACTTGATTAAATGCAAGAACGCCAGCTGCCTCAAATCCGCAAACCAAAGGTGGCATTGGATATAGACGGCACACTGGCAGATGTATACTCTTTCATAATTAATGAATGGAATAGGCTTTCAGGAAAAAGTTTTAAAATTTCCGATGCAGACGACTATAATCCTAGCAAATCAAAGCTCCAAATGCCTTTGGAGGAATTCTTAAGAATATATGATGATGCGTGGAATGAAAATGCCATGGAAATATGCCCTACAGTAACAGAGCAGGAATTGAATCGTTTTGCAAATCATTTTAATGTAGAGATTGTTACGCGCAGGTCTTCATCAACAAAGGATTCATTGCACAAATGGCTAAAGCACAACTTTCCTTCATTAGATTTCAAAGTATTGCTTGTTGAGCATATAAAAGACAAGCTCAAACTAGATCATGACATAATAATAGATGATGCCCCGCAAATATGGACTTCTTTCCATCAAAATGATCCTTTAACTGAGAGCAAATGGCTGTATGCCCCATATCGACCATGGAATGGCAAAATTATCTCATCAATGCCCCCCTCTTCCAGAATGGCGTCTGCATATACTCTATCTAATTGCTTCAAAATGGCAATCCACGATCACGCATATTTAGCAGAAAGCTTGCATAAAAAGAATAAAGCATCTAATAGCATTTCGTAAGAGCTTTAGAGTAATTACTGCCAGATCCAAGTATCTATCAATGTTCAAAAGGGCTAAAGGATTTCAAAGAAAAATTTAATAATTCACTTTGCAATAAAAACAGAGTGTAATTATGCGAAAGAATTCTTCCAAACAACACGGTGTTAATTCCTTATTAAACAGATCCCAATCTGCAATGGAGTACCTGATGACATACGGTTGGGCAATTCTCATAATTGCGATTGTCCTTGTAGCGCTTTTCTCTTTGGGAATCTTCAACAGTTCCAACTTCGCCCCAAGGGCACAACCAGGATCCTGCGAGGTGCTAAGGAACTCGGCTCAGACC